>JAQWSL010000033.1 GCA_029243225.1 Flavobacteriales bacterium
CTAGAGGCAATCAACTAAGTCCAATTTTCCATAAGGATCCATACATGAAGCTATTAATGCCCATTTTTCGTTCTGATCGAGATTTGTTGTTTATGGATAGACTTATAGTTGCCTCAATTGCTGAGTTAAGAGGCTCTGAAAGGTTTGGGTTAATAGGTAAAGTTGCTAAGGATCCAAGCATATCTAAATTTTACACTAATCTTCATTTGCAAGAGCTTGAACACATTGATTCATTTATTAAAATGGCACTACTTTATTTTCCGGAAAACGAAGTGAATAAAAGAGTCGAAGAGATTTTAATAAAGGAAGCTGAAGTAACAGAAAGTTTACCTTGGCGTTGTGCAATTCATTAATCAAAATTTCATCCTTATTTTTTTTTTACTAAATTAGAATTAAATAATTTTTTTGTTACTAAAAGAATTCATAGACATATCAAAGCTTAATAAATTAAAACCAGCTAGTGGAAGAGTATTAATTTCTGAACCATTTATGGATGATGAAAATTTTAGTAGATCAGTAATATATTTATGTGAATATAACGAAGATGAATCTTATGGGTTTATTTTAAATCATATTCTTAATCCTTCATTGTCTGAATTAATTAATGAGATAGATAATAAAGATTTCTCTATTTCATATGGTGGTCCAGTTAGTTCCGACAACTTATTTTATTTCCACAATCTAGGTGCGCGAATTAATGGGTCTAAGCAACTTTCTGAAAACCTTTGGACTGGTGGAGATTTTAATGAAATTACCTCTTTAATTAATAACAGAGAAATATCTGAAAATAACATACGTTTTTTTCTTGGATATTCTGGTTGGTCAAAATCACAACTGAGCAATGAAATGAAATCTAATTCTTGGATTGTTTCAGAAATCGAACAAAGTAGTATAATTTCTATAGATCAAAACCTATGGCAATCGATATTATCTGAAAAAGGAGGTAAATATAAAATTGTTTCAAACTTCCCTATTGACCCTACAAGTAATTAGCCACATTTATTATTTAAAAGTGTAATTATCTTTTTTGATATATCATTAAAATATCTTTTGTTTTGAAAACCTCTTACCCACTCTAATCCTTTAATTGTATTTGTTAAAAAGACTTCATCAGCAATTAATAAATTTTGTGGTTTTAACGAACATTCATAAACTTTAACATTATTGTCAATAGCAATGTTAATTATATTCATTCGCATTACACCACCCACACATCCATCTTCTAATGGAGGAGTGTATAAGACACCATTACTTACAATGAAAATATTACTTTTAGATGATTCAATAATGTTACCATCTCTGTTTAAAATTAAACTATCGTGAAGAGAGTTTTCTTTAGCATATATTGCTGCTTGAACATAGAGTAAAGAATTTAATGTTTTAAATTTTGAAAATTGATCTAAACTTTTTTGCATTAGTTTAAAAGTGTCTACAATTAAACCTTCAGAATTTAAATCAAAACTATTTTTTTCAATAGGGATCATTTCAATTACATATGACCCTTCATTTGTTGTCGGTTGGTAAGCCCCTTCTCCAGCTCTGAAAAATGTTAATCTGGCTCTGCCACTTTCATTTATCTTGTTAATATGGCATAATTCAGCAAAAATTTTTCTGATAGAACTCTCACTAATTTTTGGTGAAACTTCAATTTTCATTGCATTTGCTCCAGCAATTAATCTGTTTATGTGATGATCTAAAAATAATGGTTTGCCATTGAGAATTCTAATAGATTCAAAGACACCGTCACCAAATTTAAAAGCTCTATTTGTGTAAAGATTTGAATCAAATGATTCTATTATGTCTCCGTTAAAAGATATGTGTTTTTTCACTTATATATGAAATTAGCTAATACCAATGTAATTAGCTATTGATTCGATAAAATTAATATATAGTTTGTAGTCAAAAAAGCCAACAAAAAGTATTCCGAAAATTGCACCGGCAATATGTGCATCGTGAGCAATGTTAGAACCCCCTTTTTTACTCATATAGTTTTCTGCTAGAAGGTATAAGAGACCAAATAGAAATGCTGGGATATATAATCCTGGTAGAATAATTAAGCCCATTTGTGCAGTTGGAGCTAATATAATGAATACAAAAACTACAGCAGAAACTGCACCTGACGCTCCTAAAGACCTGTATGAAGGGTTATTACGATGTTTTATTATTGAAGGCAAAGTTGCAAATATCATAGCGCCTAAATAGAGAATTAAAAAATAAAGATAACCTAGTGTATTAAGTTCACTAAATTGATTTTCAACATTAAATCCAAAAGCATACAAAACATACATGTTGAAAAATAAGTGAAGGTAATCAGCGTGAATAAATCCATGAGAAACAACTAACCACCATTTTTTATTATTTATGTATTGGTAAGGAGAAAAAATTAATATTTCTCTTAGTGAACTATTATTAAATGATAAATATGATATTATTACAGTAGTAATAATTAATAAAATTGTAATTGACATTATTGTCCAGATACAGATTTTAAGATAATATCCTTGTCGATTTCATGTTTATAAGAGGCTTTGTCATATATTTCAAGCTCTTCCATGATTTCATCGTGACCTTCTGCACTAACATACATATAGTATTTTCCAGGAGGTAAAATAATTACATATCTCATTGTAATTTCATTAGGAGCATAATCACCATAGATTTCATCTGTTTCTTGATCTGTAATTTGAATATATGCATCTTCTAAAGATTGTCTTTCAACATCATTTTTTAAGATTCCCTTAATGACAGTATACCTAGGCTCAATTCTATTGAATTTCACTCTATATAAATCTAAGTTTCCATAACCACCTTTTCTAACAGAAGAAATATATCCAAATTCTTTATTGTTGGAAATTCTAAAGTTCATGTTGTCTTCAGGTGTGTTTATAGGATAACCTATATTTTGAATTCCAGTAAATTTTTTCTTTGTTTCATCCCAATTTGCAGTGAAAATATCATACCCACCCATGCTTGTATGACCTTTAGATGAAAAGTATAAAGTGTTTCCATCTGGTGATATATTTGGAAAATCTTCATCACTTTCTGTATTTACAATAGGACCTAAATTAAATGGACTACTCCATTTACCATTAGGAAGTTTCTGACACAAATATAAATCTATTCCTCCATAGCCACCATCCTGATCACTAGCAAAAAATAATTTAGATTCATCATCAGAAACACATGCAGCAATCTCTGAATATTTAGTGTTAATGTTTTGGTCAAGTTTCTTTAAATCTCCAAATTCATTGTTTTTAAATGATAGCTCATATAAATCTCCCTCATTGTTCAAGTTACTTTTAAAAACAATTGCTTTACCACCAATATTTTTGAGGCCAACAATCTCTTCTGAATTATCATTAGAACAAAAAGATTTAATGACTTTTGATGGTTGAAAAGCTCCATTTTCAACTTCTGAAATGTAAACATTTGAATAAAATGAACCATTTGGCTTTTCTAATGAAGAATTATTTCTATTTGAATTATACATTATATAAGATTCATTTGAAGTTACAAAAGGATAATAGTCATCGAATTGAGAATTAATATTTTTACCCAAATTTTCGAATGTCACATTTAAAGGAAACTTCATCAATTCTTTAGCATTTTCACAATATTCAATTTGTATTGGAGCATCATCACGATTTAATATATTTCCTTTCCCAGTCGCAATAAATTTGTTATAAGATCTAATTGCATTGTCAAATTGATATCCAAAGTGATAAGCTCTTCCAAGTAAATACCAAGCATCTGGAACAATTTTAGGGTTTACAACTAACCTTTCTAAATAGGGAATGGCTCTAGATTTGTCACCATTTGTATTTAAATAACAGATGGCAAGATTGAAATTGTATTCAATGTTAACTGCATCATCTTGAATTAGTAGTTCATACTCATTGAGTGCTGCATTGAAGTTTTCATCCAAAAAATATCTTTCTGCAAGCTTACTGTCTTGAGAACAGATTGAATTAAATAATGAACAAAAGAGGAAAAGATAAATAACTTTCATAAGATTTATATTAAGACCACAAAAGTATTAGATATTTCAGATTATACCTAAACATATGCAATTGAAAAATTTATTTCAATTAGTAATTAGTATTATATTTACACTAACATTTAGGTAATGAAAAAAGTATTTCTATCAGAATTTATTAAAGAATCTAAAACAGTGGGTGCCATAACACCAAGTTCTAAATTTTTGATGAAAAAAATGCTTTCAAAAATTGACTTCTCAAAGAATGTTTTTCTAATTGAATTAGGTCCAGGTACTGGTGTTTTTACTACTGAAATCCTTTCTAGAATGACAGAAAATTCAAAGCTTTTATCATTTGAAATCAATCCTATTTTTCACAATCAATTAAAGTCAAAATTTAAGGATAAAAGATTAACACTTATTTGTGATAGTGCAGAAAACGTTAAGAAATACATTCCTAATGAAGTTAAGACAGTTGATGGTGTTATTTCATCTTTGCCTTTAGCGGTAATTCCAATTAGAGTTAAATTGAGAATTTTAAATTCAATGATTGAAGTATTGGCAAGTAATAGTTATTTTATTCAATTTCAATATTCGATGAATGCTAAAAAAATACTACAATCAAGATTTAAAGACTTAGAAATAGATTTCACACCACTTAACATCCCTCCTGCTTTCATATATTATTGTAGAAATTAAATTTTACTTGCTCTCAGCATTTCTCTTTTGCCTATTGGCCCTGGTAGTCTTTCCATTTCAAAGCCTACACTTTTTAAGTCTCTTCTAACTTGTCCCTTTGCGCAATATGTAACTAAAATCCCTGATGAATTAAGTAAAGAGTATAATTTTTCAAATACATCTAAGGTCCACATTTCTTTTTGCGAGTTTGGTCCAAAAGCATCGTAATATATAATATCATATTTAATCTTAGAATTGAAATCTTCAAAAGTTATTTTTTCTTTAAAAAAAGTAAAGAAATTATTGATTGAATGATTACAATTCCATTCAAGATTATGAATTAGTGAAAACACTTTAGAGTTAATTTTTTTAAAATTTAAGTTTTTAATTAATGAGCATTCTATTGGAAGCGGTTCTAAAGTATGATAATTAACTATTTGCTTTAACTGTTTAGTCTCTTGGTTGGTTAATAGAGCGTTTAGACCTGTTCCAAATCCAATTTCGAGTATGTTAATTTCTTTCTTTTTGTTCTTTTTAATGAATGTTTTTAAACCAGCCTCAATGAAAACATGAATAGATTCTTGTATAGAACCGTGTATTGAATGGTAGTGCTCATCAATATCCTCTCGATATATTGTATGACTTCCATCATTAGAGGAAATTATTCTTAAATTATTCTTCATTAATTAATTCAATTTCGAAAGTGTCGCCATCTTTAACTGCTCTAACATTTTTAAAAATAGAACTAGCCTCTTTTTCAAATTCAGAAAGGTCATTATATCTGGCTGAATAATGTCCCAAAAGTAATTTTTTAGCATTGGACAATTTTGCAATTTTTGCTGCATCAATTGCTGTTGAATGGAATGTTTTTTTAGCTCTATCTCTTTTGTTCTCTAAAAATGTTGATTCATGATATAGCAGATCTACATTTTCTATAATAGGAACAATAGACTCGTCATATTTAGTGTCGCTACAATATGCATAAGACCTAGGTTTTGGTGCAGGATTAGTAAGTACATCATTTTTAATTATAGTCTCATTAGTAACTAAATCTTCGCCTTGTTTAAGTTGGTGGAATTTTTCAATGGGAATTTTATGTTTTTGTATAAAATCCTTTTTTAGACTTCTTAATTTTTCTTTTTCTTGAATTAAAAAACCAGTGCATTCAATTCTGTGAGTGAGGGGGATTGAAGTAACTTTAAATATATTATCTTCAAAAAGAAGCATACTAATGTTGGGATTAATCTCCTGAAAATCTATTTTGAATGATAGAAATGTTCCACTAATTTCAAAGTGGGATTGTAGTATTTCATTAAGTTTCTTAGGTCCAAATATTGACAAAGGTTTTTTTCTACCTAAAAGATGTAAAGATGATAATAGACCAATCAGACCTAAATAATGATCTCCATGTAAATGACTTATAAAGACAAAATCTATTTTTGAAAACTTTATTTTATTTATTCTTAGCTGTAATTGTGTCCCCTCTCCACAGTCAATTAATAAATGTCTTTCTTGTAAGTTGATGTACTGCGCAGTTGGATTTCTTTGTAATGTAGGTAATGCACTTCCGCATCCTAATATGTGTATCTTAAATATCATGTAAAAAAAAACCCGCACATGGCGGGTTTAAAAATCAATTAATAATTCTTAATTGTTACTAACAATCATTCTTTTGGTAAGCATGTTTTTACCATTAGAAATTGAATATAAATAAATACCGCTAGAGAAATCATTTGTGCTTATATCAAGTGTGTTAACACCTCTTTTAGCGCTAATTACTTTTTTCATAACAACATCTCCTAAAAGATTAGTTATAGTAAAATCTATAGATTCTTGTTTTCCAGCAATAAATTGAATAGTTGAATTACCGTTTGCAGGATTAGGGAAGTTTTGATTTAAAATAAAAGTTGAATTATTTACAACAATTGATTCAATTCCAGCTGGACCAACATCAATTACGTATCCACCAAATGAAATTGCTTGTGAAAATGGAGCAAAGAAAACTGTCACCCAACCATCTAAATCAATAGTTATGTCATAAGAACCTTGAGCAGTAGGTGTGCCTTGAATTGTTGCACAACCTTGATCACCACCTAACCAAGAATTAGTTGCAGTGTTACATACGTATGTCAATCCCGGAGGTAAACCACTTACGTTTTGAAGTACAGCAGAATCAATGTTAACACCCGCAAATGAAGGGTCAATTACACCAGCATCTAATGGAAGTTTGAAATTTAAAACCTGAGAATAAGCAGTGCCTACAGTTCCAGGTACAAAATTTTGGATTGTATCTGGCCATACACCATAAGTTGAATCTTGGTACAATGGATCAGGAGTACATTGAGCACTCGCGAAAAGTGATGTAAGTAATACAGTTGATATTAGTATAAGTTTTTTCATATTATTTATTTTTTAATACTTAATTAAAATGTTCGATTGCTTCTTCTTTATTCTCAACAATATTTAAGACACTGTGAAGCTGAGAGATGTTAATGAGTTTTTCAACATTAGGTTGTAAGCCACAAATCACAAAAGAACCTTTTGAGGATTTAGCAAAGCGATTTCCAACCAATAACGCACTTAAACCACTAGAGTCACAGTATTTAACTCCTGACATGTCTAGTACATAATTAATCTCACCTTCATTGTCTAAAAAAACAAATTGAGATTTAAGTTCTGGTGCTACTTGTGTATCTAATTTTTCAACGTTACAGGTAACTACAGAAATATTATCTACTTTATTTACTTCAAAATTCATCAATGACATAAGTATTGTTGTATCTAAATTAAAAAAAATCAATTGATTAGCTACAACTCAAGAAGAAATCTTTCAATAATTAAATTAAATTCTATTAATTTTTGAGGATAAAAGGTATATAATAGCCATTCTAATGGCTACACCATTTTCTACTTGGTCGAGTATTATTGAGTTAGAAGAATCTGCAACTTCAGATGTGATTTCAACTCCTCTGTTTATTGGTCCTGGATGCATAACAATGATATCTTTATTAATCTTGTCAAGCATTGGTTTGGAAAGCCCATAAAGGGTTTTATATTCTCTAAGAGAAGGGAAATAACTAATATCTTGCCTTTCTAATTGTATTCTAAGCATGTTTGCAACATCACACCATTCTAAAGCTTTTTTTAGGTTGTTTTCGACTAAAACACCTATTTGACTTATGTATTTGGGTATAAGTGTTGTTGGCCCACAAACCATTACTTTAGCGCCTAATTTTTGTAGTGCAAATATATTTGACAAGGCAACCCTTGAATGCATGATGTCCCCAACTATAACTACTTTTTTTCCTTTTAAGCTCCCTAGCCTTTCTCTAATAGAATAACAATCCAGTAAAGCTTGAGTAGGATGCTCATGTGTTCCATCACCAGCATTTATAATTTTTGCATCGATGTGCCTAGATAGAAATTGATGAGCACCAGGAAGTGGATGGCGCATAACAACAATATCTACTTTCATAGACAAAATATTGTTTACTGTGTCTATTAGTGTTTCTCCTTTTTTCAAACTTGAAGAGCCAGCAGAGAAGTTAATAATGTCTGCAGAAAGTCTTTTCTGAGCAAGTTCGAACGATAATTTTGTTCTTGTGCTATTTTCAAAAAATAAATTAGCAATAGTTATGTCTCTAAGTGTAGGGACCTTTCTAATTGGTCTATTAATAACTCTTTTAAAACTATCAGCTGTTTCAAAAATAATGTTAATGTCATTTTCATTGAGCTGCTTTATTCCTAAAAGATTATCTACACTTAAGTCTTTCATTTTTCTTCTGGTGTATGTAGGATTACTTGATCAAGTCCATCAACCTCTTCCCAATTAACGGTAACTCTTTCTGATTCTATTGTATCTATAGATTTACCAATGTAATCTGCTCTTATAGGAATATGATGTGAAAACCTTCTTTCAATAAGCGTGAGTAACTCAACCTTTGAAGGTCTGCCAAAAGTCATTATCGCATCTAATCCAGATCTCACTGTTCTTCCTGTAAATAAAACATCATCAATTAGAACAACTTTTTTATTCTCAACACTGAAATCTAAATTAGTAACACTCGGAATGAGTGGGGTGTCTTTTCTTCTAAAATCATCTCTAAAAAAAGTAATATCAAGTGAGCCAGTTAAAATTTCCTTCTGACAAATATTTTCTAATTCTTTTTTAATTCTATTGGTAACATAAATACCATTGGGTTGTAAACCAATTAAAGCTGAATTAGAAAAGTCGTTGTGATTTTCAATTAGTTGATAACATAGACGCCTGATTGTGTGTGAAAATTGCAGGCTATTTAGAACTTCAGATGTTTTCATTTACTAAATACTGCGCAAATATAATCTTTTAATCAAGATAAAATAAATTGAGTCGTATAATCTAATGCTAATTGTAATTCTTTAGGCAATTCAGTTAATGTCCAAGGGTGAGATGAATTAAATGTATGAGAAGCTTTAAATGATATAAGTTTAGCATTGGGATTCCACTCTTTTAATAAGTTAGCTTCATCTATTGAAACTGCTTGATCTCTAGAACCATGAATAATCATTTGAGGTTTATTAAGTTTTTTAACAACTGTTTTAATTGTTAGGTTCTTTTCATTTTCAAGAAAATCATTGTAAAATGAAATTTCATGAGGCATTTTTTGGTTTGTTCTAGAATTCATAATAAATCGAATACCATCTTTTTTCCATTTTTTTAATTCTTCATTCTTTGGAAATCTGTTTCCAAAATCAGCTACACTTGCCCATGTAATAACTCCTTTAATTAAAGAATTAGTAGAATTAAGAAGAGCTATCCCTCCTCCTCTACTGTGACCAACTAAAAAAATTCCATTAATTAAGTCCTTATAATTAATGTGAATATAATTTATTACTCTATTGAGGTCACTAACTTCCTGGGAATAATTATTTTTTGCAAATGCACCTAAATCAGGGAAATCTATTGGGTTGTCTATAGTCCCTCCATTTAAAGAAAAATTAAACTTGCAAAAATGAATACCATTTTCACAAGCTTTTTCAGCAACTAAATTCCAAGCTCCCCAGTCTTTGAAGCCTTTGTATCCATGGCAAAAAATGACAATTGGTGCTCTTTTTTTATTGTAAAAAGAAATATCTCCAATTATTGGGTAATCTTCATTACTCTCTATTTTAAATATTTCTTTTAACAAAAGAAGTAATTAATCTTCAGAAACTGTAATGCTAATAATATTATCTCCTTGACAAATTTGATCAATAACATCTAACCCTTCAATAACTTTTCCAAAACATGTATGATTTCTATCTAAATGTGCAGTATTGTTTCTGCTGTGGCAAATGAAAAATTGAGATCCACCTGTATTTCTTCCAGCGTGTGCCATTGACAATACACCTTTGTCATGATATTGGTTTTCACCATCTAATTCACAATCAATTGAGTAACCAGGGCCACCAGCTCCAGTTCCATTAGGACATCCACCTTGTACAACAAAATCTGGAATTACCCTGTGAAATGTTAAGCCATTATAGTATCCATCTAAACTTAATTTAATGAAATTTTCAACTGTTTTTGGTGCATCTTTTTCATAAAATTCTACAGTCATTTCACCCTTATCACTTTTAATTATTGCTTTTTTCATTTTATTTATGTTATCTGGTTAATTTTTTATATTTAATTCTTTGAGGAACGATATCTGCTCCTAATCGTTTTTTTCTATTTTCTTCATATTCTGAATATCCTCCTTCAAAATAATAAGCTTTAGACTCTCCTTCGAAAGCCAATATGTGAGTACAGATTCTATCTAGAAACCATCTGTCGTGAGAAATAACTACTACACATCCAGCAAAACTTTGTATACCTTCTTCAAGAGCTCTTAATGTATTCACATCTATGTCGTTTGTAGGCTCATCTAAAAGTAAAACATTTGCTTCTGTCTTTAAGGTCATTGCTAAATGAAGCCTGTTTCTTTCTCCTCCTGAAAGTACTCCAACTTTTTTTTGTTGATCTCCACCACTAAAATTAAATTTTGAAACATAAGCTCTAGAATTTATAGATTGCCCTCCTATTTCAATTACTTCATTTCCACCACTTATAACTTCGTAAACATTTTTGTTCAAATCAATTTCTTTGTGTTTTTGATCAACATAACCAACTTTAACAGTAGATCCAACATTAAAAGAACCACCAGATGGTGTTTCTTCATTCATAATCATTTTAAAGAGGGTTGTTTTACCTGCCCCATTAGGACCAATAATTCCAACAATTCCCGCTGGTGGTAGTTTGAAATTTAAATCATCATATAATAATTTATTATCATAAGCTTTAGAAATGTTTACCGCTTCAATTACTTCATTTCCTAGTCTAGGGCCGTTGGGAATAGGTATTTCAATTTTAGATTCTTTTTCTTTTATGCTCTCACTCATCATTGCTTCGTAATTGTTTAAACGAGCTTTTCCTTTAGACTGCCTTCCCTTAGGACCTTGCCTAACCCATTCCAATTCTCTTTCTAAAGCTTTACGTCTTTTACTTTCAGTCTTTTCTTCTTGAGCTAATCTTTTTGTCTTTTGTTCTAACCATGATGAGTAATTGCCTTTAAAAGGAATACCTTCTCCTCTGTCTAATTCCAAAATCCATCCTGCTACATTATCTAGAAAATACCTGTCGTGAGTAACCGCAATAACTGTCCCTTTGTAGGATTGTAGATGTTGTTCTAACCAATGAACTGATTCAGCATCTAAGTGGTTGGTTGGTTCATCTAATAGAAGAATATCTGGTTGTTTCAAAAGCAACCTACAAAGAGCAACTCTTCTTAATTCACCCCCAGAAAGGTTTTTTACTGGAGTATCTCCATCTGGTGTTCTAAGAGCATCCATTGCTAGCTCAAGTTTTGAATCTAAGTCCCATGCATCTAGTTGATCAATTTTCTCTTGAACCTTCCCTTGTTTATCTATAAGAGCATTCATTTTATCGGCATCATTCATTATTGCCTCATCCATAAATGCATCGTTTATTTCATCGTATTCTTTCAATACATCTACAGTTTCTTGAACACCTTCTTGAACAATTTCTTTAACTGTTTTATTCTCATCTAATTTAGGCTCCTGAGGAAGGTAACCAACTGTATAACCGGGAGAAAAAACAACTTCACCTTGGTAGCTTTGATCTTCTCCAGCGATAATTTTCATTACAGTAGATTTACCAGCTCCATTGAGTCCTAAAATACCAATTTTGGCTCCATAGTAAAAAGAAAGGTAAATGTCTTTAATAATTTGTTTTCCTTGGGGAGTTTGTTTACTCACATTGACCATCGAAAATATAATTTTCTTATCGTCTGCCATAATTCTATAATTTTTTGTGAAAACTTATTTCACTATTATTTTATTGATAATAAGTTGTCAAATATAACACTAGTGAAATATTTAGACAATGGAAATACTAATTAATTGAATACACTTGTTAGATATGTTTAAGAAAATAGTATAAATTAGATTTTAGATGAAACAAATGGAATGAAAATACTACATCTTCCCTTATGGATTCCAAACAAACACAATGTTCAGCTTGGTAATTTTATTCAGCAGCAAATTGAACTTTCATCTGTTGATAATGAAACGTTCACTTTAGGCTTTATTTCAGATAGAACTATTAAGCGAATTAATGTAATAAGTAATGCCAATTCTTTAACCATTTCCTATCCAAGCTCTAATAATAAATTTATTTCATTATTTAATTATCTAAAAGCAGTAAAAATTTCAATTCAAGAATTTCAAAAGTTTAATTTTTCACCTCATATAGTTCATTGTCATGTTGCCGGCAGAAACTTATGGTTAGCTCAGAAATATTTCAAAGGAATTCCTATAATAATCTCAGAGCATTGGTCTGGTTATATTTCTGGTGAGTTTAAAAAACAATCTTTCTTTTTAAGAAAGTATTTAATAAAAAAAATAAATAAATGTCAATGTATTATAAGTGTTTCAAATCATTTAACCAAAGCTTTAACAGAAGAAGGTGTTAAATTGAAAATCAAACAGTTAGGGAATGTAATTGATGTGAAAGAAAAACATTTTCTTGGTGATTCTAATGAAATGAATTTTTTTGTTATTGCAGATTTAGAAGATCAGGTTAAAAATATTTCAGGAATTTTAAATGCATTTCAATTGATTAGTTCCAGCTACCCAAAGTTTAAACTAAATATTGTTGGTGATGGAACAGACTCCTTTAAACTAAAACAAAGATCTATTTCCTTAAAAATCAACGAAAATGTTAACTTTTTAGGAAGGGTTACTCAAAATGAAGTTCAAAACTTATTGACTAAAGCAGATTGCGTAATTGTAAATAGTAATTATGAAACTTTTTCAATGATTACTTTAGAAAGTATTCTAACGGGATGCCCGGTAATAGCAACTAAATGCGGTGGACCAGAACAATTTATCAATAAAAATAATGGATTGCTAATTGAAAAAAACAATACTGCTGAACTAGCTAATGCTATGCAATACATTTTCAAGAAAAAAACAAGTTATTCTCCTGATAAAGTTAGAAATTCTATTACTGAAAAGTATTCAAAAGATCAAATAAGAAAAGAGCTTAATCTAGTCTATAATTCTATTTCACCATCGAGTTAAGCTTTTGTTCAAGAACTTTAATTTGATTTTCAGCATCTTCTTTTTTCTTGTTTTCTAATTCGACAACTTTATCAGGTGCATTATCAACAAAACGAGGATTATTTAATTTCTTTAAAACTCCAGATAAAAATCCTTTTTTAGCTTCTATTTCTTTATTTATTTTTTCTAATTCTTTTTCAACATCAACATCGGAACTGAATGGAATGAAATATTCGTTTGAAGCAATAATGAAAGAAAAAGCATTTTTTATATTATTACTTGAGTATTCAAGTTTTGAAAGATTGCCAAGTTTTATAATTAATGAGTCATAAACCTTTTCTATTGATTTATTCTCTTTAATCAGCATTTCAAGTTTAACTTTATTTGCAATGTTATTTTCTTTACGAAGAGTTCTTATATCAGTAATAACGTTTTCAAAAAGTTCAAAATTTGATAGTAAAGAAGTATCGTAATCTCCGATTGTTGGCCATTTAGCATTGATGATACAGTCTTCTTGTTCTCTATTGCCAATTAAATGCCAAATTTCTTCAGCTATAAATGGAGTAAATGGATGAATAATTTTAAGAATATTTTCAAAAAACAAAATTGATTCTTGTTTTGTTTTAATATCTATTGGTTGACCATAAGATGGTTTAATCATTTCTAAATACCATGAACAGAAATCATCCCAAATAAGCTTATATGAGGTCATTAAAGCTTCAGACATTCTAAATTTTTCATATGAAGTATTTAGTTCTTTTAATGTAGCATTGAATTTTGAAGAAAACCATTGAGTTGCTAATACTGAGGATTCAGGTTGATTAATGTCTTTTACTTCCCAAGAATTAATAAGTCTAAAAGCATTCCAAATTTTGTTTGTAAAATTCCTCCCTTGTTCACATAAGCCACTGTCAAATAACAAATCATTACCTGCTGGTGAAGATAGCAGCATTCCTACTCTTACACCATCAGCTCCAAACTTTTTCATTAAATCGATAGGGTCTGGACTGTTGCCTAAAGACTTAGACATTTTTCGACCTAATTTATCTCTTACAATTCCTGTATAATAAACGTTTTTGAAAGGAATTTCACCTTTATATTCAAATCCAGATACAATCATTCTTGCGACCCAGAAAAACATGATTTCTGGTGCGGTAACTAAATCATTTGTAGGATAGTAATAATCAAGTTCATTGTTGTCATTAGTGTCACTAAAGCCATTAAAAACTGAAATTGGCCAAATCCATGATGAAAACCATGTGTCAAGCACATCATTATCCTGTCTTAAATCATTTAAATTCAGTTTAGGATTTTTTGTTTTTTCCTTTGCTTCCTTTAGTGCAAT
>JAQWSL010000044.1 GCA_029243225.1 Flavobacteriales bacterium
TTTTGTTGGTAAATCTAATTCAATAGAATGTTTAAATTTTGCAACAACTTACTTAGATAAAAAGAGTTACAATACTTCAATTTCAATTCTTGCTTTAGGACCACCGGATTTTCGGTGTGTTTCTGTTGATGTTTTAGGAGATGTTTTGCTAACATGGATTCCGGTTGATGATCCTTTGGGAGATTTTTTAGAATACCGAATATATAGCGAAAGCGCTGGAGTTTTTAATTTAATAGGAACTCAAACCAATATTTCTAATGCGTCATATATTCATCTTGGAGCTGGAGCAAACCTAGGCAGTGTTAAATATTATATTTCTACAGTTTCTAATCCTTCTGGATCAATTATTGAAGAAAATTCAGTTGATACGCTGTCAACACTATTCTTAAACGTTGTAAACCCTTCAAATGGAACAGCAGTTTTACAGTGGAATAGTATGGTTAACCCTCAACTTAGCACAGCGAACAGCCATTATTACATTTACATGGAATATCCATTAGGAACATGGAGCTTAATCGACTCAATTTCTAGCACCTTAAATTCGTATTTTGATACAATTACTATTTGTGACGAATTTTTAAATTATAAAATTGGATTGACCAATGATGAAGGTTGTGAAAGTTTGTCAAACATTGATGGTGATCAATTTCAAGACATGCTTCCTCCAGATATTCCTCAAGTTAATTACGTTACTATAGATACTTCTTCTGGAAATGTAATTGTAGATTGGAATCCTACTTTTTTTCAAGATACCTATGCATATATTATTTTTCAAAACATTAATGGTGTTTGGAGTGTAATAGATACAGTTTATGGATACAATAACACTAGCTATTTAAACACTACATCTTCAAATTCTTCTGCTCAGATTGATAATTACGGCATTGCTGCTTACGATAGTTGTATTACTGGTAACCCTAATACAAGTCCAGTAAGTAGCTCACATAATACCATTTTATTGACCAATGTATTAGATGTTTGTGATTTGTCTGTTAATTTATCTTGGAACAGCTATTTAGGATGGCCAAATGGGGTTGATAATTATAAACTTTTTTATTCAAAAGATAATGGTCCATGGAATTTACTTGCTCAATTAGGCTCAGCTAGTAGCTATTTGCATCAAAATTTAGATGGGTTCTCAACATATAAGTATTTAATTGAAGCAAACGAAAATGGTGTAAATAAATCTCTTTCTAATGTTTCTAATAGATATGTGTATCAACCATCACAACCTGCTTTTTCATATTTAAGTTCAGTAAGTGTAGTTAATGACAATCTAATTGAAGTTGAATTTTATTCAGATAATTCTATAGATGTATATGGTTACGACCTTTACCGTTCTAATGATGGAGGAGGAAGCTTCAATTATGTAAATTTTTCTAATTCGACTATAAATCCGATTGTTTTTGAAGATTCTGATGTTGATGCAGATCAACAGAGCTATCAATACTATGTTTCGGTTATTGATAGTTGTAATAGGGAATCTACAGTGTCTAATATTTCAAGTAGTATTTTATTAAATGCATCTGCAAATAATGGATTAACTAATGACTTAATTTGGAGTAGCTATATTAATTGGGATATTGGAGTGAATCGTTATGAATTATATAGAAAAGTAAACGATGTGTATGAAATTAATCCTTTTGTTTCTTTAGGACCTTCTGTTTTGTCTTTTGAAGATGATATTTCTTCTTATTTAGGGTCTAATGCTTCTGGTCAGTTTTGTTATAAGATAAAAGCTGTTGAAGAGCCTAATAGCTTTGGTTTTTCATCTGAAAGTTATTCTAATGAATTCTGTGCTAATCAAGACCCTATAATTTTTGCGCCTAATTCTTTTACCCCTAACGGAGATAATATAAATGATAATTGGTTTCCTCTAGTTAATTTATTAGATTTTAGTGAATATAGATTATACATTTACAACAGGTTGAATCATTTGGTTTTTGAAACCTCTAGCTCTTATGAATCATGGGATGGTAGCTATTTAAATAATGATAAAATAGTACCCGTTGGTGTGTATTTATACTTTATAGAGTTTAAAAATGGAAGGGGAGATTTCATGAGAAGGCAGGGTCACATTAACTTAATAAGATAGTCTTAGGTTTTTTGTTTTTTCTTTTTTGCAGCAGGGAATAAAATATTGTTTAGTATTAATCTATAACCTGGAGAGTTTGGGTATAAATTAAGATCTGTAGGTGGATCATTTACATAATGTTTGTAATCCTCTGGATCATGTCCACCATAAAATGTCCATTGACCTTTACCAAAATCTCCGTGTATGTATCTTGCTGTTCCTAGTGCCTTATTTTCCCCCATTATCAGCACATCAGATTTAATTTGTGATCTTAAAAAGTCTGTTGTTTGACCCATGAATCCTTTTATTATTTGTGTGTGATTTTGGCATAGCATTGTTGGAACAATATCCCATTTTGCTGAGAATTCAAAAAGTGAGAATTTATCTTGATTTTCAGGGATTTTATGTAAAAGTGTTCCGTCTATTGAAGAGAATTCATACTCTAATGGATTTTGAACTAAAGTGAAGTCTTTAAAAGCAAAAGTGTTTTCGTAATTTAGTTTTGACTGAGATGCAGGATCTGCAGGATCTCCATCATACATGTAATCACATATGTCAGTTCCCTTGGCAGCAAGTGAAATGTCAAAAGAGTCAGTCCCTGAACACATAGTAAATAGAAAGCCACCTCCAACTGTGAAATTTTTAATTTTGGTTGCAACACCAAGCTTTAACTGTGAAACTTTATCAAAACCTAAATCTTTTGCTAACGCTTCGGTGTCTCTTTGTTGTTGAATGTACCATGGAGCATTCCTATAATTCCTATAAAATTTACCATACTGCCCAGTAAAGTCTTCATGATGTAAATGAAGCCAATCGTACTTCATTAGCTGATCTCCTATCACTTCTCTATCGTAAACCTTATCATAGGGTATTTCAGCATATGTTAATACTAAAGTAACTGCATCATCCCAAGGTTGTTTCCCATCAGGTGTGTATACAGCAATTTTTGGTGCTTTTTGAAGTTTTACAACCTCTTGATTAATTTCAGGATCTGAGATTGATACTTTTATCTGATTCGATTGAACATCTGCAATTACTTCATATGAGACACCTCTTATGATGCATTCCTCTTCAATAGAAGAATAATTGTCCATTAAAAAACTGCCTCCTCTGTAGTTAAGTAACCATTCTACTTCAATGTCATTTTGTAGCACCCAATATGCAATTCCATAAGCTTTAAGGTGATTGTTTTGTTCACCTTCATCCATAGGGATAAGTATTTTACTAGCCCAAAAAAGTTGACAGCAAAAAACAAAAATAGTAACAGTTAAAAGCTTCTTCATTTCATTTTTAAATCAAAAACTATGCTAAGATACAATTAAGATGATAAATTAAAACGGACCGTCTTCATCTCCGTCTAAGTCATCATCATTCATCTTGGACTGAACAGTATATGTCCCACCCATTGATTGACTAAAATCTTTATTAGGTTGTAAATTTTCTGCAGAATAGTCTTCCGAACTAAAGGTGTCAAGATTAGCAAACTTTGCATATTTACCTATAAATCGTAAACGAACATCCTCTAAAGAACCATTTCTATGTTTTGCAACTATAATTTCTCCCTGACTGTTACAAGGAGACCCGTCTGCCCATTCAGTAATGCCATAATACTCTGGTCTGTAAATGAAACATACAATATCAGCATCCTGTTCAATAGCTCCAGAATCACGTAAGTCAGAAAGCATTGGCCGTTTGTCTCCACCTCTTGTCTCTACATTTCTACTAAGCTGAGAAAGAGCTATTATTGGAACATCTAATTCTTTTGCTATTTCTTTAATAGATCTAGATATAGTGCTTATCTCTTGTTCTCTGTTCCCTCCTTTTCCTCCAGATGACATGAGTTGTAAATAATCAATAATTATTAATTTAACGTCATGCTGTTGTTTTAACCTTCTTGATTTAGCTCGTAATTCAAAAATGGATAGAGCAGGAGTGTCATCAATGAAAAGAGGTGCTTCAGATAGCTGTTTCGTTCTATGAAAAAACTGCTCAAATTCTTTTTTAGTGAATTTCCCTCGTCTAATGTCTTCTGCAGGAATTTCAGCTTCTCCAGAAATTAATCGATTTACTAACTGAACAGAGCTCATCTCTAAAGAGAATATTGCAACAGGATGTTTAAAATCTACCGCTACATTTCTTGCCATTGAAATAACAAATGCAGTTTTACCCATACCAGGTCTAGCCGCAACAACAATCATATCTGATTTTTGCCAACCCGAAGTAACTCTATCTAAAGCGGCAAATCCAGTAGCTATTCCATTAATTCCATCTTCTTTTCCCATTGCAACTTCGATTTCATCTTTTGCTTTGAGAATAAGGTCTGTCATGTTTTGGTAGTCCTTTCTAATGTTTCCCTCTGCAACTGCAAACAGTTCACTTTCAGCTTCATCTAAAAGATTGAAAACATCTGTTGTTTCATCATAAGCTTGTTGAATAACCTTTCCAGAAATTCTTATAAGCTCTCGCATTATAAATTTTTGAACAATAATTCTAGCATGAGTTTCAGCATGAGCAGCTGATGCAACTCTATTGGTAAGTTGAGAAATATAAAAGGCACCTCCACAAGAATCTAAATTGCCGTTGGACCTTAACCTTTGAGTTACAGTTAGGATATCTATACTTTCTGATTCAGAAAAAAGTTCTTGAATAGCTTCGTAAATTTTTTTGTGGGCATCTTTGTAAAAAATATCAGGTCTATTTATTATGTCAATAACATCATTAAGTGGTCCTTTTTCAAGCATTAATGCACCTAAAACAGCTTCTTCTAAATCTACTGCTTGTGGAGGAAGCTTACCAGAACCTACTATGCCACTTTCTTGCGGTCTATTTATTTTTCGGATAGCCTGTTGTGACGTTTTTATGTTATCTAATTGTTTTGACATGGTTCAAAAATACAGCTAATGAAATGAATGAAATGATTTTTAGTTCGAAAAAGTTATCAAGTCTATTTATTAACAAATGTTAGTAATTTTAAGTTATGAAATTAAGTGGAATTTTTATAGTTTTTTTATTCATGTGTTTTATTTCATGTGATAAAGAAGATGTGTTGCCACCTAGTTTGGTTGTAAACACACCGCTTGCTCTTTCAAATTTCAATGTTTTAGAATACATTTCAGTTCAAGGAACGGCTAGTGATGAGACTAGTATTGAATATGTTGAGCTAAAACTTTTAAACAATAACCTAGCCTCTGTGTCCAATCAAATTGTCTTGTATTCTAATGAACTTAATTTTAATTTTAATGCCAACCTTTTAATCGATGATATTCATTTAAGTTCAGGTAATTATTTTTTGAAAGTTGCTGTAAGTGATGGAAGAAATGTAACAACTAGTTATGTTGAAATTTTTTTATCAGCTGTTCCTTTAGTTCTTAAAAAAACATACGTAGTTAGTTCTAACACTAATTCTTTTAATCTATATGAAATTGATGGTACAACTGTTGCCTTAGTTGAGTCTTTTCAAGGGAATTACGAGTCAAGTGTTTCTAATTCTTACAATCAATACCTTTTTTTCGGAAGTGATCAAGCAGGATACGGGTATGATCCGGATTTCAATTATATTCCTTGGAATATAGCATCTGACTTTTCACCTTATCAATATTTCAATAATTCTGTCTATTCTGCAGAAGATCATTTACATTATGTTTCTCATGGTAACGGCAATGTAAAGGGTTACGATGACAATGGAAATGTTATTTACAGTTGCTCCATGAATGTTAATGAGTATCCTGAAAAATTATTGATTGAGCAACAAAAAATATTTGTAGAAGTATTTTACACCAACTTTAACACCGATTTAGTAGTATATTTTAAAGGTTCTGGTGCTGAGAGTCATCGATTGGCAATAAATAAAGACATAGTTAGTTTAATTCCCAAAACTGAGGACCAATTGTATTTATTAGTTAATGACGTAAATGAAAGTGAATTATTTATTTACACTTCATCAGTAAATGGTCTATGGTCTCCTCATTCGATGCCTCAGGGTATTGTTTATGATGCTGTTTCAATTTCAGAAAATGAATTGATAATTGCTCATCAAACAGGTCTTTTAAGATACACCTATGACAACAATAGTCTTGTAGCTATTGTTCCAAATATTCAGTTTAAAAACGTAAAATATGATCAATTAAATGGGGTGGTTGTCGCTTCTGTTGGAAGTGAGTTAAGGTATTACAGTAATTTAGGTGTTGCAATTGGATTAGTGAACACTCCAGAGCCAATTGAAAATTTCCATTTCTATTATAATAAATAAGAATTTTATAGAATTATTTATAAACTCCCATTTTACAGAACTTATCAATTCTCTTGTCTATTCTGTCTAGAGCATCTAATTCATTTAGCTTGGAAAGGTTCTTTTTGATTTCAGTTTTCAACTTTTTATACATCTTTTCAGGTTCAGCGTGAGCTCCCCCTAAAGGTTCTTTTATTATTCCATCAATTAATTTATTCTTAAGCATGTCCTTTCCAGTAAGTTTTAATGCTTCAGCCGCAATTTCTTTGTAATCCCAGCTTCTCCATAAAATAGATGAACATGATTCAGGTGAAATAACAGAGTACCAAGTGTTTTCAAGCATTAAGACACGATCACCAATACCAATTCCTAAAGCTCCGCCAGAGGCACCTTCTCCAATAATAATACAAATTACAGGAACTTTAAGTATCATCATTTCATAAAGATTTTTTGCAATTGCTTCTCCTTGCCCTCTTTCTTCAGCTTCTAATCCTGGATATGCACCTGGTGTATCAATTAAACAAACAATTGGTTTATTAAATTTTTCAGCAAGCTTCATTAATCTTAAAGCTTTTCTGTATCCCTCTGGGTTTGCCATTCCAAAATTCCTGAAATTTCTTTGTTTAGTGTTTCTACCTTTTTGTTGGCCAATGAACATTACAGTTTGGCCGTCTATAGATCCAAAACCACCAACCATGGCTTTGTCATCTTTTACATTTCGATCTCCATGAAGTTCTAAAAAATCATTGTTAGTGATTGCCTTAATATAGTCTAAAGTATAAGGTCTTTCCGGATGACGACTAACTTGAACTCTTTGCCACGGGGTTAGGTTAGCGTAAATACTTTTAGTAGTCTGATCTAGCTTTTCTTTTAACTCCTTTAACGTAGTTGATATGTCTACACTTCCTTTAGCACCAATTTCATTGGTTTTTTCAATAGTAGTGTTTAATTCCTCAATGGGTTTTTCAAAATCAAGGTATGTTCTCATATAATTCGATTTGAATTAGCGAAATTACAAATTAATGTGTTTAGTTGACTTATAATTCCAACATCATTTGATTTTAGAATTTAATTTGGTCTTTGTTTGTTAAATTTGAATGATGGGAAGAAAAAATGTTCAGAAAAGAAGATATAAAGATCAATTAATTAGAGATAGGTATGTTGTAAAGCTTCTGGTGTATTTTCAGAATAATGGCATTTGTAATTTTTCCATGTCAGATTTAGCAAAAGATTTTCAAATAAGTAAAACAACTTTATACAATCATTTCGAATCCAAAGAAGAAATGATTGACAAAGCGTTAGCTTATAAACTTGAAGTTATTGGTGAATATGAGAGTGTATTGGAAAACATTACACTTTCTTATTCTGAAAGATATAGGAAATCAATGTTGTTTTTTTGTGTTCAATCCTTTGATGTTAGTAGCGTTTTGCTTAAAGAAATTAAAGCTGAATATCCAAATCTCTGGTTAAAAGTTCAAAAATTTCAAAAAAATGTATTTCAAAATTTATTGAGTTACTATAAAATTGGAATTGAAATTGGGGTTTTTTCAAATGAAGCAAATCCTTTTCTTTTAAGTCTATCAGATCAGCAATTCTTTGAATCTTTATCTCAAAAAAATATTTTTGAAAATGAGGATTTAGATGTAGTAAGTGTTTTTAACCACCATTATAATGTACGGTTTAACGGAATATTAAAATAAGTACCTAGTTTTTAATTTGTTTCAAACTGTAAATTCGTTAGATGAGCATAAACTCCATTTTTAGAAATTAATTCTTCATGTTTTCCTTGTTCAAATATAGTTCCATCTTTAATTACAAGTATATTGTCAGCCTTCATTATTGTAGTTAATCGATGGGCAATAACTATTGAAGTTCTGCCTTCCATTAGATAATTAAGTGCCTCTTGAACATATTTTTCACTTTCGCTATCCAATGAGCTTGTCGCTTCATCAAGAATTAAAATTTTAGGGTTTTTCAAAATAGCTCTTGCAATTGCAATTCTTTGTTTTTGACCTCCAGAAAGTTGAATTCCACGATCACCCACTAAAGTTTCCATTTTATCTGGAAATTTTTCGATAAATTCTAATGCGTTTGCTTTTTCAGCTGCTGAAAAAATCTCTTTCTCTGTGGCTGATGATTTTCCGTAAGATATGTTTTCATATATAGTTCCTCCAAATAAGAAAACCTCTTGTGGAACAATTGCAATTTCAGCTCTTAGAGAAGATAAAGGGTAGTTTAAATAATTTTTGTCATCAATACATATCCTTCCAGAAGAAGGTTCGTAAAATCTAAGAAGTAAGTTTGCGATAGTAGATTTGCCTGCTCCACTAGCTCCAACTAATGCCGTTTGTTTGCCCGATTCAATTTTAAATGAAATATTATTTAAAACAGAAATGTCCGGTCTTGTTTCGTATCTAAATCCAACATCTTTAAAAGATAATTCTCCTTTAATTTGAAGTTTTTCTATCTTATCAGTATTGGATTCAATTTCTTCAGAATTCATTTCTAAAATTTCTAAAATTCTTTCTGTTGCTCCTAATGCTTTCTGTATGCTACCTAGAAGACTTGAAACACCACCAAATGAGGCGCCTATCATTATTGTGTAGAGAATGAATTGAAAAAATTCTTGAGAATCTAACTCACCACTATTTACCATCTTCATGCCATTCCAAATGACAAATATTATAGATCCAAACATTGCAATAATAATAAATGCAGCAAATAAACCTCTCCATACGGACCCCTTAATCCCTAGCTTTTTAATTTCATTAATTGAGAGTTGATACTTATTGTTTTCAAAAAATTCATTAGCGAATGTTTTTACATTTTTAATGCCAGATAAAGCTTCTAAAAGAATATTATTTGAATCTGCAGCCGAATCTTGCGCTTTTTTGGAAAGTTTCTTAATGTATCTTCCAAATATCACTGCTGAAATCGCAATCACTGGAACAATAGCAAGCATTATTAGAGATAATTTCCATGAAATAAATGCTATGAAAGATATTCCGAAAATAATGGTAAATATTTGTCGTAGGAATTCGGCTAATGTTGTGTTAAATGTTTCTGTTAGTTGAACAATATCTGAAGAAACTCTACTTTGAAGTTCACCAACTTTGTTTTTGTCGAAAAAACTAATCGGCATTGTAATTAATTTGTTGAATGTATCTTTTCTTATGTCTTTTAATGATTTTTCTGTAACGATGCCGAAGAAATAAATTCTTAAGAAACTAAAGATTGCCTGTGTTGAAAAAAGCAACATCAGCAGTATAAAGAGTGCGTTAATATTGTTTGAATCAAAAAGATTAAATTCAGAACTTTTATTTATAGTGTTTGCTCCAAGTAAGTTCCCAAGTAAATAAGGGAAAATCATTGCGCTTAAGCTAGAACCAAATAAACATATTAATCCAAACACATATGTAATCTTGTAAGATTTAATGTATTTAAATATTTTAAGAGATCGGTTCCAGTTTTTAAACCTGTTTTTCTTTGCTGTTGAATCAACCATTTTTCAAAATTAGTGTTATTGATTTAATCAGCTATAAAATTCAAAAATATATTCAAAAAAAAAAGAAGTTTTAAATGGATATGTTTTGTGATTACTAAAAAAGCATTATTTTTGCCAACCGATTTAACTAAGAAGTAAAATAATAAGCGATGAGCAAGAGAACATTTCAGCCTTCTAACAGGAAACGTAAGAATAAACATGGATTTCGTTCAAGGATGGCAACAAAGAATGGTAGAAAGGTGTTAAATGCACGTAGAAGAAAGGGAAGAAAAAAACTATCTGTTTCTGATGAAGCTCGTCCTAAGAGATAAAATATATATTTTAAAATACTAAAAAAGGCCTTTCATTTGAAAGGCCTTTTTTAGTATAAGCGTAAACTTAACTATTTATTGAACCCAATCTTGTTTACTTGTCATTAAGGCTTCCTGAACTGTTATTCGTTCTCCATTGTTATAAGCAGTAACAAATGGACCAGGAAACTTGTGTCTGGTTAGTGTTTCTCTTTTGTCTCTCGCACGCTTGTATTCATTGTATTCACCTGTGGTGTATTTTACCCATCCTTCATGATTTTCTATATTGAATACATCATTAAATTGGTGCTTTTCTTTGAAGTATTTTTTACTAGTTATTTTATGAGCAGCTAATAGTTGAACTTTGTACGATATTGTTGTTTGTGTGGCATTTGAATTGTCAATCTCTATTTTATTTTCAGTAGAAGTTTCTAAACTAATTTCTTCTTCTTCTGAATTGGAATTTGACTGGTTTAATTGATTTACTTGTTCAACAATTTCTTCTTTTAGGTCATTATTTTTTTCTTCTCCATCATTTATCTCATTAACTATATCTGTTCTGGAATTTTCAGTGCTATCTGGTGAATAAGCATCTTGTTGTGTTATGTCATTTGTGGTTTCGTAATTGTATTTTGTAGCAGGAATGTCAATAGTCATGTTTTGATTTTCTGTTATTAAGAATTCTGCTGAAAGAAATCCTTTTAGCTCAAAGTTGCTAGTGTAATTTATTGGAGGAATAAGTTTATAAGATACCGTAAATGATTCTAATGATGAGGGTAATTCAGACCAAAGAAATTTTGCAGAATTGTCAATATTTTTAAAAACAGCACCTGCTGTTTCTATTGATTGAGCAGTAAATCCTTCTGGAAGATTGTCTTTTATTCTTGCAAAACCTTTTTGTTGTTGTTTGTTGGTGTGAATTCTAACCACAAAGTAATTATCAATTGCTTCTATTGTTCTTTTACAATTAATGCTATTGTTATTTGTAAGTAATTTTTCTTCTACAATTTCAATGTATAAATCAGGAATACTTATCTGTTTTCTTTCATTTTCGTCTAAATATGAGAATGTACCAGTAATTTTTTTATTTCCTAATGTATTTGCGTCAGCAGAAATAAGATATTTTATTGTAATAGTTTCATTTGAAGGAATAGAATACCATATATACAAAGCCTCCTTATTCGAAAATGTAAATGATGCACCGTCATTTACATTTTCAAATGGAATTAATCCATCAGCTAAACCAAAGTCTAATTTTAATCTTCCTGGTCCTGAAAAGTTTTCTTTATTTATTGTAATTGTTACTTCTGTTTGACTACCAGCACTTATCTTAGGATCAGAGGTGTGGGAAATTTCTACTTTTCCAATATTTAGCATAGATATAAAAAATATACCTAATAAGTTAATTGAAACAAAAACAGATTTTAGCATCTTTAAGTTTTGAAGTAGTATACTAACAAAACTAGTGGAGCGCTACAGTGTATTTACTCATATGGTTTTCTAATTATCCATATGATAATGTTGATAAGAGGAAGTCTAGCAAAAAAAAGTCATCAATATTGTTCGAAATAAAAATCAATTAAATCATACAAATTTTTGGGTTCTATTTCGTTTTCTCCATCAAAGAAAGCGTTAATTGCAGAAGTGATTTCATCTTTAGATATTCTGCCATCATGATTTTGATCTGCAGGGTTTAAAAGAAGAGTTAATTCATCTTTTAGTTTGCTGTCAAGGTTGTTGAAATCTATGTCTGAATTTAAAATTTCATGTAATTTTCCAGTAGAAGCAGTATCAGAAAACATTTTATTTCTTTCGGTTTCAATAGAGTCTCTTAAAAAGATTCTATTGTTTATAATGCTATCAGTAATTTCTCTTCCTAATTCATCAACATTTGCTCCAGCAGGACTATTTTTTTGTAAATCTATGTAATTTGGAATCCCATCATTATCGTTGTCTAATGGACAACCCGATTTGTCTACCTTAACACCATCAGGTGTGTGTGAGCAATTGTCATTAATATCTTTAACACCATCCATATCTTCATCAGCATTAGATATATCTTTAAAATTTACATCTTTATATTTCTCTTTTTCAGCTTTATTAGCCTTTCTAAACTTATAGTTGATTGAGAAGCCAATAAATCCATATGTATCATTGTTGTCATTCTCCATGGTATTGTCAATCCAATCTGTGAAAGTTAGGTTGTAGGTTCCAAAAATTCTTCCTTCTATTGAATTGCTAAGCTTAAACTTAAAACCTAAAGTAATTGGAACAGAAAATGTAGATCTGTTATAAGCTACAGTAGAATCTTCTAAAAGTGTTTCATAAGTATAATCTCTTATAACTTGAGAACCAGTGTTCGTTGTGTCATTTTGATTGACATCCCAAATTTCTCCATTGTCCCAATAGTAATAAGTTGTATCATTTCCTCTCATTAAATCACCATAAGAATCAAATTTTAAATAGCTAAATCCAGCCGAAATAAATGGTGAAAAAGTACTTTTTCTTTTAATCATAAAGTCATTGTCAAAATGAAAAATAAAATTAGTTCCAACTTGTAAAAGGCTTGATTCAAAATTTCTATTATTTATAACTGATGTTGAACGTTCATTGTCAGATAGATAACCTTTGGATGCTATAAGTTGAATACCAAAAGCGTTGCCTAATCTTTTTTCTAATGTTAAGAAGTAGCTAGATCTAATGTTGGTAAAAGGTGAGATGTTCTCTGCGGTTAAGTAATCACCAAAAAAACTATTATAACCCGTTCCAAGACCTAAGGTTACTATTTCAGGCTGAACACTGTTAATGTCAGTATCGTCAGCGTTTTGAGCAATTACTGTAAAGGAGAAAACAAAAGAAAATAGGGCGATAAAATACTTTTTCATTTTTATATTTTTTGAGAAAAAATAAAATTATGCAAATCGAACGATATTACCAATATTTAAGTCAATATTATAGAATAATCAAAAATTTGGTTTGTGTTTATAATTATTGTAAAATTTATTTATTTCAGAAACTGCTTCCTCTGCAGTGTCAACAATTGAAATTAAATCTAAATCTTCTTCGCTTATGTTACTTTCTTTGTTCAATAGAACTTCTTTAATCCATTTAATTAAGCCATCCCAAAATTCAGACCCTACTAAAATTACTGGAAATTTATCCATTTTATGAGTTTGAATTAAGGTTAGCGCTTCAAATGTTTCATCAAGTGTTCCAAATCCGCCAGGAAGTACAATAAATCCTTGAGCATATTTAACAAACATCACCTTTCTAACAAAAAAGTAATCAAAGTTGATTAGCTTGTCGTGGTCGATATAGTCATTTGGTTTTTGTTCAAAAGGCAAATCTATATTTAGTCCAACAGATTTACCTTTGCCTTCTTTGGCACCTTTATTTCCAGCCTCCATTATTCCTGGACCTCCTCCTGTAATAACGCCATATTTGTTTTTAGTTAAAAGGATTGCTATTTCTTGAGCCAATTTGTAATACTTGTGATTTGGATTTGTTCTGGCAGAACCAAAAATGGATACGCATGGGCCTATTCTAGCCATTCTTTCGTAACCTTCAACAAATTCAGACATTATCTTAAAAACAGCCCAACTGTCGTTTGTTTTAATTTCGTTCCATGATTTTTCTAAAGAGTTGTTTTCTGTTTCCATTTTTTGCTGTTTATATTTAAACTAATTCTTTTTTTAGATATTGTCCTGTATAGCTTTTCTTAAGCTTAATTATTTCTTCTGGGGTTCCAGTACCAATCAAATTCCCTCCATTAATTCCACCTTCTGGTCCAATGTCAATAATGAAATCTGCTGTTTTAATAACATCTAAATTGTGTTCTATAACAATTACAGTATTTCCATTGTCTACTAGTCTGTTTAACACATTTAACAATAATTGAATGTCTTGAAAATGAAGACCTGTCGTTGGCTCATCTAGGATATATAAAGTTTGCCCGGTGTCTTTTTTTGATAATTCAGTTGCTAATTTAATCCTTTGAGCCTCACCACCTGATAAAGTAGTTGATGGTTGGCCTATTGATACATAACCTAACCCGACCTGATCAAGTGTGCTTAATTTAAGAAAAATTGAGGGAATATCTTTGAAAAATGGAACTGCATCAGAAACCGACATGTTTAATATATCATTAATGGATTTTCCCTTGTACCTAACTTCCAAAGTTTCTCTATTGTATCTTTTACCATGACAATCATCACATTTTACATGAACATCAGGAAGGAAATTCATTTCAATTATTTTCATTCCTGCTCCTTTACAAGTTTCACATCTACCACCCTTAACATTAAATGAAAACCTTCCCGGCTTATAACCTCTAATTTTGGATTCGGGGAGCATGGTGAAAAGAGTTCTTATGTCAGAAAATAAACCAGTATAGGTAGCAGGGTTTGAACGAGGAGTTTTACCAATTGGAGATTGATTAATGCCAATTACTTTGTCAATTCTATCTATACCCTTTATCGATTTATAAGCAAGAGGTTTTTTAATACTTCTATAAAAATGATTGCTTAAAATAGGGTATAAAGTTTCATTTATTAAAGTAGATTTCCCACTGCCAGAAACTCCAGTTACACAGATAAATGTTTCTAAAGGGAAACTCACTTCAATGTCCTTTAAATTATTTCCTGTAACGTTAGTAAGTTTAATAGATTTACCAGAACCCTTTCTTCTATTTTTTGGAATTTCAATTTTCTTTTCTCCTTTTAAGTATTTAGCTGTTAAAGAATTAAGATTTTTTAATTCTTTTGAGGGTCCTTGAGAAACGATTTCTCCACCATTTATACCAGCACCAGGTCCAATGTCGATTAAATAATCACCATCAAGAATCATGTCTTTATCGTGTTCAACAACAATAATTGAATTCCCACTATCTCTTAACCTTTTTAATGAATCAATAAGTCTATTGTTATCCCTTTGATGTAATCCTATAGATGGTTCATCTAGTATATATAAGACACCTGTTAACTCAGAACCAATTTGAGATGCTAGACGTATCCTTTGTGCTTCACCTCCAGACAATGTAGCTGCTGGTAGATTAAGCGAAATGTAATCTAAACCAACGTTAATAAGGAATGAGATACGATTTTGAAGCTCTTTTAAAATATCTTTTCCAATTTTTAATTGATTTGTATTGAATTTTTCGTTCAAACCTTTAACCCAATCTTGTAAATAGATTATGTCCATTTTTGCTATTTCTCCAATTGTTTTGCCATCTACTTTATATAAAAGAGAATTTACTTTTAGTCTGGTTCCATTGCAATTAGCACAAATATTTTTGTTGGTGAAATTTTCAGCCCATCTTTTACTTCTATTTGTTCCTTCTTTTTGTTGCCTACTTATGATATTTATTATTCCTTCAAAATTTGAAACAACATCATGAATTCCATTTTCGCCAAGCATTTTTATTAGCTTATTGCTTCCATAAAGAATTTCATTTAAAATGCTTTCTTCAATTTTAGAAATAGGTGTATCTATATCAAATCCTGCATTTTTAAGAATAATTTCTATCTGTCTAAAAGTCCAGTTTTTTTCAAATTTACCAAGGGGAATAATCCCTCCTTTTTTTATGCTTTTTGAAGTGTCAGGTATTACTTTTTTTATGTCAATATCCGTTGTTTTTCCTAATCCATTACATTTGGTACATGCTCCGTGAGGTGAGTTGAAAGAAAAAATATTGGGTTCAGGCTCTGGAAGTGAGAATCCACTTTTAGTGCACATTAACCATTTACTAAATGATTTAAGTGTGTCATCTTTTTCATAGATTGAAATTTCTCCTTTTCCTTTTTTTAAAGCAGAAGAAATAGCTTTTTTTAATCTATTTAGCGAATTATTAGTAATTTTTATTCTATC
>JAQWSL010000047.1 GCA_029243225.1 Flavobacteriales bacterium
AAACCTTGAAGAATAGCAGATAATGAACCTGATGTAAGAGAAGCATTTGAAATGGTTGTTGTTGTTGGATAAGAGCCAGTTACGTCCACAACAGGTGTTGATGTTGAAGAGTTAAAAACTAAAAGATAACCGTAAAAAGAAGGGTCAAAACCGCCATATTCTACACATATATCAAAATCGTAAGTAATACTACCGTTTGGGTTTGAAGTTTGATTTGTAAGTGCTATTGAACTATTATTACAAGCCAAAGCTGAACCTAAAGGAAAATAAAGTAGAATAATAAGTAAAAAAAACTTTAAAAAATTTATCATTTTTAGATTGATTAAAAGTTTAGAATAATCACATTTCGAATGCAATAAAAAAAAATTATATTTTGCAAAGTATTTTAATTTTTAACTTATTTGTATTGTGTTCATGTATTTAAATTTTTTAATTTTAATAAGTCAGATTAACTTATTATCTTCTTAAGAAGATTTATTTAAATAAAAAGTCTGTTCACAGAACAGCTTACTTATTAGTTCACCTAAATTCGTTTATGATTTCTTTTAACACAATAAATTACATTTGGATTTTCGTTGCAATTTCAACTTTTATAATTCTTATTTCATTAAACATTAAAGCGCCTTACGGAAGACACTCTAGCAACAAGTGGGGCAAAATGATTTCGAATAAATGGGGATGGTTTTTTATGGAACTACCTGCATTTTTACTAATGCCAGTTATTTCTATTACAGGACCTTCAGAGAAAAATTACATCTCAATAGTTCTAATATTTCTATGGATTCTTCATTACGGAAACAGAACTCTTATTTTCCCCTTCAAACTAAAAACAAACCAAAAAAAAATGCCCCTTGTAATAGTCCTAAGTGCAGTATTTTTTAATGGTATAAATGGAATATTAAACGGCTATTATATTGGATATTTAAGCAATGAAAACGAGTCGCTTTTAACAATTCATGTCATTTTAGGATTAGTTATCTTTTTCACAGGAATGTACATAAACAAATCTAGTGACAAAAAATTAATTTCTTTAAGAGAAAATAATGAAGGTTATCAAATACCTAAAGGACAATTGTTTAATTTCATCTCATGTCCAAATCATTTTGGAGAGATTATTGAATGGATAGGGTTTGCAATAATTGGTTTGAATTTACCCGCTTTAACCTTCGCAATTTGGACTTTTTGCAACCTTGCTCCAAGGTCAAATAATCATCACAAATGGTATAAAGAGAAATTTAAAGAATATCCTAAAAAAAGAAAAGCCCTCATCCCTTTTTTATGGTAAAAAACAGTAAATGAAAAAAAAAATATTAATTACAGGAGCTACCGGAACTGTAGGTAAAGAAGTACTGAAGCAACTATTGACAACCAATAATCATGTTTCTGTTGTATGTAGAAAAAACTCATTAAAAGAATTTAAAAATTATTTAAGCAAAATAGAACTTGTCATTTGTGATTTATCAAAAAAAGAGGATTTTAATAACATTAAAAATAAATATGATGTAGTAATACATCTTGCTGCTATTATTCCACCATTAGCTGACGAAAAACCGTCTCTTGCTAGAAGTGTAAATACAGAAGGAACCACTAACTTAATTCAGCAAATTGAAAAAGTAAGTCCTAATGCATTTTTCATGTTTAGCTCATCAATTTCTGTTTATGGAGATCGATTAAAACATCCAAACATTAAAACAACTGACCCTTTAAGTGTAAGCTTTGGAGATGAATATGCTCAAACAAAAATCAATGCTGAAAGTGCACTTATTGATTCAAATTTAAATTGGACAATATTTAGGCTAACAGCAATTATGGGAATAAAAAACCATAAAATGTCAGGGTTAATGTTTCACATGCCCCTTTCTACTTCAATAGAAATATGTACACCTTCTGACACTGCAAGGGCTTTTGTAAATGGAATTCAAAAACAAAGCGAGTTAGAAAATAAAATATTTAACCTTGGTGGTGGAGAAAAATGCAGGACAACTTATTACGATTTTTTAAGTAAAAATTTTGAACTTAATGGATTAGGGAAAGTCGATTTTCCAAAAAAAGCTTTTGCTGATAAAAATTTTCATTGCGGATATTACGAAGATGGAAATGACCTTGAAAAAATCACAAATTTCAGAAAACATACGCTATCTGATTATTACAAAATGAATGAACAAAGCATTCCTATTATTCAAAAGCTTTTTGCATCAATTTTAAAAAAAATAATTAAATATTTCATTCTTAAACAATCAGAACCTTTAAAAGCATTCCAAGAAAAAGACGAAGATTTATTAAAACGATTTTTTAACTAATAAAATTCCTTTTATTTAAAACATGAAAGAAATTAAAAAAATAATACCCTCAATCAAAGTAAACATGGGAGGTAATTTAATTGACCAACCTTTACCCATTAATGGAATAGATTATTTCGACCCTTTTCTTTTGATTCATCACTGGAAATCTACTATGCCGGGGAACCAGGAACAAAAACAAGTTGGTGTTGGACCACATCCTCATCGTGGATTTTCACCTGTAACTTTTATATTTAAGGGAGAAGTAAATCACCATGATTCTTTAGGGAATAATGCTTCAGTTTCAGAAGGTGGAACTCAATGGATGTTTGCAGGAAGCGGTATTACTCATAGTGAAAGACCTAGTAAAAAATTGGCTTTAAGTGGCGGTGAACTAGAATTCATACAATTTTGGATCAACGCACCTTCAAAAAATAAAATGGATGAACCATTTTACCTTCCGTTATCCAAAGATCAAACACCAACAATAAACAAAAAGGACTACTCTATCCAAATCGTTTGTGGTCAACATTTAAATACTAAAGGAATAATTAAATATTATACGCCATTAAATTTATTTAGAGTTGACATAAATGCATCTGCAACATTAAATTTAAATTTCCCTGAAAATCACAACACTATAATTTACCTTCTAGATGGTGAATTAGCTATAAACAATGAAACCTGTTTAGCAAAAGAGATGGTTTTGTTTAAGAACAAAGGTGAGCTAATTAAAATAAAATCTAAATTGAAAACAAGATTCATTGTTTTATCAGGGCTTCCATTAAAGGAACCTGTTGTTAGTTACGGACCTTTTGTAATGAATACAAAAAATGAAATAATCGAAGCCTTGAATGATTCACAATCAGGAAAATTAGGGAACCTAATAGAATAATAAGCTATTGAAAAATTAAAAGAGACCTAATTATATTTTATATCCTAATTTTGCATAAAATCAAATCATGAATTCGTTCTCAGAGTTACCTAAACAATTACAAAACGCAATAGCTGATTTGGGATTTAACGAGCCCACTCCTATTCAGACTAAAACTTTTCCGGTAATTCTATCTGGAAAAGACATGGTTGGAATAGCACAAACAGGTACAGGAAAGACATTAGCTTACATGCTCCCTATTCTAAAAGAATTAAAATACTCTGAACAATTACACCCAAGAGTTTTGATTTTAGTACCCACTAGAGAGCTAGTGATTCAAGTTGTAGAAAACATAGAATCTTACACTCAATATATGAATGCAAGAGTATTAGGTGTTTATGGAGGTACTAACATCAACACTCAAAAAATTGCAGTTTCAAAAGGAGCAGATATTATTGTTTCAACACCAGGAAGACTCTATGATTTGGTTATTAGCAGAGCGCTTCAACTAAAAGAAATAAAAAAATTAGTGATTGATGAAGTGGATGTAATGTTAGATTTAGGATTTAGATTTCAATTGACTAATATTTTTGAATTATTACCAGAAAAAAGACAAAATACCATGTTTTCTGCTACAATGACTAATGAAGTAGACCTATTAATTGATGATTTCTTTACAGCTCCAAAAAAAATTGCCATTGCGCTAAGCGGAACACCTCTTGAAAATATTGACCAAGAATGTTATAATGTGAAGAACTTTTTCACCAAAATAAACTTGCTTTCAAAACTCACATCAGATAAACAAACATATACAAAAGTTCTTGTTTTTGTATCAAGTAAAAGAAATGCTGATTTGATACACGAAACATTAAAAGAAAACGGAATTTCTGAGCTTGGAATTATTCACTCTAATAAATCTCAAAATTATAGAATACGCACCATAAAACAATTTGAAGATGGATTAAACAGAGTTCTAATCACAACAGATGTCATGTCTAGAGGTCTAGATTTAGATAAAATATCACATGTTATCAACTTCGATACTCCAACGTTTCCCGAAAATTACATGCATAGGATTGGAAGAACTGGAAGAGCAAAGGAAAAAGGAAATGCTATCCTTTTTTACACAGACAAAGAAAAAGAATCGAAAGAAGCAATTGAAAAACTCATGTCTCTTTCTATAAAACAGATTGAATTCCCAATTGATGTTGAGCTTTCTAACGAATTAGCTCCTGAAGAAAAACCAAGAGTCAGTCAAGGATATAATCCAGGTTCTAAGTTAAAAATTGATGAAAACGCTTATCACGATAAAAAAGAGAAAAATTCGAAATCTAATCAGGGTGGATCATACAGAAGAAAACTAGCTCAAAAATACAAGAAACCAAAAACAAAAGGGGATAAAAACTTTAACAGAAGACACAAGAAATAAAAAATAATTACTTAAATTTAATTATGATCACTAGAATTTCGTTTCTTATTTTTTCATCTTTTTTCTTTTCAACTCTTTTAGCTCAGCAAAGCATAAATTCAGGTGGAAACAAAGCTAACGGAGCTACTGGTTCTGTCAACTACTCTGTTGGTCAAGTTTTTTACCATCACTTAAACAATGATAATTACCAAATTCATGAGGGGGTACAGTATGGGTATGAAATTATTAATTCAATTGGAGAAAACAACACTATTGAACTAAAATACAATGTATACCCTAATCCGACAATATCAAACTTCACGCTCAACATTTCAGATTTCAACCCTAATACATTTTCTTACATTCTTTATGACATTAATGGAAAGGAGTTAAATCATTTAGCATTAACTAATCCAAAAACCAATATTTCACTATCAAAATACAACAGTAAAACTTTTTTACTCAATATCTACTATAAAAATAAAAATGTAAAATCGTTTACAATTATTAAAAATTAATCAAAATGAAAAACTCATTATTTACTTTACTAATTCTTCTACTTTCAGCAACCGTTTGGTCACAATCTCCCGAAATGATGAGCTATCAAGCTGTGATAAGAGATGCTAATAATTCTCTTGTAACTAATTCTTCAATTGGCATGAAGATAAGTATTCTACAGGGTTCAATTTCTGGTAATTCTGTTTATACTGAAACACAAAACCCTACAACAAATTCCAATGGTTTAATAGCCATTGAAATAGGTAATGGCACAACTGTCTTTGGTGACTTCTCTACTATTGATTGGTCCAACAACAGTTATTTTATTAAAACAGAAACTGACCCAACAGGAAGTATTAATTATTCAATTGAAGGTATAACACAACTTTTGAGTGTCCCATACGCTTTGTATTCTAAAACATCTGGAAGCTCCACTCCAGGACCTCAAGGCATCCAAGGCCCTCAAGGTCCTCAGGGAATACCAGGTAATAATTTCTTCAACAACATGCAGGGAGGAACTACTTATGTAGGAACAAGTCAAGGTCAAACAATATTAAGTGTTTTAGTAACATTTCCTGTTCCATTCAATTCAACTCCTCATGTGATTTGCACAAGTTCGGCTGAAGTTGGAACTGGTTATGATGATTCATTTAATGTAACTACTAGAACGGTAACTAACACTAGCTTTATTATGATTATTAACAGAGTTGATGGATCTACTTGGGGTCAAAACATGGAAGTTCATTGGCTAGCATTTGAATAAAATCATGCTGCTTTAGGGATAAGCCTTCTGTAAACGAATTTAATTACTAAACCAGCTAAAATTATTCCAGTTAAAATGTCAAATAAATGATGTTGATGAACAAGAACAACAGAAAACCCAATCATAAGAAGCCATAAAATTAAAATTAAGTGAAATAATTTATTTTTAGTTTGATCTATTATTGCAAATACGGTTAAAGAAGAATATGTAATATGTAAAGATGGATAAAGATTAAATGGCTGATCTACAGTATGCAACAAAGAAAAAAGCCATTGATAACCCGTTACATCAGTAACTCTTTTAAAGCCCAATTTTCCCGGGAACAAAATGAAAACCACACCTGCTATAAGCACAGTTAATATTAAACAAACCGAAAAAGCTTTAATGACCTTAGGATCCTTAAGTAAAATAACGTTGAGAAACAATAAAATGGCTAAAGAGATATAAAAATATATCATCCATGGAACCAATGGAAAAGATAGCTCAAAATCAAAAAAAAGTGGAAAATGGTTAGTTTGTTTAGACGCTATGAAATTACAAAACAAATAGATGGAGCTACAGGAAACTAGAGAAATAATTCCCCATACTAATAAACTTCTATATCTTTTTTTATTGTCTTTCAAATTTACTTATCTCTTATTTAGGTAATAATAACAATTTTTTCAACTAAATTTATTTTCAATGTTCAAAAACATAGTTTTTTTTCAAACAAAAATGCACAAAAATAAAATCTCCCTAATTTCGTTTATATACTAAAAATTGAAATGAAAAATATTTTTTTACTGACTATTTTATTGACAGCTATAATTTCTTGCAGAAAAGTTAATAATGATTGTAATGAAAACTATTACAGCAATGCACCAAATCAAAACTGGTTTAAATCTCACAATGGATCACAAGAAGAAGCACATGGACATTACATACTTTCTTGCAGCGATGGTGGTTTTTTGCAAGTTGGTGAGACAGGTTTTATTCCAAATTCAGCTAGCTTATTTGTTGTCAAAACCAATTCGAGTGGAGATCTAATTTGGAAAAAAGAATATTCTTCTTCTGGCCACAATCTGGGTAATAGCGCCATAGAAATTGCAGATGGATACATTATTTGTGGAGCAATTAATCAAAAAAGTACAATACTAAAAGTTAATAAATCTAATGGCCAATTAATTAGTCAATCAACATTCAACAATTTAATTGGAAATAATGCCATTGAGCACATCTGTGAAACTCCCTCAGGGTTTGCTGCTGTTGGCTATCAAAATGCTGAAGACCCAAACAATACTTTTTTTACTGAAGGAAACGGGATACTATTATTAATTGATTCTGTTGGAAATTTAACTGGTAATTGGGACATCAACTCCTTAATGGCTCACGGTTATAGAATTATAAACCACAATAATGAGCTAATTATTTCTGGCTTAACAGAAGGAGCCAAAGATTATGCTCTTGTAAAAACATCTATTTCTGGAAATAATGTGTTATGGAATAAAACATTTGGAGGTAATGGAAATGACCACTGCTTTGGTTTAGATGTAAATGCCAATGGCGAAATATTTCTTACAGGTCATACTAAATCTGGAACCGAAAATTGGGACACTTTTACAATTAAAACTTCAAATGATGGCGACAAATTATGGGAAGTAGTAAAAGGAAATCCAAGAGGGTTTGACCCAAAATACATTCATGATGAAACATGGGGAATAAAAGCTACAACAGATGGAGGGTGCATAATAGTTGCTGGAACAGGAGATGAATATGGAAATTATAATAGAAAATGTGGTAGCAATGAAAGCTCCAATACTTGGAGAGTTTACCTTATAAAATTCAATAATAACGGTTCAATTAATTGGGAAAAAACTTACATAGGTAATGAAGGTCACTGGGCCGGTGAAGATATAGATTTAACAGTAGATGGAGGTGCAATTATTGCAGTAGATAATGGACAATTTGGGTTTTTAAAAATAGATCCATTTTAAATATCACAACAATGAAAACACGTTTTATATATTTAAACTGAATTAATTCAAATGGTAAACCTAATCTTAATACCTTTTTTCTTACTTATGAATACATTAACAATTTATGAATTCAATAATAAATCAATTATAAATGACTGGCAAATTGTTGATGACAACGTTATGGGAGGCATCTCTTCGAGTAGCATATCAATAAATAAGAATGGAAATGGACTTTTCAAAGGAACTGTGTCACTTGCAAATAATGGAGGTTTTTCTTCTGTTAGGCATAGAACAAAAGCAGTAATTTTGAGAGACAAAAATCACTTTATAATAAGAATAAAAGGTGACGGTAAAAATTTCCAATTTCGTGTTAAATCTAGCATTTCAGAGCAGCACTCTTATAAATATACTTTTAGCACCAATGGACAATGGCAAGAAATTAAAATTCCATTTAATACGTTAAGTCCAACATATAGGGGAAGAAATTTAAGAATACCCAATTTCCCAGGACAAAATTTAGAGGAAGTATGCTTTCTTATCTCAAATAAAAAAGAAGAAAGTTTTAATTTAGAAATTGACTACATAAAAGCTAACTAATGAATAAACTATTGCCATTTTTTTCGATATGTGTATTTTTCCTTTTCGGATGCAATCAGAAAAACAGCTGCATTAATAGTGTTAAAGCTAAGTATGTTGATAAAGCTAAATTAGATGGATGCGGATGGATGATACAGCTAAAAAACAAACAAAATTTAAATGCCATAAACCTAGTCGAATTTGAAAAATCGCCAAAAGAAGGTCAAAAAATTTGGATATCTTATGAAGAAAAGCAAAATATGTTCGATAATTGCATGAGTGGAAAAATTATTGAAATTACATGTATATCAAAAAGATAGACAAGATTACAATTAACAACTAATAGATTGGAGAATAATAAATTAACCAGAATCAACAAATTCCTTAGTGAAGCAGGTTATTGCTCAAGAAGAGAAGCTGACAAGTTAATTGAAAAGGGTAAGGTGCTTATAAATGGTAAAATCCCAGAAATGGGTACTAAAATTTCAATCTCTGACATAGTTAAAGTTGATGGTAATATAATATCAAAAGAAAAAGAAAAACCAATCTATTTAGCTTTCAATAAGCCTGTTGGAATTGTCTGCACTACTGACACAAGAGTTGAGAAAAACAACATAATAGATTACATTAATTATCCTTCAAGAATTTTCCCAATTGGCAGATTAGATAAACCTAGTGATGGACTTATCTTACTAACTAACGATGGAGATATTGTAAACAAAATACTAAGAGCTAGAAACAATCATGAAAAAGAGTATGTAGTTACAGTTAACAAATCAATTACAAAAGAATTTATTACTGCAATGAGCAGTGGTGTTCCAATTCTTGATACCATTACTAGAAATTGTAAAGTTGAGAAATTAACTAAATATAAATTTAGAATCATCTTAACCCAGGGACTAAACAGACAAATTAGAAGAATGTGCGAATACCTCAGTTATGATGTTATACAACTAAGAAGAGTAAGAATTATGAATATTTCTTTAGACACTAAAGTTGGAGAATGGAGACACCTTAGTTCAAAAGAGCTTGTTGAAATAAATAAAATGGTTTCTAATTCTAATAAAGTCATTTAATTTTCATTAAACATCCATAATTCACT
>JAQWSL010000072.1 GCA_029243225.1 Flavobacteriales bacterium
GAATTATCAACACGATACATAACTGATCGCTTCCTTCCAGATAAAGCCATTGATTTAATGGACGAAGCTGCATCTAAATTAAGAATGGAAATAAACAGTAAACCAGAGGAATTAGATGAACTTGAAAGAAAACTAATGCAACTTGAAATAGAAAAAGAAGCAATAAAAAGGGAAAATGACAAAAAGAAAATAAATCAACTTTCTAAAGAAATAGCTGAAATAAGTGAAAAAAGAAACGAGCTAAAAGCTAAGTGGGAAAATGAAAAAGGAATTGTAGAACAAATTCAAGCTGCAAAAAAAGAAATAGAGCAATTAAAAATTGAAGCCGAGCAAGCAGAAAGAAACGGAGACTTTGGAAAAGTAGCTGAAATAAGATATGGAAAATTAAAAGAGTTAGAACAATTAATTGTAAAAGAAAAAGACAATTTAATTATAGCTCAATCTCAATCTAAAATGATTAAAGAAGATGTGGATGCTGAAGAAATTGCAGATGTAGTATCTAAATGGACTGGGATTCCAGTTAACAAAATGTTAGAGGGGGAGCAATCAAAACTATTAAGATTAGAAGAAGAGCTTAAAAAACGAGTAATAGGGCAACAAGAAGCAATTACAGCAATATCTGATGCAGTTCTAAGAAGTAGATCTGGGTTACAAGATATTAATAAGCCCATTGGCTCCTTTATTTTTCTCGGAACTACGGGAGTTGGAAAAACAGAATTAGCAAGAGCTCTATGTCAAGCTCTATTCGATGATGAAAATGCAATGGTAAGGATTGACATGAGTGAATATCAAGAAAAACATACTGTTTCAAGACTTGTTGGAGCTCCTCCAGGATATGTAGGCTATGATGAAGGAGGGCAATTGACTGAAGCCATTAGAAGAAGACCATACTCCATTGTTTTACTTGATGAAATTGAAAAAGCTCATCCTGATGTATTTAACATATTATTACAAGTCTTAGATGATGGAAGGTTAACAGATAATAAAGGAAGATTAATAAATTTTAAGAATACCATTATTATTATGACTTCAAATACTGGGGCTCATATTATACAAGAAAATCTTGAAGAGTTAACTTCAAAAAACCAAAAAGAAATTCATCAAAAAACTAAGCGTATGGTATTTGAGATTCTCAAACAAACCATGCGACCAGAATTTTTAAATAGAATTGATGAGACAATAATGTTTAACCCACTAAACAAAGATGATATTAAAAAGATTGTTCAAATTCATTTAGAAAAAGTAAGTCAGATGCTTTCTGAAAAAGACATTAAAATTAAAACTACTAAATATGCATTATCCTATTTAGCTGAAAAAGGATACGAACCTCAATATGGAGCTAGACCAATTAAAAGAGTAATTCAAAAAGAGATATTAAACGGTTTATCTAGAAAACTTATTAGTGGTGAAATAAAAAATGGAGATCATGTTCTAATTGATTCATTTGAAAAAAGCATAGTATTTAGGAAAGAAAAGATTTAAATTAAATATCTTTAACAACTGATATTCAAAAACATATGAAAAATATTTTAATCTTATTTATGCTTTTTAACATTTGCTTATATGGCCAAGATCAAAACGAAATAAAAATCATTCAGAATAAAATGAATGAGCAAGAAGAAAGTTGGAATAATGGAGAAATTAAAGAATTTATGAACCATTATTGGAAATCAGATTCTCTTTCTTTTACAGGAAAAAATGGAGTTCAAAATGGATGGAAGACAACCCTTGATAATTATTTAATATCCTACCCTAACAAAGATAAGATGGGTAAACTAACATTTAGTAATATTTCCATTAAAAAAATTGACACCAATACAATTACAGTATTAGGTAAATGGAAATTATTAAGAAATGAAGATTTAGGAGATTTAGAAGGTTTCTATTCTTTAATATGGCAAAAAAAAAATAATGAATGGGTAATTATTGCCGACCATTCAAGCTAATACTTTAATATGTAAATAACTTTACTAAATTTGCCAAAAAAAATTAAATACAATGTCAGGAAACAGAACCTTTACAATGATTAAACCAGATGCAGTAGAAGCCGGTAATACTGGAAACATCATTCAAATGATTACAGATGCAGGTTTCAGCATTAAAGCAATGAAACTTACCAATCTTTCTAAAGAGCAAGCAGAAGAGTTTTATGCAGTTCATGCAGAAAGACCTTTCTATGGTGAATTAGTCTCTTACATGACTTCTGGTGCGATTGTAGCTGCAATATTAGAAAAGGACAATGCTGTAGCAGATTTCAGAGCATTAATTGGTGCTACAGATCCAGCTGAAGCTGAAGCTGGAACAATTAGAAAAGCATATGCTGAATCTAAAGGTAGAAACGCAGTGCACGGTTCTGATAGTGATGAAAATGCAGGTATTGAGTGTGATTTTCATTTTGAAATTGCAGAGCTAGTTTAAAACATATATTACCCCACTTTTTAAAAAGCTGTATTTTTAATACAGCTTTTTTTTATTCAATCTGTTCCATTTTATAAAAATGGAATTATAATAAATACACCATTGATTAACATCATGAAAAAACCATTCTTACTGTTTTCACTTGTATTCTGCTTCTACTCACTCATTTCTTCTCAAGAGTTAATTAAATTCGATGAAAAATCGATTTTAATTACAAATGAAGTTGCAAACTCAGTCAGTAAATTTTACAATGAAACTAATTATGGAGATGAGCTAATAATTAATGTATTAACTAAAAAAGAGAAAAAGAAGCTTACCGACAGAGAAAAAATGAATTTCTCAAGAGTTAGAGTCAAAAAATTAGCTGCTTATTTTAAAGACACTTTAGGAGTTAAAGCACATAACATTCTCACTCAATTTAAAGCTTTTGAGGACAAAAAGAAAAAAGGAAATGGCCACCCTTTAACTGGAGTAACATGGACAAGAGATAATTTTAAAAAAATAACTAATAGAAATGGCACCTATCAACTTGTTGTTATAAAAGAAGAAATGCTCACAGCTACTGGGTCAATTAATGATTCTTTAAATTGGGTTGAAATCATTAAGTACAACAATAAATATGGAAGCTATTTCTATGGAGACTTTACAGCAGGCTATATTCCCCCTAATGCATTTAACACAGATTGTAAGGAAATAACTATTGAATTAAAAGAATTTTTCACTCCGTCAGCAATTTTATTGGCAGGTTTAACTACTACTAGTGGAAATAAAATGTTAAGAACAGGAGGAATGATACACATAATGGCCTATTGTAATGGAAAAGAAATTCCACTAAAAAAAGGAACTAAAGCAGAAATTAAATTTCTAAACATTACTGAGACATATGGAATCTTTTTTGGAAAAGAAAAAGATGGTCTAATAGATTGGAAATTAGATAAAAGTATTGAAACAATTTTAGACCCTTTTGAATTTGATGAAGAAACAGAAGAAGAAGGGGGGTTGAAAATTCTTACTGATAAATTTGGATGGATAAATTGTGATGCTTTTGTAGATGACAAGGGCCCCAGAACAGAGTTAATAGTTAATTTAAAAGAGGAAGTTGAAAACACAACAGCTTTTCGTTTAATTTTTCATGACATTAAATCTGTTTTACCGGGTTACTACATAAACAATGATCGTTCTAAAGTTAAATTCACTAATCTTCCTGCAGCAAGAAAAACATCTTTACTTGTCTTTAAGTTAGTAAAAGATAAAGACTTAATAATTTGGGCAATTAAAGAGTTAGAAACAGGATTAGACAAAGTAGTCTCTGACTTACAATTTAAAACAACTAGTTTAAAAGAATTCAAAAAAACAACGGATTTAATTTGGTAATTAAATTACATAAAATCCATAACCTTAATAATAACTTCACACGATTCTTCAATTTCTTTTTCTGTTATTATTAAAGGAGGTGCAATTCTAAAGCTTTGAGGGTTTGACAAGAACCAAAATGCAAGCACTCCCCTTTCCTTACATCCCTCAACTACTTTTTGAACAACATCATCGTTTTCCATTTCAATAGCAAAGAACAATCCCTTTCTTCTTATTTCTTTTATTAAACGGTGATTTAATAACGATTCAAACAATTGACCTTTACTTTCTATTTTATCTAAAATAGAACTAGCAGTTAGAACATTTAAAGCTGCTAATGCTGCAGCACAACAAACAGGATGTCCACCAAAAGTTGTAATGTGACCTAAGTTAGGATTATGGGTTAGCTCAATCATGTTTTCTTTAGAAGAAATAAAACCACCCATGGGCATACCTCCGCCAAACGCCTTTCCGATGGTTAAAATATCGGGAATTACATTGTAATGCTCAAATGCAAAAAGTTTACCAGTTCTTCCAAAACCGGTTTGTATTTCATCAAAAATGAGCATTGCTCCTACTTCACTGCACCTAGCTCTTAATGCGTTAAGAAATTCTTGAGATGGAATTCTAACACCTGCATCTCCTTGAATGGGTTCGATAATAACACCCGCTGTTTTTGTTGAAATTGTATTAAGCTGGCTAAGATTATTAAAATCTATAAACCTTACTTCTGGAAGTAATGGATAAAAAGCACTTTTCTTCTGCTCGTTACCAGTCACACTTAAAGAACCGTGAGTTGAACCATGATAGGCTCCATTAAAAGAAATTATTTCTTTCCTGCCAGTTACCCTCTTTACCAGTTTAAGTGCTGCTTCGTTAGCTTCCGTACCAGAATTAACTGGATATAAGACATCTAAACCTTCTGGTAATAGCCTGCATAGCTTTTGAGCCAATTCGTTCTGAACAGACTGCAAATACTCACCATAAACCATTACATGAAGATGCTTATCTACCTGATCTTTTATGGCTTTATTTATTTCTAAATTATTATGCCCTAAATTAGAAACGGCAATTCCTGAAATTAAATCGGTATATTTTTTTCCTTGTTTATCAAAAAGATATATTCCATGAGCTGAAGCAATTTCAATTCCCATTGGAAAGGGTGTGGTATATGCTAAATAATCTTCTGACATCTAATTAATCAAATGTAATACAACTATAAAAATAACTACTAAATCTTCACCCCCATTACACAAACGTCATC
>JAQWSL010000064.1 GCA_029243225.1 Flavobacteriales bacterium
TGATTAAATGATGTTCTTCCTGTTGAATTACCTATTGCCATGTTCTTTATAGAGCATGATTTTCCGTATTTCAAATTCAAACCTTTAAAAATAGAAGGTATGGGTTCATAAGCAAAATGCTTTCCTGTATATGCAATTTTCATTGCTTTGGACAACACCTCTCCTTTGTGGCAACCAACATCAACAAATGAAGAGTGTTTTTCTAATACAATATTCATTATTCTTTTTGTTTGAGCATCGTATTTTTGATTACTCGTAAATCGAATAGGAATTTGTTTTATAATAGTTTTAAGAGAATCTTTCAGCACCATAATTCAGATTACAAAAATAGACTATTTTATTGAATCTTAAGCTCTGTTCTTCTGTTTTTAGCCTTGTTTTCAGTAGAAGTATTAGGCAATAGAGGCATTGTATCTCCATAACCCAAAAAGGTCATTCTATCTTTAGCTATTCCCTTTGAGACCAACCAATCGACCACCGCCTTTGCTCTGTTCTCGGACAATATTTGATTACTCTCTTTATCACCATCACTATCTGTATGGCCGGCAAGCTCAACTTTAACAGTTAAATTGAGATTTAAAAACTTTAACAGCAAATTTAATTCTGCATTTGATTCTTTTTTCAGAGTCCATTTATTAACATCAAAGAAAATATTCTCTAATACAAAAGAACCAGGCTGTATCGGACTCATAGGAACATCGATTGAAAAACCAGAAGATGATTCTGTTAATTTCTCTTTAGAATAGTTCATAGAATAAAACAAATAACCCTCATGCTCTGCATGGAGTGCAAACTCTTTATTTTTAGGAATTGCAACTAAAAACTCACCATTACCAGAATTTGCGAAAGCTTGCTTAAATACTTTTCCATTACTTAAATCTTTTAGTTCAAATTTTGCAGCCAATGGCTTTTTAGTCTCAGCATCAAAAACACGCCCCTTCATGTAGGTAGTATTTATGGGTTGATATTTTTTTGGAAGCTTAAAGGAATAAAGGTCTAAGCTACCAAAACCGCCTTCTCTATTTGATGCAAAATAAGCTAACTCACCATCTGAAGACACAAGGATTGAATTTTCATCTACAAAAGAATTTATCGGGTATCCTAAATTAATGGCCTTTCCCCATTGACCATTATCATCAAGCTTACTCATAAAGATATCTAGCCCACCTAGACCAGTATGACCGTTACTCGAAAAATACAACGTTTGACCATCTGGATGAATTTGCACAGATTCTTCTCTTGCTGAAGTATTAATGTTTTGATTTAATTTTTTTGGCTTGGTCCAGCCTTGATTATCGGTTAATTCAGAAAAATAAATATCCTGGTTCTTTGGATTTCGCATTTCCCTGTCAAAAGTTAATCCCCTAATAAAGTAAAGTGTTTTACCATCGGAAGAGAAAGAAGGTTGAGTTTCCCAATGCTTTGAATTTATTGGAGGTCCTAAGTTAAAAGGTATGGACCAGTTGTCACCTATTTTTTCACTTGCAAATAAATCACAGCTTCCATAGCCCTTTCTATTTCCACCATACTCATAGTCTCCTTTGTTTCCAGTCTCACAACCAACAAAAATCACATACTTACCGTCTGCACTGAAAGTTGGAGCTCCTTCATTGTAAAAAGAATTGATATTATCACTTATTAATTCTCCATTAGACCAATGACCAGAAAGTTTTGTAGAAACGTAAATATCTTCCTGTTCATTACCCCAAGGAGCATTTTCATCTATTACTCTTCTGGTAAATAAAAATGTAGAATCATCAGCTGTAATTGACGGGAAATATTCTGGCCGATCTGTATTGACTGCTTTCCCCATGTTGACAGGTTCAATAGAAGAAGGATTTGCAATTGCATCTAAAGCAAAATCACAATCTTTTTTAAACTTTAAACAGGCATTTACCAATTTTGGATTTGGATTTATTTGATTTAAATAATATTGCGAATTCATCTTACATTTTAAATATTGGCCAGTAGCCATATACATACTTGCTAAATAAAAATATTCGACAGCAGGAACTTTTGAGCTGTATGCAATCATTTTTTCACGATAAAGAATTGCATTTTCAACATCACCTTTTTCAATCTTAATATTAGAAGCCAAACTGTACGCTTCTGAAAACAGGCTATCCTTAGCGAGTGCCTTTAACACAAATTCTTCTGCACAATCTAAAGCCGGAGACCCAGTTAATGGATCAACTGTATTAAAGCAAGTTCTAGCTGATTCGTAAAATTTAATGGCCTTTTTACTTTTAGATGAATACATGCCCTTTTGAGCTGTAGAACAAGAAGACATTAAAAAGGAAAACAATACTAATAAAAAATAAATTCTCATAATTGTTGTTAAGGTATATCAATAAATTTATGTGTTTGTAAAGAAAGGTTCCATCGAGGATTTAGTTTTACAAAGGCTAATATTGCTGGCATTAGCTCATCCATCTTAGACCACTCTGGCTGTAAAAAAAATTCACAATTTCCTTTAACTTTTTCTGCATGTTCCTTCGCCCAATCTAAATCTGAAAGATGATAGACTACCACTTTTAATTCGTTTGAATTGGAGTAATATTCATTTAATGGTTTTTTAAACTTTTTGGGACTAAAAGTAACCCAATCAAAATGACCTTTTAATTCATTTGTACCAGATGTTTCAATAGCAACTTTAATATTACTATCTGCTAATTTTAAAGTTAAATCAGTTAAATCATAAAGGGTAGGTTCTCCACCAGTAATTACAACAAATAAGCAGGATGTCTTAAGTACATCTTCCACAATTTTATCTATCGATACTAAAGAGTGAGCAGCAGCATCCCAGCTCTCTTTCACATCGCACCAAACACAGCCCACATCACAACCCGCTAAACGAATAAACACAGCAGGTTTACCACTAAAACGACCTTCACCTTGAAGCGTGTAAAACTGCTCCATTAGCGGTAACTTTATTTCAACTTGACGATTCATTTTTTAATCAGCTAACGCTTTATTTTTTTCTTTTAAATCTTTAGCGGCTTGCTTTTGCTCTTTTTTCTTCTTTCTTTTTGCTTTTCTTTTTAATTTTCGTTGCCCTCTTTTACTTTCTTCAGACTCTAATTGTTCTTTATTTGCGACCATCTTATTGAACTCTTCAAATTCTTCTGGATTTTTTGGTTGTCCAAAACGATCAAATTCAATAATCTTCCATTCTCTTCCTTTACTAAAAAGAACACTAGCTTGACTTTTACCGTCTTCCAGGAAATATTGCCACAACCCATCTTTTTGACCCTCTCTCCAAGAACCACTGTGCTCTAGCTGACCATTATTATAATAATACTCCCAATTACCAGTTTCCAAACCATCCTCCCAATAAATTTTATAGGATAATTTACCATCTGGAAACATGTAAATTTCTTCACCCTCTTTTTTACCATTCTTAAAAGTTTTCTGAAACTTCACAGTACTGTCATCATAAAAAGTATGATAACGGCCACTCATCTGACCATAATCGTAATCTATAATTTTTTTAATTTTTCCATTTTTGTGATAGTACTTTGTTTCTCCATGAAATAAATCTTTCTTATAGTTTAAAACTTTGGTAGGTTTTCCATCTTCACTAAAATAAGACCACTCACCCACTTTTTCTCCCATATCATAAGTGTTTCCCCATGCAATTTGACCATTATCATACCAATAACCCCAAGTTCCATTTTCAATTCCATTTACCCATAGAGTCATCACCATGACTTGCCCATTATCGTAGTAAGAATAAGAAGTTCCATCTTCTCTTCCCATAACAAACGAAACCATCCTTTCCATTTTCTGATTATCATAATAAGAAACACAAGAACCTGTAAATGGCTTTCGAGTTTTTTTATGATAAATTAAATTATTGGCTTGCTCTAATTCTAAATCTTTGTTACAATCGGCAACTTTTTTCATTTTTGGGTAAAGCTCTCCATTGGTTGGCTTTTGAGGAAGCTCTTTATTTTCTTCTTCAGAATTTGCAGAATTTTGAGTATTATTTCCTCTGCTAATTTGTGCAGAAAAGCTTAGGTTAAATGTTACTAAAAATATGAAGAGTATTTTTTTCATGTATTTATATTTTTTAAAATTAGCACAATATTATAAATGGAAACCATCAACCCTATTATCTTTGCTCAATATGTCAATAGATTACTTAGATAATAACACTATTTGTGCCATATCTACCGCTCCCGGAGTTGGAGGTGTAGCAATTATTAGAGTTTCAGGAAAAAACAGCATTTCTATTTGTGATCAATTACTTACTAAATCTATAATTAATTTAACTGGATACTCAGTAATTTACTGCTCATTTAAAAATAAAAAGGAAATAATTGACGATGTTGTTGTTACCATTTATAAAGGACCTCATTCTTTTACCGGTGAGAATGTTATAGAAATTAGCTGCCATGGATCTAGCTACATTCAACAAAGAATTATTGAAGAGTTAATTAATAATGGTTGCTCTATGGCCGGGCCAGGAGAATTTTCTCAGCGAGCATTCCTTAATGGCAAGATGGATCTAAGTCAAACCGAAGCCATTGCAGACTTAATTCATTCTAAAAATGAAGCTGCCCATCAAACTGCACTTAAGCAAATGAAAGGTGGTTTTTCTAATGAGCTAAAAGAGCTAAGAGAAAAGCTAATTAGTTTTGCATCACTTGTTGAACTTGAACTGGACTTTTCTGAAGAGGACGTAGAGTTTGCTGATAGAAAAGAATTGTACCATCTAGTAAATGAGCTCTCAACACATGTTAGCAGACTTATAGAATCTTTTAAGCTAGGTAATGCAATTAAAAATGGCGTACAAACTGTAATTATTGGCAGGCCAAACGCAGGGAAATCTACGCTACTAAACGGACTATTAAATGAAAAACGAGCTTTAGTTTCAAGCACACCAGGAACCACAAGAGACACCATTGAAGAAGTGCTCAATATTAAAGGCATAGATTTTCGATTTATTGATACTGCTGGAATTCGAGAAACTCTAGATAGTATAGAGAAAATGGGTGTGGAAAGAGCTTTAGAAAAAATAGAAACTTCTTCAATTATTATCTATGTGTATGATGCATCTAAAGAAGGGACAGTTGAAGTAGAAAAAGATCTTAAAACCTTTAACACTGCCAACCTTCCAATTCTTACTATTGCTAATAAAGCAGATTTATTAAAACTTGAAATCGCTATCCCAAAAAATCATCTCAAACTTTCTGCCATCAATACTAAAGATTGCCAAAAGGTAAAAGATGAAATTTACAGTCTCTCTGGATTAAACAATTTAAATCTTGAAAGCACTATTGTAACCAATGCCAGACATGTTGAGGCTTTACAAAAAGCACATACTGATTTATTAAAAGTTAAGCAAGCAATGGATGACAATGTTACAGGTGATTTTCTTGCAATGGACATCCGTCAAGTTTTGCATCATTTAGGCACTATTACAGGTGAAATTTCTTCTGACGATTTGCTGGGTAATATATTTGCAAATTTCTGTATTGGAAAGTGATGTTATTTTCCCTTAATAAGTAAACACCTTCTTTTAATTGAGATAAAGTTTATTAAACTTTCTTTTAGTAATAATTTTCTTGTTAGTATAATCATTAAATGTAAATTTCTTATGTAAAATAGATCATGTTTTATTAAAAAATCATACTTTAAAAAATATGAAGAAGATTAACATTGAAAATAAATTAGGACTATTTAGCGATTTCTGGAATCCTAAAATAATTGGTGAACTCAATGAACAGCATGTAAAACTAGTGAAGCTAAAAGGAGAATTTATTTGGCACAAGCACGATAATGAAGATGAACTTTTTCTGGTGCTTAAAGGGAATCTAAAAATAGAGTTTAGAGCTAAAACAGTGGAGCTTACTGAGAATGAAATGTTTATTATTCCTAGAGGAGTAGAACACAAACCCATTGCGGAAAAGGAAGTATCTGTTCTTCTTTTTGAGCCAAAAGACACCCTTAACACCGGCAAACAAAGAGCAAATTTAACACAAGACAAATTAGATTGGATTTAAACTAGATTTATTAATTTAATCAAATTATGAAAAAGTATACTTCCTTTAAAGAGTTTTATCCATACTATCTAAAAGAACACAAGCACCCTCACACCAAATTATTTCATTTTATTGGCACCATTTTTTCCATCGTTTTTTTAACTCTCTTAATTATTACTTTAAATCCACTTCATTTACTGGCAGCATTGCTTTCTGGATATGGATCTGCTTGGTTTAGTCATTTTTTTATAGAAAAAAATAAGCCTGCTACTTTTTCTTATCCGTTATACAGTTTAATTGGAGATTACAAAATGTTCTTTGAAACCTTAATTGGGAAACATAGACTCTTTTAAAAACTTGCTACTTTCGCCTTTGCCCAATCTAAAAAATCAAAATAGATAAATGCATTTCTTTCAAAAGAATCTTCTTTTAATTTTTCTAAATCATCAATTAGAGCATTGTAATGCGCGCGTATTTGATAGGAAGTGTTTTTGATCATAAGGTTTTTCACAAACTGCAAGAGAATTTTCTCAACACTAAAAAACAATTTTTGTTCTTTTAAGAATCGTTCAACAGATCTTAATTCAGCATAAATAAGCTCATCATCATTAAGCTCAATAAGTAAAACAAGGTAAAAGAAACGTGCTGCAGAATAAGCATCTTTTTTATCTGTATTTTTCATTAATGAAACAAACTCAAACATGAGCAGAATGGCTTTTCTTTTAGCACCAGATTTATACAAACAATTGGCATAGTAAAATGTTTCATAAATATCTTCTTGATAAATAAAAGTTTCAATAGAAACACTAGAAATGAAATTCTTCTTTTGAACACTATATTCGTTAAAAGAATTAACTCCACCAATATAATTGCCTGTTTTAGAAAATATCATAAGCTCCAAAACATAACTAAGGTATTTCTTATAGCTAGCATAAAAAGTAGTTGGTGTTGGAATAGATGCCAAGTCGTTTAAATGGGTTTTAGCTAAAGAAAAATCTCCTACTACTATAGTGCAAAGCACCCTATTAGCCATAGATCTTAAAATAAGATCCTTCCTTAAATTAAGCAAGTAACTATTCGAATTAACTAGCCTATAAATGGTATTCATTGCTTTGTAAGAAACCGTAATATTTCCAAGTAAATAATTGGATAAACCTAAATTATAATGATAATATAAAAGAGAGTAATCAGATTTAACAGCTGCTTTTTTAAAGCTTTCTAGATTAGTAATATATGTTGTAAGCAACTTTTTATGAATGGGTTTTCTAGCAGATTCTATTTCTTTATTTAAAAGTGAAATTTCTAAATACTTCTTGTCCATCTGCAAAACAATTTCCTGTAATTTAAGTTGCGCATTTACTTCCAAATCCCAATTTTCAATCAGCTGCTCAATTCCATTTTTCGACAATCTAGATTGAACAAAAGCCAAATCAGAATAAGCATGCATAAACGAACCATGATTATTAGATTTTATTTTTGCTTTTTGCAATGCTTTTTTAGCCTCAGGCCAATAGCCCCTATTTTTTAAAACAAAAGCATTTTGCAGCAACTGATTTTCGCTATTAAAAGGAATTGATTTTCTATGAAAATAACGAAGTGATTCCAACACTTTATTTTTAAGTTGCTGCTTTAGGAGAGCTGAATAATTTTCGCCCAATTCCTTTTTAACATAATTCTCTTGCTTCCCCTTTTTATAGCTTAAAAAAAGTTTCATGTAATTGGTTTTACCCAATTTTTGAAAAACTGAAAATCTTGTGAAATACCTCTTTTCTGCCTGTGAAAGGCCTAAAATAAACTCATTTAACTTCATATGAAATAATATAAATATATATCAAATATATCATATAAAATAATAAATAAACTACTTATGAAATAATATAAAATATTTTTATTACACATTTAATAATATCAAACACATTTTAGGTTTGCAGAAAAAAATAATGAAAAAACAAACTTTCCTGAAAATCTACCTCATTGCGCAAATCACATGCATTAGTATCTGCTTAAAAAGCCAAGGACCTCCTACAGCTATAGCAAATGCACTTCAAAACATTATTGACAATGCACTACCAAACCAACTAAACAACTCAGGGATGGTGCTAAGCCTTCATGTTCCCGGGCAATGGACATGGGAAGGCGCAAGTGGTTACAGCATTTGTGGAATGACTACAGGGCAACCAACAGCAATCGCATTGCCAAATAGTAAATTTCGAGTTGGAAGCATTACCAAAACAATGGTTGCTACTTGCATCTTAAAATTAGAAGAAGATGGTCTTCTTAATACAGAAGATCCAATTGACAACTACCTAAGAGCTACTCTTGTTATTGACACTATAGCACCAAGCTCTACACTTAAAATTAGACATTTACTAAATCACACCAGTGGCGTTTCTAATTCTGCAGATAACCCAACCTGTCAAGCAGATGTTCTAAACAATCCTTTAGGCAGTCACACAATCGAAGAGGCCATTTATTGCGGAACCAGTCAAGGCGAAATTTTCCCTCCAGAATTTGCTTGGGGCTATTCCAACACCAACTATTCAATATTAGCCATGATTATTGAAGAAATAACAGGATTAAGCTACCAAGACTACCTCACCCAAAACATAATAACCCCATTAAACCTTACAGAAACTGAAATCCCAACAACACCACAAATCTCCGGAAGCCACATGGGGTGCTACTGGAATATTGGATCATGGATTGACCTTACAATAATTCACCCAAGCACTTACACTGGGTGGGCAGATGTTGTAAGCACAGCTAATGATTTAAATATTTTCTACAGCAATCTTCTTAACGGAAATCTATTATCTCAAAGTTCATTAACTAAAATGAAAACGATAGATCCCGCTTCTTATGACTATGGGTTTGGACTAGATTTTTACCTTTTAAATGGTCATGATTATTACGGACACTCCGGAGAAGTTGCCAATACTAGCAGTATGTTTTTTGCCGATGTAAGCACAAATATTGCACCAAACGGATATTATCTTACATACAATTTTAACATGCAGGGAGCCGAAATGGCTAACGCTGTTGACATACCTGTTTACGACTTATTAAACAACACCGTATCTCAATCAATTGAAAACACCTTAAACAAAAGTGAAATACATATTTACCCTAATCCTGTAAACAAAAACAACTCTCTAAACATTAAAAGCAATGACATGGGGGAATGCAATATTTTTGATTTATCTGGAAAGAAAATAGTTACAACAACTATATACAACGGAAACAATCAAGTGCCAACACAAGGATTAGATAGCGGCATTTACATCATTGAGTGTAAAGTAAATGGAAAATCAAAAACTGAAAACCTTATAATTAATTAGAAAAATCAACTAGAATTAAATTATAGCCTATTTCAAAAAGAAAATTTATTCTTCCATGAAATAGGCTTTCATGTTTTCAATGAAATATTCATGTCTATGCTCACAAAAATTATCTAATCTGTTCAATGCTTTTTCATATTCACTTAACCCACCATTAGGATTCCATCGATTATAATGCTCTTCAATAGCAGGAGCAAATAGCAACTTGTAATATGTTAATTTCTGTTTCAGCACTTTTTTAGATAATTCATTATCAAACAAATGAGCCACCCTTTCTTTAAATAAATATTGAAAATCTGGATGGTTAAGTAAATAAGTGACTAACACACCACCTAAAGAAGGAGAACGGTCTTTAGTTGCATATTCAAACATGTTGTTTTTTGGATTGCCAACACTAGCATCCATATCGATTAAAACAGCTCTCCATTCACCACTTTTCTTTGTTTTTTTCCAGAAAAATGTATTGTTACATGGCCAATCTGTATTTTGAAAAAAAAGTTCTACCACAACCCAATCTACAAGTGATTTCATTTTAAAGCTCTTCTTAATATCCTTATAAGAAAAAGTCGAATCAGATTTAATTTCTTTAAGCATAGTATTTAAATCACCGAAAGATTCATCTTTATAAGAATAGCCCTTATCATCTGCATCAATAATTTTTTTTGGTTTAACTCCGTGCTTACTAGCTATGGCTTTAATATCTAGTCTTTCTCTTAACCCATGTATTCCCCAATACTCATTATTCAAATATACCTTAGCTGGACGGTATGCCATAACATCTAAATTCAAGCCTGTGCATACATCTGCTATCCATCCATCCACAAAAATCTCAGACTGCCAACCAGAATAAGAAGATCTTAAAATAAATTTATCTAACTCATGGTTTACTCCCAGCAAATCACTCAATGTTCTGTTACCATTATTGTAGAATCGCAAACTTTTTTGCGGAGCAACTGGAGTTATGTAACCATGCGTTCTAAAAAAAAGATTCTCATTTAAGAACTCATTGGCTGAATCTAAAATTTGAATATGGGCAGGTTGCTTTCTCCTTTTAAAAAGGTAATAATTACCAGAATTGTATTCATCTTCAGGATTAAAACTTTCCCCAGGAACATAAGAACCTGAATCTTGGCTAAATAGAAACCCTTCTTCAACGTTTAAGCTAACAACAGGTAATTCGTCTTTTGAAGTTGAACCAAGAATATAATTGCAGGTAATGGAATCTATGAGAACACCTTCATTATATTGAAACACTCTAACATTATGGAAAGATGACAATTTACCTTTTGGAGAATGCCAAGTATTTGAATATTGCTTATAAACTTTTGCAGCTGAAGGAATTAAGCTAATCTTAAGGTTATCTAACCCTATTTTTAAGCAGATTGTACTGCCAGCAACCTCAACTGTATCTTTGTTATACAAGCAAACCATATTAGTAGCTCCTAATCCTTTAAATTCTAAATCCAAAAATTCTGAATTATAAACGCCAGAAGATCTAGTTGGTACAATGGAAGAATTAGAAGAAAACAAATTAGCGTATTTATAAATTTCATTATCAGAAAAATCACAACCCAATAAACAGAGCGTAAATACACAAATAATGGTTAATTTAGAAATGTGTTTTTTCATTTAATTAAGAATCTTTAAAATTCACTGATACAAATCTAACAATTCTGATAATTCACTCTCACAACTATGCTTAACAAAGAAGATTTAATACAATATAGCAAACAAATCATACTCACAGAAATTGGTGAAAAAGGGCAATTAAAATTAAAAATAAGTAAGGTTTTAGTAATTGGCGCAGGAGGTTTAGGTTGCCCAGTTCTAACACAACTAACTACTTGCGGAATTGGAACAATAGGAATTGTAGATCATGATACTGTCTCTTTATCAAATCTCCCCAGACAAAACTTATACGGTAAAAGCTCTATAGGGAAATCAAAAGTAAAAGAAGCCATTAAAAGGCTTAAACAATTAAATTCATCAACAAAATTTATTGAATATAACTTCCAATTAACAACTAAAAACACCTACAATACAATAAAAAATTACGACTTAATTATAGATTGCACAGACAACATCCAAACCAAATATCTAATAAATGACACTTGCATTTTATTAGAAAAACCATTAGTCTTTGGAGCTGTTTTCAAGCATGAAGGGCAAATAGCAGTTTTTAATTACAATGGAAGCGGAACTTACAGGTGTTTATTTCCAAAACAGCAAAACACATCAATGCTAAATTGTGAAGATTCTGGAGTTTTAGGAATAATTACTTCAATAATTGGAGCTTTTCAAGTAAATGAATCACTGAAAATTCTTCTTAATTATGGTGAAATTTTAACTAACAAGCTTAAAATCTACAACTCTCTTGACTCTTCAACAACAATAATAGATTACAAAAAAAAGAACCACGGTATCTACAATAGAATAAAGGCAGATTTATTATTCCACGAAAAGGATTACTCATATAGCTGTAACTCCATAAAAGAAATCAGCTACAACTCCTTAATAAAGCAAATCAATGAAGACATTCAATTTATTGATGTTAGAGAACCAAATGAATCACCTAAATGCATTGAACTAGAGTCCTTAAACATTCCACTAAAAGACATTCTTATTCATTTAAATAAAATTGAAAAACAAAAAAAAGTTGTCTTAATTTGTAATAGCGGACTAAGAAGTAAACAAGCTTTATCTGTAATTAATGAACAGCAATATTTTCCAAATATTTTCAGCTTAAAGAATGGATTAAAAAATTGGGATAAAATCAAACAACATTTGTAAAACATTTAAAATGGAGATTAAAAAAAATAAAGTGAAAAATTGTTTTATTACTGGGCCTATTAGTTCAAATTTCATTGGAAATTCAATTGCTAAGCATCAAACAAAGAAAAACATAGGTGCACATCAAATTTTTCTTGGACAAGTGCGAGCAGATCAAATTAACAACAAAGAAGTTAAAGCCATCGATTATTCAGCTCAAGAAGAAATGGCAAATAAAGCATTTCATGACATAAGAGAAAAAACATTTGAAAAATTTGACTTAATCTGCATGCACATATACCACAGTATTGGAGTAGTTACAGCTGGAGAAATTTGTCTTTTTGTTTTTGTATCAGCTAAACAAAGAAATAATGCTCAAGCAGCAATTAAATATTTAATAGAAGAAATTAAAAGTAAAGCACCTATTTTTGGAAAAGAAATTTTTGAAGATCAAACACATCAGTGGAAAATTAACAATTAGAATTTAATTCATGATTGACATCACACACAAATCAACAACACTAAGAGAAGCTACAGCACAAGCTATTGTTAAGTTAGGCTCTAAAGAAACAGTTTCGGCCATAACAAACAACTTGGTCCCAAAAGGGAATGTATTAGAAATGGCTAAAACAGCTGGACTTTTTGCTGTGAAAAAAACCGCTGAAATGATTCCTGATTGTCATCCGATGCCAATTGAATTTACTGAAATAGACTATCAAATAAATGAACTCGAAATAAAGATTCTAGTCACTGTTAAAACAATTTATAGAACTGGTGTAGAGGTAGAAGCAATGCATGCAGCAAGCGTAGTAGCACTTACCCTTTATGACATGCTAAAACCAATTGAAAAAAACATTGAAATAGATCAAATTAAATTAGTTAATAAAAAAGGTGGGAAATCAGATTTTAAAGATGCTTTCAAAACCCCAATTAAGGCTGCAATAATTGTTTGTTCAGACACAATTTCTAACGGTAAAAAAGAAGATATTGCAGGTAAAACAATTATTGGAAAATTAAAAGAAACCAATGTTAATGTTATTGATTACATAATTATTCCAGATGAGATTAAGAAAATTCAAGAACAATTAATTAAACATGCTGAACTAAATACTGATTTATTAATTTACACTGGTGGCACTGGTCTTTCACCTAAAGATTTAACACCAGAAGCATTAATCCCTTTATTGGATCAGGAAATTCCAGGAATAGCTGAAGCATCAAGAAAATACGGACAAGACAGAACCCCTTATGCTATGCTTTCTAGAAGTGTTGCTGGAATCAGAGAAAAAACATTAGTTCTTGCCCTACCCGGCTCAACAAGAGGGGCTGCAGAATCTATTGACGCACTATTCCCTTCTTTACTTCATATTTTCAGGATAATGAAAGGAGCTAGACACTGATTTGAAAAATGAACAAAAATACTTAGAAGATAATTATGGGAGGAAACATGATTACTTAAGAATATCATTGACCGATAAATGTAACCTGAGATGTTTCTATTGCATGCCAGAAGAAGGAATTACATTAAGAGAAAGATCCTCTTTTATGACCGCAGAAGAGCTAATTGAAATTGCAAAAGTTTTCATTTCTCAAGGAATAAAAAAAATTAGGCTTACTGGAGGAGAACCTTTAGTTAAAAAGAATGCCAAACTTGTTATAAATGAGCTTGGAAAACTTCCCGTTGAGCTCTCTTTAACCACCAACGCTATTCTTGTAGATCATTACATTTTAGATTTAAAAAATGCTGGTGTAAAGTCCGTAAATGTAAGTTTGGACACATTAAAAGAAGAAAGATTTAACACCATTACAAAAAGAAATTATTTCAAAAAAGTAATGTCAAATATTGAACTTTTAATTCAGGAAAATTTCAAGGTTAAAATAAATGTTGTTCTCATAAAAAATGTAAATGATGATGAGATTATTGACTTTGTAAACTGGTCTAAAAACAAACCACTGGAGCTTCGATTCATAGAATTTATGCCCTTCGATGGCAATCAATGGAATTGGAAAAAAAAGGTGTCTTATAAAGAAATACTTAATACCATTAAAAAAGAATTAGGAGACAATAGTTTTAACAAGATTGAAGATCACCCAAATGACACGGCTAAAAATTTTAAATTAAAAAATGCTTCTGGAAGTTTTGGAATTATTAGTTCGGTTACCAACCCATTTTGTGACACATGCAACAGAATTAGATTAACCGCAGATGGTAAAATTAAAAATTGTTTATTTTCCAACAAAGAAATAGATTTACTTACTGCACATCGTAAAAAAATCCCTTTAATACCATTAATAAAGAAATCCATTTACAACAAGCAAAAACAACATGCAGGGATTAAATCATTTGAGAAAACGAATCCAAATGAACTTAAAAATAGATCTATGATTGCTATTGGTGGCTAACTCTTTACAACCAAATTGTTCTTTTTCAGTCGAAAAACAATCATTGCAAGAATTCCAAACAAACAAGAGGCTAAAACTAAATGTGCTGTTCTAGCCAAACCGGGCATATCAGCATGAGCCAACAAAACACCAGATAACAATTCAATAGCCAAGAGTGTATACATCCATCTAATTGGTTTGTATTTTTTCTTTTTCTCGTTATAAAAAGTAAGTATTGTTAAAAGAATTAGTACTAGCCATGAGAAACTTCTGTGGATAAAAAAAGTAACCCCTAACATACTACTCCAATCATTTCTTCCAAAACCTTTTCTTGATAGCTCATCAATATACTCTCTGACCTGTGTACCTAAAAACATTTGATAAACAGTGATTGAAAAACAAATCCAAATTAACCATTTGATCCATTTTGGGAAATCGAGTCTATGCTGCTGAGAAGGACTTATTAAAAAAACAAGGTAAAGCTGCAATCCTATAATCACTAAAGCCAATAACAAATGAACAGTAATTGTCCATGGAACTAAATTTGAAGCTACTACAATAGAACCAAACCAAGCTTGCACAACTAATAGAATCAAATTAAGAAAACTTAACCCAATTAATTTTCTTTTCCTATAAAAAATAACAATCCAAACAAATACAAATAAAATAGCGTTTCCTGCTAAAAAACCAGCTAATCTATTAATGTACTCTGTCCAAGTTTTTTGAGCATTAAAAGGTTGTTCTTTTAGTAAATCAGCATCGTTATTTATGCTATCCGCAGATTTTTCTAGTGAAATTGCATTTAGAAATGCAGTGAATTTTTTTATTTTACTTATTCTCTTATCTAGAAAAGCTTCATTATAATTTTCTGGTAATTGAGAAATGTCTGTTGGCGGAATCCATTGACCAAAACATTTAGGCCAATCTGGACAACCCATGCCGCTTCCTGTTATTCTAACAAAACTTCCAGCAATTACAACTAGAAAAATTAAAACAAGTGTAATCCAATTAAACCTTATAAATGCTTTTGAAAACATAACCAAAACTAATCAATGGAAATCATTAAAAAGAGTTTGTAGAATTTAATTTACTTTTCCTTTTTAACACCCTCTCTTAAGTCTACTTTTTTGTGACTGTGAAACATCTTTTTATTCTCTTTACCTGCTCTTAGTTTTTTCTGCTCATCTTCTGGAAGTGAATTAATTTTATCACAATCAATAGAACAACATCCATTATTTTCGGTCATACAATCACCACATTGAATAAACAGTAAATTACATTGTACATTCTTGCAATTTGTATGTTCATCACACGGCTTCCCACATTGGTGACAGTTACTAATAATATCTTCAGAAATTCGTTCAGAAATCCTATCGTCAAAAACAAAATTCTTACCTTCAAAAAGGTTTTCTAAGTTTTCATCTTGATTGACTTGATGTGTATAGTCAATAATTCCTCCATGTAACTGATTAACATCTTCAAAACCATGATGTTTTAAAAAAGACGATGTCTTTTCACATCTAATTCCACCTGTACAATACAGTAAAACTTTTTCTTTTTGCTTACCTTCTAAAAGATCTCTAACCAAAGGAAGTTCTTCTTTAAAAGTTTCAGAATCTGGGCAAATTGCATTTTTAAAATGCCCTATTTCACTTTCATAATGATTCCTCATATCTACAACAACAGCACCATCATTAAGGGCTTGGTTCCATTCTTGAGCAGACAAGTGCTTCCCTACATTAGTCACATCATAATCATCAATACTTAAACCATCTGCAACAATTTGTTCCCTAACCTTAATTGTTAATTTATAAAAAGAGCCAGAACCTCTTTCTTCTACAGCATGCTTAAAAGGAATATCTTTGAAATTAGAAAATGAATGAACACACTGAACAAAAGCTTCCCAATTATGTTCAGGAACGTTAAGTTGAGCATTAATGCCTTCTTTTGACAAGTAAATTCTACCTAAAACATTTAATTTAGACCAAGAGATAAATAGCTCATCTCTTAAGGATTGTGGATCATCAATAATAGTATATCTATAAAATGAGACAGTTTTCCTTTCAAAATCTTCTTTAGCTAAAAGCTTTTCTGCATATTCACGGTTATACTTGTTAAAAAGAAATTTTGGTATTTTGTTATCATCCATTGTAAAGAATTCTTATGCAAATTTACAAAACCAAAAGTATTTCATAGCTAGAAAATGTTTTAACAAAAAAAATGTCGTTATATTATTAAATTAACTTTATAGATAAATTAAATTACATGAGTAAATTAATCGTATTGTTTTTACTTTTAAATAGCATCAATGTTATTTCTCAAGTCCAGTCTTTTATTCACGATGGAATTATTAGACAATATATTTATCATGAACCAGCAAATATTTTACCAGGTGCTCCTTTAGTTGTTGTCATGCACGGATACTCAGGATCTGCAAATGGCATTAAAAATTATTCAGGAATGAATAGTGTAGCCAACCAAAACGGATTTGCAGTTTGCTATCCGCAAGGAACTTCTGATGATTGGTCCAATAATTTCTGGAATGTTGGTTACGATTTTCATCCAAATGAAACAGTTGATGACATAGGTTTTATTACAAGCTTAGTTGAACATTTACAAATTCAGCACAATTTAAGCCCACTTAATACATTTGCCACAGGAATGTCAAATGGTGGTGAAATGAGCTATATGCTGGCTTGTCAAGCACCACAAACATTCACCGCCATTGCTAGTGTAGCAGGGACTATGTTCGACTCTTACGGAAGCTCTTGCGGGAGTAATTCAATACCCGTAATGGAAATTCACGGTACAGATGATGGAGTTAATCTTTGGGCTGGTGATTACAACAATTCTACCGGATGGGGTGTTTTTTATCATATGGACAGCATAATAGAAAAATGGTCTCAAAATAATTTATGTGATCAAATTTTAATTGAAAACTTCCCAGACATTGTTACTACTGATGGCAGTACAGTTGAAGCTCAA
>JAQWSL010000068.1 GCA_029243225.1 Flavobacteriales bacterium
TAAAAAAATACGGCACTCTTTATGTGCTTTTTTACGCTCAAATGCTTAATGAGGGAGATCCTTACAACAATAATGCTCCAATAATTTTAAACAATTACATTAATCATTCCTCAACTCAAGAAATAAAAAAAGAAACAGAAACTAAATTCGAAGATTTTAATCCTTATAAAGAATCCATAGCAACAGCATTTAAGTATGTAAACTACTATTTCCCAGATTCTTCCATTCCAGTTATTACAACTTTTTATTCAAATTTCAATGCTAATGTCATTGAAGTAAACAACAGAATAGCAATCGGTATTGAGATGTATTTAGGAGAAGAAAATAAAGTGGTAAAAAGTCTTTCTCCAGATTTTTTCCCTCTTTTTATAAAGGAAAAAATGAATGCTGAATTTTTAGTCACAGATGTTATGCATTGCTATTTTCACAATAGATTTTACGAAAACTTAGGAGATGATTTCATCTCTGAAATCATTTCTTTAGGCAAAATAATGTATTACATAGAAGCTACGACTCCATCAGTTGATGAACATTTAAAATTCAGGTATTCTAAAGAAGAACTTGAATGGTGTAAATCAAACGAGATGAACATTTGGGAAGTAATTATTAACAGTAATCTATTATACTCAAAAGATAAAAAACAAATCACACCATTTATTTCTGAGGCACCTTTTACGAAAGGACTTCCACAGGATTCTCCCGCAAAAGTTGGTGTTTGGCTTGGTTATAAAATCGTAAAAGATTATGTGGAAACTAATTGCCTAGATATATTAGATTTGCAATTAGAAAAAGATGTCAGAAAAATATTAAAATCATACAAACCAAATGAGTAATAAAAGTAATTTAAACATAGTTTTTGATCTAGATGAAAATCAAATTCCAGAGAAAATTAGTTGGGAATCTCTAACCGATTCCAAAAAATCTAATCACGATGCTAAAGCTGCTTTTCTTTCTTTCTGGGACAGAAATGATGAAAATGCCATGAGTTTAAATCTTTGGACAAAAGACATTTCTATTGAAGAAATGAGTAAATTCTATTTTCAAACCTTTATTACGATGGCTGATAATTTTGAAAAAGCAACAAATGAAGATCAAATAGCTCTAGCTATGAGAGATTTTGCTGATTTTTTCGGTGAAAAAATGGGAATTATCCCTAAAACAGGAAAATTTGATTCTAATGGGCAAGGATAAACTTAAAAGATTTTCTGAATTGAACACTTTTGCTCATGTTCTTCAACCTCATGTAAATGAAATAAAACCTGCACATAAAATAAAAGGCAACTGGAATTTAGAATTTAAAAACGAGGCCCCTATTGTTTTAGAATTAGGCTGTGGAAAAGGAGAGTATACCGTTGGATTAGCTAAGCAGTATCCGTCTACAAATTTTATTGGTGTAGACATTAAAGGAGCTAGAATATGGAGAGGGGCAAAAACATGTGAAGAAGAAAAAATTTCTAACGTTAGATTCATAAGAACTAAAGTAGATTTCATTGAGCATTTCTTTAGAGAAAATGAAGTTTCTGAAATTTGGTTAACTTTTTCCGATCCACAACCAAAACGACCAAGAAAAAGATTAACATCTCCTCTTTTTATAGAGCGGTACAAAAAAATCCTAAAAGAAAATGGAATCATTCATCTTAAAACAGATAGTGATTTACTTTACAACTACACATTAGATGAAATAAAAGAAAATAAATACAAACTCATTGAATGCAGTGAAAATGTTTATGAAGAGCTTATTTCAAGAGTAGATGACCAACTTATTGAAACGATGAAAATTCAAACTTTCTACGAAAGTATTTGGCTAAAGGAAAATAAGACCATTAAATATTTAGCTTTCTCAATTTAACTTTATAATATTTCTCTATACAATTAATCAAAAAATTATCTAAATTGTGTTAATGAATAAGTATTGGACACTTTTATTTTATTTAATTTTTCATCAAACTTACTTTTCTCAGATTATTTTTGACCAAGGAGCAATTAGCACTTCAATTGTAGGAGCAAGTGTCACCCAAACAAATTTATGGAGCATTAACAATAACATTGGTGGTTTATCATCAATTGAGGGCGTTCAGTCTGGATTCTCTTTTAACAATCGTTTCCTTGTTTCTGATTTCTCTACAAGCACAGCAGCATTTGCCATTCCTTTTAAAAATTCAGCTGTTGGTTTAATTTATTCAAATTATGGAAATGAAAACTATCAAATTCATAAAGTAGGAGCTGGTTATTCAATGCGGCTCGGAGAAAATATTTCTGGGGGGTTAAAATTCAACTATCTTCTTCTAAACCTTGGTGATTTTTATGGTTCAAAATCAATTTTTTCAGCAGATATTGGTCTAAATGCTAAACTAAATTCAGATTTAAAAATGGGAGTAATTATCAAAAACCCCACTCTGTCTAAATTAGCAGACTTTGAAGATGAAAGAATACCAACAATAATTCAACTAGGATTTGATTATTCTGTATCCGACCAACTAAATACAATTATAGCAATCGAAAAAGATGTTTTATATGCTGCAGCTGTTAAGGCCGCTATTATTTACAGTCCTATAGAAAAAGTAACAATAAGAGCGGGTGTAGGAACCTTTCCCACTTCATTTGGTTTTGGCCTAGGAACATCATATAAAAATGTTTATATAGATTTAGGAACTCAATATCATCAGGTTTTAGGTTTTAGTCCAGAATTATCAATAACTACAAATTTCCATAAATAAACTTGAAAGATTTATTCACTAAATATCTTTTAATAATAACATTGAATTTTATTTTTTGTCAAGTTTATATTTCTCAGGATACCATTAAAGGATATAAATATTCAATAAATCATAAATCCAGTAAATTCAATGGTAAAGAATTACAAAAACAGTTTATAATTGAACAAAGCATAGAAACAATTGCTGAAAACAATGAAGATGAAGACATAGATTATACAACCTTATTTGATCTACTTAGCTTTTATTACGAACACCCAATAAATCTCAATAAAAAAAATATTTTAGACGACCTAACTCAACTTAGGTTATTGAATCAATTTCAAATCAATGCTCTTCTCGATCACATAGAAAAACATGGTAAATTGATTACCATTTACGAATTACAAGTTCTTGATTTGTTCAACATGAACGACATAAGAAGATTAATGCCGTTTGTATTAGTTTCTACAGATTTCAACGCCCCAAATCTTTCAATTTCTGAAATGTTTAAATATGGTAAAAATGATTTATTTATTCGTTACAATAGAGTAATTGAGCCTACAAGTGGTCAAAGAGAAATAGATGATAGCAGCTGGCTAGATAGTCGAAATACAGTTCAATTAGGATCTCCTGATAATATATACATGCGTTATAGATTTAAATACCTAAACAACATTAGTTTTGGTATAACTGCAGAAAAAGATGCTGGGGAAGCTTTTATACCCAACAAAAGAGCCTCTGATTTATTTGGCATAAACACAAAAGCAGGTTTTGATTTTTATTCGGCTCACTTTTACATGAAAAACATTGGAAAATTTAAAGCATTAGCACTTGGCGATTATCATGTTCAGCTAGGACAAGGCTTAACATTTTGGTCTGGCTTAGCTTTTGGTAAATCTTCGGATATAATGGGAGTAAAAAGAAATCCGATGGGAATAAAACCCTATTCATCGGTCGATGAAAATTTATTTTTAAGAGGTGCAGCAGCAGAAATTGGTTGGAAAAAATTAAACTTTTTAGTTTTTGGATCAAAAAAAATGATTGATGCTAACTTACAACAAGACTCAACAAATACAGATGGTGACATTACAGTAAGTAGCTTTCAAGCTTCCGGAAATCATGGAACCATTGGCGATTTGGAAAACAAAGATGCTCTTGAAGAATCAGTTTTCGGAGGTGAGGTTTCTATTAAAGATAGAAAATATACTATAGGGCTAATTACTTCATTGTCCATGTACAACGGCAACATAAATAGAACGTTATCTCCATACAGCCAATTTCAATTTAATTCAAATTTTAATTGGGTTACCGGTGCTCATTACAACTGGATACATAGAAATTTTAATTTCTTTGGAGAAATTAGTAGAAGTAACAATAACGGAATTGCTCAGCTTCACGGTCTAATGGCCTCGCTACATCCAAAAGTATCCTTTTCTGCTTTTTACAGAAATTATGGTAAGGATTATCAAAATTTATTTACAAATGCTGTCGGAGAGGGAAGTAAAAGTATCAATGAAAAAGGAATATTATCTGGTATTGACTTTAAGCTAACCAAAAAACTCACCCTTTCTTCTTATTTCGATCAATTTTCATTTCCATGGATGAGGTACCAAGTAGACGCACCAAACACAAGCGGATTCGACATCTTCACTCAAATAAAATATAAGCCAACTAAAAAGTTAGAAGTATACACCAGAATAAGACATCGAAATAAACCCTATAATTCAGCACAAGATGTTGAAAGAGATTTAGATCCTGTCCTATCGACTGATCAATGGAATTATAGATTTAATATCAATGTTCAAATTTCTGAAAGTATTCAAATAAGAAGTAGAGTTGAATACATGACCTACTATAGAGTTGGATCAGAAAAAGAAAGTGGTTTATTATTACTTCAAGACATTATATATAAACCACCTATGAAAAAGCTATCATTAAATGCCAGGTTTGCTCTTTTTGACACTCAATCATATAATTCACGAATATACAGTTATGAGAATGACGTATTGTATTATTACCGAATACCAGCATACTATAATAAAGGGTCGCGAACTTATATTAACGCTCGGTATAAGTTAAAAAAAGGGATAGACCTTTGGCTTAGATGGTCTCAGTGGAATTACAATAATGTAGAACAAATAAGCTCCGGAATTAATGAAATAGATGACAATAAAAAATCAGAAATCAGGTTTCAAGTAAGGTTTCAATTTTAATTCTTAAACTCTGAAAGTAATTTATTGAACGTAGCACTAGGTCTCATAGACTTCTCAGCTAAAACATCATCAACAAAATAATAACCATCTATATCAACAGGATTTCCCTGAGCAGAAATAAATTCGTCAGAAATATTCTGTTCATTTTTATTTAATGATACTGCTAGCTTTTCAAAAGTATTTTTAAGCTCAACATCTTCATTCTGATTAGCTAATTCATTAGCCCAATATAATGACAAATAAAAATGGCTCCCTCTATTGTCAATTTGCCCTAATTTTCTTGCTGGAGATTTATTTTCCAACAACAATCTTTCAGTTGCAACATCCAATGTTCTCCCTAAAATTAAAGCCTTATTATTAGCATCTTTATTGCCTAAATGCTCTAATGAAACAGCTAAAGCTAAAAACTCTCCTAAAGAGTCCCATCTTAAATAACCAACTTCATTAAATTGTTGAACATGTTTTGGAGCTGAACCTCCTGCTCCTGTTTCGAATAATCCTCCACCATTCATTAATGGAACTATAGATAACATTTTAGCACTAGTTCCTAATTCTAAAATTGGAAACAAATCTGTTAAATAATCTCTTAAAACATTTCCTGTAACTGAAATAGTATCTAGTCCTTTAATAATTCTTTCTAATGAAAAATTAATAGCATCAACCGGGGAAAGAATTAATAATTCTAATCCTTCGGTATTTATTTTAGATAAATACTCATTTACCTTTTTAATTATTTGAGCATCGTGTGATCTATCTTCATCTAACCAAAAAACAGCAGGTAATCCTGTTGAGCTTGCTCTATTAACAGCCAATTTAACCCAATCTTCTATTGGTGCATCTTTAACCTGGCACATTCTGAAAATATCGTTTGCATTTCCTTTTTGTGAAAGTAAAACTTCATTATCATCATTAATTACTTTTATAACCCCAACATCATTTAATTGAAATGTTTTATCATGTGATCCATATTCCTCAGCTTTCTGAGCCATTAGACCAACATTTGAAACACTGCCCATTGTTGTTGGATCAAAAGCACCATTCTTTTTACAAAAGTCAATTGTTGCTTTGTATATTCCAGCATAAGATCTGTCTGGAATAACTGCTTTTGTATCTTGTAAAACTCCATCTTTATTCCACATTTGGCCAGATGTTCTTATCATTGCCGGCATAGAAGCATCAATAATTACATCACTTGGAACATGTAAATTTGAAATTCCTTTATCTGAATTCACCATTGCTAAATCAGGCTGAGATTGATTAACAATTTGGATGTCATTTTTAATTTCACTTCTCAATTCTTCTGAAAGGTTTTTGATTTTAGCGTAAACATCTCCTAATCCATTACTAGAATCAACTCCAATCTCATCAAATATTTCACGGTGTTTAGAAAAGACATCTTTATAAAAAACTTCTACAGCAGCACCAAATATTAAAGGATCAGATACTTTCATCATTGTAGCTTTCATATGAAGAGAAAACAAAAGATCTTTCTGTTTAGCATCATGAATTTGATTTTCTAAAAATGTTTTAAGCTCAATCATATTCATTATAGAACAATCTATAATCTCACCTTTTAGTAAAGGAAACTCACTTTTAAGAATAGTTATATCTCCAGAATTAGAATGAAACTCAATTCTCACATTACAATTATTATCAATAGTAATGGACTCTTCACTTCCAAAAAAATCTCCAGAAGACATACTTGAGACATGAGTAAGAGATAAACTGTTCCATTCACCCATTGAATGAGGGTTGTTTTTCGCATAGTTTTTTACTGCTTTGGGAGCTCTCCTATCAGAGTTACCTTCTCTTAAAACAGGATTTACTGCACTTCCCTTAATCTTATCATATCTTAATTTAACTTCTTTTTCTTTTTCACTAGTAATCTCCTCAGGGTAATTTGGTAATTTATAACCCTTTAATTGTAATTCTTTTATCGCCTCTTTTAATTGAGGGATTGAAGCACTAATGTTTGGCAATTTTATAATATTCGCTTCTGGCTTTTTAGCAAGATCACCAAGCTCAGAGAGGGCGTCACTTATTTTTTGGTTTTCACTTAAATAGTCAGGGAAATTAGCAAGAATGCGACCTGCTAAAGAAATATCTTTTAGCTCAACATCAATACCTGCAGAAGAAGTAAATGCTTTTATAATTGGAAGAAATGAATAGGTTGCTAAAGCAGGTGCTTCATCAGTTTTGGTATAAATAATAGTTGATTCTTTTAAAGACATAATGTGTTAGCTATTTAAAATAATTTAAAAAAAACAAATATAAATAAATAGAACTTTAGATTTTTTTGAAACCATATTTCTTTTTATGCGTAATTAAAGTGGTTTGAGTTTAGTCTTTATTAATTTAAAGCTATATAAAAAAAGAGTTTCATTAGAAACTCTTTTTTATTTTAACAACATTGCTTTTAAATCTTTTTGAGTGCCTTTAAATACATCTAAATCTACTGGTCCTTTAATTCCACTTACTCTTCCTTTTTCTGAATATTGCCAAAAACTCCAATTTTTATTACCAAGAGGTGTTTTAAAATTAGAATAATTTGCTATCCATAATTTATAATCCACAAAATCATCCACTAAATATGTATTGTAAAAATATGTATACGTATAAAGAATGGGTTTGACACCATAGTGCTGTTCAATTATTTCCAGCCAATTTTTAACTCCTTTTTTTAGCTTAGACATACTTTGAACATCACTTATTTTCTCAATGTCTAGAATAGGAGGAAGATCTCCTGCAGAGAGTTTAATGTTTTTAATAAAATAGTTTGCCTGTTCTTCTGAACTTTCATTTGGTCTGTAATAATGATAAACACCAACAGGAACTCCTATCTTTTTAGCTTCTCGATAATTAGATTTATAAAAACGATCTCTGTGATTTTTACCAGCAGTTCCTCTTATAACGATAAAAGAAAGTGAGTCATTTTTTTGATTACTCTTTATCGTTTTCCAATTAATTATTCCCTGATATTCAGAGACATCTATTCCCTTTAAATAATCACCAATTGGTGGGTTTTGATTTTCAAAAATATTTTCTATTTGCCTTTGAAAAAAAACATGAAATCTAGGGTGTTTTATAGCTAAATAAACATAGCTAGATAAATTAAGAATAAGTAATAGAAAGAACAGATACTTGTAAATGTTTTTTTTACTTGATCTAATTCTATTCATAATAACTTACAAATATTAAAGATATTTAAAATCTTTGCCAGGAAAATAAGCAAGATTACTTAATTCTTGTTCTACTCTTAAAAGCTGATTATATTTTGCTATTCTATCAGACCTAGAAGCAGAACCTGTTTTAATTTGACCTGTATTTAAAGCAACTGCTAAATCTGCAATTGTACTATCTTCAGTTTCTCCACTTCTGTGACTCATCACTGAAGTATAACTATTCTTAGTTGCTAAATTAACAGCATTTATTGTTTCTGTAAGAGAACCTATTTGATTCACTTTGATTAAAATAGAATTGGCAATATCTTGATCAATTCCTTTCTGAAGTCTCTTAGTATTTGTCACAAACAAATCATCTCCTACAAGCTGACACTTATCTCCAATTTTTTCAGTTAATTCTTTCCATCCAGACCAATCATCTTCTGCTAATCCATCTTCAATTGATGCAATTGGATATTTATTAACCCAATCATTCCAAAAAGAAACCAAATCGGAAGAGCTCATTACATCGCCAGTAGATTCAAATGTATATTTTCCAGATTTAGCATCATAAAATTCGGAAGATGCAGCATCTAAAGCAATCCAAATGTCTTTTCCAGGTTTATATCCAGCAGCTTCAACTGCTTTAATCACTACTTCAATTGCCTCGTCATTAGAACCAAGATTAGGTGCAAAACCTCCTTCATCGCCAACATTGGTAGACATTCCTTTACTTTTAAGAACATTTTTTAAATGATGAAAAACTTCTGTCCCCATTCTTAATGCCTCACTAAAAGATGATGCACCGAAAGGCATAATCATAAATTCTTGAATATCAATTTTATTGTCAGCATGAGAACCACCATTAAGAATATTCATCATTGGAACTGGAAGAGTATTCGCATTTACACCTCCAATGTATCTATACAATGGCTGACCAATAGCATCAGCTGCAGCTTTAGCAACTGCAAGAGAAACTCCTAAGATTGCATTAGCTCCTAATTTAGATTTATTATGACTGCCATCTAATTCAATCATGATTTGATCAATTTTATTTTGATCAAAAACATATTGACCGTTGAGCTCATTGTTTAGGACTGAATTAACATTATCGACAGCTTTTAAAACACCTTTACCTAAATAAATTCCTTTATCGTTATCTCTTAATTCAACAGCTTCGTGTATACCTGTTGAAGCGCCAGAGGGAACAGCAGCTCTACCAAATGATCCATTATTTGTAAATACATCTACTTCTATCGTTGGATTTCCTCTAGAGTCAAGTATTTGTCTTGCTTGAATTTGTTGTATATATGCCATTTGAATAAAATTAAGAAACTGTTTGTTTCGTAAATACTTTTATGTTAGAAATGAACTGATCAAAAAGATGACGTGAATCATGAGGACCAGAAGATGCTTCTGGATGAAACTGAACGGAAAACACTGGTTTTCCATTTAACGAAATCCCTGCAACTGTATCATCATTTAGATGCATGTGAGTAATTGTAATATCTGGATGATTTAATGCTGCTGTTTTACTAACAACAAAACCATGGTTTTGAGAAGTTATTTCACAACTTCCATTAATAATGTTTTTTACAGGATGATTAATTCCCCTATGACCATTATGCATTTTCTCAGTTTTTAAACCTTGACTTAAGCATAAAATTTGGTGACCTAAACAAATTCCAAATATTGGAACTTCAGAATCAACTAATTTTTGTACTGTTTCGATGGATTTTACAAGGGGTTCTGGATCTCCGGGTCCATTTGACAACATAATACCATCCGGGTTAAATTCCATAATTTGTTCGTAAGAAGTATCAAAAGGGAAAACTTTAACTTTGCATCCTCTTTCAATTAAGCACCTGATAATATTTTTCTTCACTCCATAATCCAATAGAGCGACTTTATACTCACCAGCTCCCTCCTGGTATGGTGTTTTGCAAGAGACTTCCTGAGCAAGACCTAGTCCCTTCATAGATGGAACATTGTCAAGTGTTTTTTTAAGCTCATTTAAATCAGTAGTTTCTGATGAAATTATTGCGTTCTGAGCACCATTTTTTCTAATATGAGTAACTAACGCTCTAGTATCTATATTTTTAATACCAACAACACCATCATCTACTAGATAATCTTGCAAAGAAGAAGATTCTTGATAACGAGAAAAAGAATGTGCAAATTTTTTCACAACTAACCCTCTAATTTTACAAGATTCAGATTCTATTTCATTTTCCACTACACCATAATTCCCTATATGAGAGGATGCCATTACCAAAATTTGACCATAATAAGATGGATCAGTGAAAATTTCTTGATAACCAGTCATTCCAGTATTAAAAGCAATTTCACCTGTCGTAGTTCCAATTTTACCACATGAATTTCCATGAAAAACTGTTCCATCTTCTAATAGAATTACAGCCGATATGTTTGTTTCTTCCATTCTACAAAAATAAAGTTATGATAGTATTTTTTGATATAATTATTAATAAAAATTCAACATCAAAATTAAAATTATTAACAAAAAAAAGGGATAGCTAAAAAGCTACCCCTTAAGTATTAAATTAAAAAATCCAATTTATTCTTTTTTATCTTTTTCATCTGTATCTGAAGCTTCTTCTTTAGAATCTTCAGGCTCGTTATCTTGAGTTTCAGAATTTTCAATTTTTTCAGTTGTTTCTTCAGAAGCAACTTCAACAACTTCTTCAACTACTTCGACAGCATCTTGAATTTCTTCAACAGGTGCATCTTCAACTGCAACATCATTTGAACCTGAAGTTGTTTCTTCAGCTGGTTTAGCAGCTGATTTAGCTTTACCACCTCTTCTTCTAGTTTTCTTCTTAGGAGCTTGTTCAGCTAATAACAATTCATTAAAATCAACTAATTCTATTATTGCCATTTCAGCGTTATCACCAAGTCTATTATTCAATTTTATAATACGAGTATAACCTCCTGGTCTATCACTAATTTTAGGAGCAATTTCTCTAAACAACTCTGAAGCTGCCTCCTTATTTTGAAGATAACTAAAAACAACCCTTCTACTGTGAGTAGTGTCAGTTTTAGATTTTGTAAGTAATGGCTCAACATATACTCTTAATGCTTTTGCTTTTGCTAAAGTTGTATTGATGCGTTTATGTTCAATTAAAGAACAAGCCATATTAGAAAGCAAAGCTTCTCTGTGAGCTTTCTTTCTACTAAGATGATTATTTTTTTTACCGTGTCTCATTACTCTATTTCTTTAAGTTCCGAAAAAGAACTATTAATCTCTGTCCAATTTATATTTGGAAACATCCATACCAAATGAAAGACCTTTAGATTCAATTAAATCTTCTAATTCAGTTAAGGATTTTTTTCCAAAATTTCTAAATTTCAATAAATCATTTTTGTTATATGATACTAATTCTCCAAGAGTTTCCACATCTGCAGCTTTCAAGCAGTTTAGTGCTCTTACAGAAAGATCCATATCAACTAATTTAGTTTTTAGAAGCTGACGCATGTGTAAAGATGTTTCATCAAATTCTTCAGTTTCTGATTTTTCATCAGAATCTAAAGTGATTTTCTCATCAGAAAACAACATGAAATGGTGAATTAAAATCTTTGCTGCTTCTTTCAAAGCATCTTTAGGATTGATAGAACCATCTGTGTCGATATCAAAAATTAATTTTTCATAATCAGTTTTTTGCTCAACACGATAGTTTTCAATGCTGTATTTAACATTTCTTATAGGTGTGAAAATAGAATCAATAAAAATTGTTCCAACTGCAGCACTAGAAGTTTTATTTTCTTCTGCCGGCACATAACCCCTACCTTTAGAAATTGTTAATTCAATATTTAATTTGAATGATTTTGTAGAATCAATATGACAAATCACATGATCAGGGTTTAAAACTTGAAATCCTGAGGTGAATTTACCTATATCTCCTGCTTTAAAAGTATCTTGACCTGAAATATTAATAGTTACAGTTTCATCATCAATGTCCTCAATTTGTCTTTTAAAACGTACTTGTTTTAAATTAAGAACGATTTCTGTAACATCTTCTACAATTCCTTTGATTGTAGAAAATTCATGATCTACACCTTCAATTTTAATTGAAGTTACTGCAAATCCTTCTAATGAATTCAAAAGAATTCTTCTTAATGCATTACCAACTGTAATTCCGTATCCAGGCTCTAAAGGTCTGAATTCGAATTGACCCTTTACATCACTGGAGTCTAACATTATTACTTTGTCTGGTTTTTGAAAATCTAAAATTGCCATGCTAAAAATTTATTTAAAATTCTAATTACTTAGAATATAGTTCAACTATTAATTGTTCTTTAATGTTCTCTGAAATTTGTTCTCTAGTTGGAACAGAAACAACTTTTCCACTAAAATTTGTACGATTCCAATCCAACCATTCAATTACTGGTTTTTCATTTGCTAATGAACTAGTAACTATTTCTAATGATTTAGATTTCTCACGTATACTTACTACATCACCTACTTTTAAAGAAAAAGAAGGAATGTTAACCAACTGATCATTTACTGTAATGTGCCTATGAGTAACCAATTGTCTGGCTCCTCTTCTTGTAGGCGAAATTCCTAATCTGAAAATAACATTATCTAATCTTGTTTCACAAAGTTGAAGTAAAATTTCACCTGTAATTCCAGATTTAGAATTTGCCTTTTTAAACATATTAGAAAATTGTCTTTCTAATATTCCATAAGTATACTTTGCCTTTTGCTTCTCAGCTAACTGCACTGCATATTCAGATTTTTTATTTCTCCTCTTGTTCGGGCCGTGTACGCCTGGAGGATAATTTTTCTTTTCTAACGCTTTGTCAGGGCCGAATATTGGCTCTCTGAACTTTCTTGCGATTTTTGATTTTGGACCTCTATATCTTGCCATTTTTTTATTTTTATTGAGGAGTTATGAATTAAGGCTTATCCTTCGATAACTATCATTCCTCGGTTTAAATTATTTATACTCTTCTTCTTTTAGGTGGTCTACATCCATTGTGAGGCATTGGTGTAATGTCTACAATCTCAGTAACTTCGATACCATTATTATGAATGGTTCTTATAGCTGATTCTCTACCAGCTCCTGGGCCTTTCACATAAACTTTAACCTTTCTAAGGCCATATTCATATGCTTCCTTTGAACAATCCTCAGCAGCAACTTGTGCAGCATAAGGAGTATTCTTTTTAGAACCTCTAAAACCCATTTTACCAGCAGAAGACCATGAAATCACCTGCCCATTATCATTACATAATGAAATAATAATGTTATTAAAAGTTGCTTGAATATGAGCTTCCCCCAATTGTGCAACTTTTACTTTTTTTGTCTTTTTTGTCTTTTTAGCCATAACATTTATCGCTTATTGATTATTTAGTTGCTTTCTTCTTGTTTGCAACTGTTTTTCTCTTTCCTTTTCTAGTTCTAGAATTATTTTTGGTTCTTTGTCCTCTAAGAGGTAATCCAGATCTATGTCTAATTCCTCTAACACATCCAATGTCCATTAATCGCTTAATGCTTATCTGAACTTCAGAACGTAAAGTACCTTCAACTTTATATTCTTCACTAATGATTGATCTAATCTTACCTAACTGATCATCATCCCAATCAGAAACTTTAATGTTTTCATCAATACCAGCTGCTGCTAGAATTTTTTTAGATGTACTTGGACCAATACCATAAATATATGTTAAGCCAATTACACCTCTCTTATTTTTCGGTAGATCTATACCTGCTATTCTTGCCATAATATTAAAATTAACCTTGTCTTTGTTTAAACTTTGGGTTCTTTTTGTTAATAACGTATAACCTTCCTTTTCTACGAACTATTTTGCAATCCGCAGATCTTTTCTTTATAGAAGCTCTTACTTTCATCTTTTTAATTTATTTATACCTAAATGTTATTCTTCCTTTTGTTAAATCGTAAGGTGACATTTCTAACTTAACCTTGTCACCTGGTAATATTCTTATATAATGCATACGCATTTTACCAGAAATATGAGCAGTAATCACATGACCATTTTCTAACTCTACACGAAACATTGCATTAGACAGTGCTTCGATAATTGTTCCATCTTGCTCTATAGATGTTTGTTTAGCCATTTTTTATTTATTCTTTAATTATTATTTAATACTTGTTCAATATATTCAAAAGTTGATAAAACCTCAACGCTTCCCTTCATAATAGCTACATCATGCTCAAAATGAGCAGATGGCATTCCATCTTTTGTTACTATTGTCCAACCATCATTAAGTTGTACAACATCTTTAACTCCCATGTTAATCATTGGCTCAATAGCCAAAACTAACCCTTCTTTCATTTTATAACCTTTACCTCTTCTTCCATAATTTGGCACCTCAGGTTTTTCATGTAAACTTCTACCTAACCCATGACCAACCAAATCCCTAACTACACCATAGTTATTATTTTCCGCATGCTGCTGAACTGCATAACCAATATCACCAATTCGATTTCCAGAAATAGAAACATCAAGGGCTTTATCTAAACATTCTTTAGTAACCTTAAGTAACTGTTTAATTTCTGGCTTAACCTCACCAACTTCAAAAGTATATGCTGAATCACCATGAAAATCATTCATAAAAACACCACAATCTACTGAAACAATATCTCCATTTTGCAATGGTTGATTGTTAGGTATTCCATGAACAACTGCTTCATTTACAGAAGTGCATAAAGAATTAGGAAACCCTCCATATCCTTTAAAAGATGGAGCTGCACCATTATCTCTAATAAATTCTTCTGCAACTTTATCAAGTTCCAAAGTACTAATACCAGGTTTAATTCTTTTAGCAACTTCTGCTAACGTTTTACCAACAAGTAAAGAACTTATTCTAATTAGTTCAATTTCTTCTCTAGTCTTGTAAAAAATCATTTTACTTAGAGAGTATTAAAGAGACTGGCTCATGGTCACTGCTGACGCACCTGCTGATTTCCCTTTTATTCTTCCGCCTTTCATTAAACCATCATAATGACGATTCAATAAATGACTTTCAATCTGTTGTAAGGTGTCTAAAACAACACCAACCATAATAAGCAATGATGTTCCACCAAAAAAGTATGAAAATCCTTGTTGAATACCAGCATTCATAGCAAATGCAGGAAGGATTGCAATAATTCCTAAAAATATAGATCCAGGTAAAACTAACCTAGATATTAATGAGTCAATAAATTCAGATGTCTTTCTACCTGGTTTAACACCTGGAATAAAAGATCCATTTCTTTTTAATTCATCAGCCATTTGATTTGGATTCATCATAATAGCAGTATAGAAATAGGTAAACAAAACAATCATCAAAAAGAAAACTGCATTGTACCAAAAACCTTGAATATCCGAAAAGGTAGCACCAAATGATGTGCCTTGAAAAATCATTGATGGCAAAAACATAAGTGCTTGAGCAAAAATGATAGGCATAACACCTGCTTGATTAATCTTTAGAGGAATATAACTTCTTTGTCCTCCAGCAACGGCTTGTCTATTCCCTCTACCAACAACTCTTTTTGCTGTTTGAACCGGAATCCTACGGGTGCCTTGAACTAACATTATTGTAACTAATATTACTAGTAACAAAATAACCATTTCCACTAGCAACATAACCATACCGCCATCATAAACTTTGGCTCCTAATTCTTGTAGAAATGATCCAGGTAATCCAGCAATTATACCTATAGTAATAATTAATGAGATTCCATTACCTATTCCTCTATCTGTTATTCTTTCGCCCAACCAAGTAACAAACATTGTACCTGCAGTAAGAACAGAAACGGTTTGTATCCACCAAAGAATACTCTGATCTGGAACAACATTAGAACCACCAGTACCAATTACATAAGCATACATGTAACTTGGTGCCTGAAAAAGACAAATTACAATAGTTAAATACCTTGTGTATTGGTTCATCTTTTTACGTCCACTTTCCCCTTCTTTTTGTAATTTTTGAATTGTTGGTACAGCCATACCAAGAAGCTGCATTACAATAGAAGCAGATATATAAGGCATGATACCTAAGGCCATAATTGATGCTCTTGAAAAAGCTCCACCAGCAAACATGTTAATTAAACTCAAAATTCCACCTGATGACGCAGAAGAATCTAATGCATCTGTATTTACACCTGGGAGAACAATAAAAGAACCTATTCTGTAAACTAGAATCAATAGAAGTGTATAACCAATTCTATTTCTTAGTTCTTCAACTGCCCAAATCTGCTTTAATGTTTTAATTAATCCTTTCATTCAATCTTACTTTGAAAATCATTTTTTTATAACGTTGGCTTCACCACCCTTAGCTTCAATTGCAGCTGTAGCGGTTTTAGAAAAACCGTGAGCTGAAATTTTAACTTTTGATTTGAGTTCGCCTCTACCAAGTATTTTTACTAAATCTTTCTTATTAGCTAATCCGTTATTGATTAAAAGCTCCACATCAATTGTTTCAACTTTTAATTTGTCAGCTAATTCTTGAATAGAATCAAGGTTAATACCTTTATATTCAACTCTATTAATATTTTTAAATCCAAACTTAGGAACACGTCTTTGAAGAGGCATTTGACCACCTTCAAAACCTATTTTACTACTGTAACCAGATCTTGATTTAGCTCCTTTATGTCCTTTTGTAGAAGTTCCACCTAAACCAGAACCTTGACCTCTACCAGTTCTTCTTTTATTTTTAGTTGACCCTTCTGCAGGTTTTAATGTATGTAATTTCATCTCTATAATATCTTATGAAGATTAATCTTCAATTTTAACTAAATGTTCTATTTTCTTAACCATTCCTAAAATTTGAGGAGTAGCTTCGTGCTCAACAGTTCTGTTTAATTTACCTAACCCAAGAGCCTGAAGAGTTAACTTCTGTCTTTTAGGACGATTAATTGCACTTTTTATTTGTGTTACTTTAATTTTTGACATGATATATTAATTAACCGTTAAAAACTTTATCAAGTGATACACCTCTGCTTCTAGCAACCATATTTGCATCTCTTAGTTCAGCTAAAGCATTTACTGTTGCTTTAACAACATTATGAGGATTAGATGAACCTTGTGATTTTGCTAATACATTTTTTATTCCAGCACTTTCTAGTACCGCACGCATAGCTCCACCAGCAATAATTCCAGTACCTGCAGAAGCAGGCTTCATAAACACATTACCTCCACCAAATCTTGCTCTAATAGCATGAGGAAGTGTGTCATTTATTATCGGAACCTTGATAAGGTTTTTCTTTGCATCATCAATTGCTTTAGCAATTGCTTCAGTAACTTCTTTGGCTTTTCCTAGTCCATGACCAACAACACCATTTTCATCACCTACAACAACAATAGCCGAAAAGCTAAAGTGACGTCCACCCTTAGTTACTTTTGTAACTCTATTAATAGCGACTAACTTATCTTTTAACTCGATATCAGTTGCTCTTACGTTTCTTGTTTTTAATTCTGCCATAATAATTTAAAATTTCAAACCTCCTTCTCTAGCAGATTCAGCTAAAGCTTTTACTCTACCATGATATAAATATCCGTTTCTATCAAAAACGACATCTGCTATTCCAGCCTTTTTAGCTGAAGCAGCAATTAATTTACCAACTAATTTCGCTTGTTCAGTTTTATTAACCTTATTAGCATCATCATTTTTTAATGATGCAGCAGAAGCGATAGTCACTCCACTTATATCGTCAATAACCTGCGCATAAATTTGTTTATTACTTCTAAACACTGTTAGTCTAGGACGTTGTGCTGTTCCGGAAATATGTTTCCTTACACGTCTTTTAATTCTTTCTCTTCTTTTACTTTTTGTTAAAGCCATATCTAATCGTTTTAACTATATTATTTTGCTGCAGATTTACCTGCTTTTCGTCTAATTACTTCTCCTTTAAACAAGATACCTTTTCCTTTATATGGTTCAGGTTTTCTAAATGATCTGATTTTTCCAGCAACCATACCAATTAGTTGTTTATCATGAGATTCTAATTTAATTAATGGGTTTTTACCTTTTTCAGAAATAGCAGTTACTTTAATTTCCTTGGCAAGTTCCATAATAATTGGATGAGAAAATCCTAAAGAAAGTTCCAACCTTTGACCTTGAGATTTAGCTCTATATCCAACACCCACTAATTCTTGTTCTACAACATACCCTTTAGAGACACCTTCTATCATATTGTTAATTAAAGATCTATAAAGTCCATGAAGAGCTCTCATATCTTTATTATCATTAGGTCTAGACAAAGATAAAACACCTTCATTAACTAAAACTTTCATTTCAGGATGAATGGCTTGTTCTAATTCTCCTAATTTTCCTTTTACAACAACCAAATTATCAGCTGAAATATTAATTTCAACCTCTGCTGGTATTTTTATTGGAGCGTTTCCTATTCGTGACATTTCTTTACTCTTTTAAATTATTAGTTTACATAACAAAGGACTTCTCCTCCGATATTTTCCTTTCTTGCTTCCTTGTCAGTAATTAAACCTTTAGAGGTAGAAACAATTGCAATTCCTAAACCATTTAATACTCTTGGCATATCGCTAACATTTGCATAAAGTCTTAATCCCGGTCTGCTCACTCTTTTTAAATTTTGAATTGCAGGCTCTTTAGTAGTTGGATTATACTTTAATGCTATTTTGATTTTGCCTTGTTTATTATCATCTTCAAACTTATAGTTTAAGATATATCCTTTATCCATAAGGATTTTAGTCATTTCTTTTTTGATATTTGACGCAGGTATTTCTACAACTTTATGCTTAGCACTAATTGCATTTCTTAGTCTTGTCAAATAATCAGCTATTGGATCTGTTACTACCATTTTTTTAAATTTCAAATATTATTACCAGCTTGCTTTAGTTATTCCAGGTATTTTACCTGAAACAGCCATCTCTCTAAAAGTTACTCTAGAAATACCAAATTGTCTCATATAACCTCTTGGTCTTCCAGTTAATTTACATCTATTGTGTTTTCTTACACCCATAGAATTCTTTGGAAGCTTCTGAAGCTTAAACATTGCTTCCCAATCACCCTCACTTTGAGCTTTACGAAGCGTTTCTCTTTTTTCTGCGTACTGAGCTGCAAGTCTTTCTCTTTTGCGCTCTTTTGCTTTCATTGATTCTTTAGCCATAACTTATTTTTTTGCAAATGGAAATCCAAATTCATTTAACAATGCAGCGCCCTCTTCATTAGTTTTAGCACTAGTTACAATGGTAATATCCATTCCTAAAATCTTTTTTACTTTATCAATATCTAATTCTGGAAAAATAATGTTTTCAGTAATACCAATAGTAAAATTACCACTACCATCACCTTTAGATTTAACACCTCTAAAGTCACGAGTTCTTGGCAAAGCCACAGAGATCAATCGATCTAAAAACTCATACATTTTTTCTCTTCTAAGAGTAACCTTAGTTCCAATAGGCATTCCTTTTCTTAATTTAAAATTAGAGACATCTTTCTTAGATTTAATCATCAAAGCTTGTTGACCAGTAATTGAAGTTAAATCAGCTACTGCAGCATCAATTAATTTTCTATCAGAAACTGCCTCACCAACACCTTGGCTTATAACAATTTTCTCAACTTTAGGAACTTCCATTACACTTTTGTAATTGAATTTCTCTTTTAATACAGGAACAACTTCATTTCTGTATTTATCTTGTAATCTAGGCGTATAACTCATTTAAATTTCCTCCCCAGTTTTTTTTGCAAAACGAACTAATTTATTCTTCTCTCCCAATCTTCTACCAACTTTAGTTGTTTCACCGTTATGAACTAACATCACATTAGATATGTGAATACTTCTGTCTTTATCTACAATTCCACCATCTGGATTAGCTTTATCCGTCTGAGGTTTAACATGTTTCTTATTTACAACAGAAAGACCTTCAATGAAAACTCTTTCTTTTTTGTAATCGAATTCAAGAATAGTACCCTGTTGACCTATTGCTGCTCCAGCAATTACTTTAACAGTGTCTCCTTTTTTGATTTTAAATTTCTTCTGCATGATCATTAATTTTAAAGTACTTCAGGAGCTAATGAAACTATCTTCATGAATTGCTTTTCTCTTAATTCACGAGCAACAGGACCAAAAATCCTAGTCCCTCTCATTTCACCAGTATCGTTAATTAACACTACCGCGTTATTATCAAATCTGATGTAAGAACCATCTGCTCTTCTAACTTCTTTTTTAGTTCTAACCACAACCGCTTTAGAAACTTGTCCTTTCTTAACGTTACCAGATGGAGTTGCTTGCTTTATAGAAACAACTACCTTATCTCCAATTGAAGCATATCTTCTTTTAGTTCCGCCTAATACACGAATCACTAAAACCTCTTTGGCTCCACTGTTGTCTGCAACTAATAATCTACTTTCCTGCTGTACCATTATAATTTATTTTGCTCTTTCGAGTATTTCAATTAATCTCCAGTTTTTCAATTTACTTAAAGGTCTGGTTTCCATTATTTTGACAGTATCTCCTTCATTACAATCGTTCTTCTCATCATGAGCAATGAATTTAGAACTCTTATTCATGAATTTTCCGTATTTAGCATGCTTAACACGTCTTTCAACCATAACAACAATGGACTTATCCATTTTGTTACTAGTTACGATACCTATTCTTTCTTTTCTTAAGTTTCTCATATCTTTACTTGTTCGCTTCCTGTATTTCTCTAGCCTTAAGCTCAGTATTAATACGGGCAATATTTCTCCTTAAATCTCTTAATTCTATAGGGTTCTCTAATTCAGCCGTTTTATGATTCATCTTTAGCTTTGATAAATTAGTGCTATTATCTTCTAATAACTCTGCTAATTCAACATTAGTTAATCCCTTTAATTTTATTTTAAACTCAGTTATTTTCATCTGCTTAAATTTATGCGTAATCGTTTCTTACAACAAATCTTGTCTTTAACGGTAATTTTTGAGCAGCTAATCTCATTGCTTCTTTTGCTACTTCAAAAGGAACACCGTCAGCTTCAAAAAGAACTCTTCCCGGTCTAATAGATGCAACCCAATGATCAACAGCACCTTTACCTTTACCCATTCTTACTTCAGCAGGTTTAGAAGTCATTGGCTTGTCTGGGAATATTCTAATCCAAACTTTACCTTCTCTTTTCATGTATCTTGTAACAGCAATACGAGCAGCTTCTATTTGTCTAGCGGTAATAAATCCTTCATCTAGAGATTTGATTGCAAAAGAACCAAATGCTATCTGAGCACCTCTCTGAGCATTACCTTTAAGCTTACCCTTTTGTGTTTTTCTGTATTTTGTCTTTTTCGGTTGTAACATTTTTTCTTAATATTAAAAAGCTATTACTTATTTTTTATTTCTTGACTTCTTATTAGTCATTCCTAAGTTTGGAGATAAATCTCTTTTACCATAAACTTCACCCTTACAAATCCAAACTTTAATTCCAATCTTACCATAAGTAGTTTGAGCTTCAGCAAGAGCATAATCAATATCAGCTCTAAAAGTGTGTAACGGAATTCTTCCATCTTTGTAAGACTCACTTCTTGCCATTTCAGCACCATTAAGTCTTCCAGAAATTTTAACCTTAATACCTTCTGCACCCATTCTCATTGTAGATGCAATAGCCATCTTAATAGCTCTTCTAAACGAAATTCTTGCTTCAATTTGTCTTGCGATACTATCACCAACTAACTGAGCATCAAGCTCTGGCCTTTTAATTTCAAAGATGTTAATTTGAACTTCTTTAGCAGTAATTTTCTTTAACTCTTCTTTTAATTTATCTACTTCTGAACCACCTTTACCAATGATAACACCGGGTCTTGCAGTGTTTACGGTAATAGTTACCAATTTTAAAGTTCTTTCGATAATAATTCTTGAAACACTAGCTTTATGCAAACGTGCTTTTAAGTATTTACGAATTTTGTCATCTTCAACTAATTTGTCAGCATAATTATTACCGCCAAACCAATTGGAGTCCCATCCTTTAATGAATCCTAATCTGTTACCTATAGGGTTTGCTTTTTGTCCCATTACTTATATTCTTTAACTTTTAATTAACCTTTATCAATAACTATTGTAACATGATTAGAACGTTTTCTAATTCTATGAGCTCTACCTTGTGGAGCTGCTTGAATACGTTTTAACATTCTTGCACTGTCAACAAATATTTCTTTTACTACTAAATTTGCTTCTGTTGGATCTTCACCATCATTCTTTTGTTCCCAATTGTTAATTGCGGAAAGCAATAGTTTTTCCAAATTTCTAGAAGCATGTTTAGGATTAAACCTCAAAACATTTAAAGCTTTATAAATATTCTCACCTCTAACAAGATCAGCAACTAGCCTCATTTTTCTTGGAGAAGTAGGACAATTATTCAACTTAGCAATTGCTAAACTCTTTTTTGTCTCTTTATTGTTTTCTGCTTTATTTCTTTTTCTTGCGCCCATTGTATTCGCTTTTTAGCTTTCGACTATCTTTTACCCTTATCTTTTTTTCCACCGTGACCTCTAAAATTTCTAGTAGGTGCAAATTCTCCAAGTTTATGTCCAACCATGTTTTCTGTGACAAAAACAGGAATAAATTTCATGCCGTTATAAACAGCAATAGTTAAGTTGACAAACTCAGGTGTAATTGTTGAAGATCTTGACCAAGTTTTAATCACTGATTTTTTACTTGATTCTTGAGCTTCTTCAACTCTTTTCATTAGCTTGTAATGAATAAATGGTGGTTTTTTTAACGATCTAGCCATCTCTTATTTATTTCTTCTATCAATTATAAATCTATTAGAAGCTTTTGTTTTGCTTCTAGTTTTGTATCCTTTTGCAGGTAATCCTTTTCTTGACCTTGGGTGACCTCCAGATGATTTCCCTTCACCACCTCCCATTGGGTGATCAACAGGGTTCATTACCACACCTCTTACTCTTGGTCTTCTACCTTTCCATCTTGATCTTCCAGCTTTACCTGAAACTGTAAGACTGTGTTCTGAATTAGAAACTGAACCAATAGTAGCTGTACATGTAATTAAAATCATTCTTACTTCTCCAGAGGGCATTTTAATTATTGCATACTTTCCGTCTCTTGCATTTAATTGAGCATAAGAACCAGCACTTCTTGCAATACTAGCACCTTTTCCAGGATACAATTCAATGTTATGAATGGTAGTACCTAAAGGAATATCTTTTAAATACATTGTGTTACCAACTTCAGGCGTAGCTTTAGCACCAGAAATAACTGATGAACCAATTGCTAATCCTTCAGGCGCAATGATGTATCTCTTTTCACCATCTGCATAAACTAATAATGCTATTCTTGCAGATCTATTTGGATCATATTCGATTGACTTTACAGTAGCAGGAATATCTTGCTTATCTCTTTTAAAGTCAATAATTCTATATTTTTTCTTATGACCACCACCAATATACCTCATAGTCATTTTTCCAGAGTTATTTCTCCCTCCAGATTTAGACTTTCCTTTAGTCAAGCTTTTCTCAGGTGAACCAGCTGTTACGCTAGAAAAATCACTTATGATCTTGTGTCTTTGACCTGGTGTATTTGGTTTTAATTTCCTTAGTCCCATTTTTCTAAAGTTTCTATTTCTTTAAATATTTTCGTACAAATCAATAACATCACCAGAAGCAACTGTAATAATTGCTTTCTTAACCAATTTATTCTTTTGGTATACAACACCACGATTTGTGTTTTTCATTTTCTTCTTTCCACCACCAAAATTCATAGTATTAACTGCGTCAACAGAAACACCATAGAATTTTTCAATTGCGTTTTTAATCTCAATCTTGTTAGCTTTCTTATCTACCTCAAAAGCATAGCGGTTAAGCTTTTCTCCTTGCTCAGCCATTTTCTCAGTTAAGATTGGTTTTATTATAATATTTTTCATCTTTTAAGCCTTAAAAATTTTATCAATCATGCTAACAGCACTTTCTGCTATTACTATGTTTTGAGCATCAAGAATATCATAAGTGTTTAACTTATCGACAGTAATAACCTTACTAGAATTTATATTTCTTGAAGACAAATAAACATTCGTGTTGTTTTCTGACATAACAAATAAAGATTTGCCATCATTAATCTTAAGATTATTAAGAATGGAAGAAAAATCTTTCGTTTTAGGAGAGTCAATAGAAAGGTCTTCTAAAATCAAAATGCTTTTCTCTTTAGCTTTATATGTTAAAGCAGATTTTCTAGCTAAAACTTTAAGTTTTCTATTAAGTTTAAAACCATAATATCTAGGTTTAGGACCAAAAACTCTACCTCCACCTCTAAACAGAGGGTTTTTAATACTTCCTGCTCTTGCAGAACCTGTACCCTTTTGTTTTTTGATTTTTCTAGTACTACCAACAATCTCTCCTCTTTCCTTAGATTGATGAGTCCCTTGTCTTTTATTAGCAAGATATTGTTTAACATCTAAATAAATAGCATGATCATTAGGCTCAACACCAAAGACTCCTGCATTCAACTTCACTTTCTTTGAAGTTTCTTTACCCTCTTTATTTAATACTTTTAGTTCCATTATTTCTCAATGATTAAATATGAACCTTTAGCTCCAGGAACTGATCCCTTAACAACCAAGATATTTTTTTCTGGCATAACTTTAACAATCTGTAGGTTAATCATTTTAACTCGATCACCACCAGTTCGACCTGCCATTTTCATTCCTTTAAATACTCTAGCTGGGTAAGAAGCAGCACCGATAGAACCGGGTGCTCTCATTCTATTGTGTTGACCATGAGTAGCTTGTCCAACACCTCCAAAACCGTGTCTTTTCACAACTCCTTGAAAACCTTTACCTTTAGATGTACCTACAACATCGACAAATTCACCTTCGTTAAAAATATCAACAGTAACTACATCTCCAAGATTAGCTTCAGAAAAGCTCTTGAATTCAACTATTTTTTTCTTTGGGGAAGTGCCTGCCTTTGAGAAGTGTCCTTTTAAAGCCTTAGTTGTGTGCTTATCTTTCTTCTCTCCGAAACCTAATTGAATTGAATTGTAACCGTCTTTCTCTTCAGATTTAATCTGAGTAACGACACAAGGTCCAGCTTCTATTAAGGTGCATGGTAAATTTTTACCCTCGGCACTGTAAACGCTAGTCATCCCAATTTTTTTGCCTATGATACCAGCCATAATTATTTATATTATTTTATTAAACTTTTATTTCTACATCAACACCACTTGGTAATTCTAATTTCATTAAAGCATCTACAGTCTTTGATGAGGAACTATAGATATCCATTAGTCTCTTGTATGCACAAAGCTGAAATTGCTCTCTTGCTTTTTTGTTAACATGCGGAGACCTTAAAACCGTGTAAATTCTCTTGTGAGTAGGTAATGGAATAGGACCACTAACTACTGCACCAGTAGATTTTACTGTTTTAACAATCTTTTCAGCTGATTTATCAACTAAGTTGTGATCGTAGGATCTTAATTTTATTCTTATTTTTTGACTCATTAATCTAAAATTAAATTCACTTATGCAGTTACTGTACCTTTTACTTTTGCTATTACTTCTTCAGAAATGTTTTTAGGAGCTACTGAAAAATGTGAAAACTCCATTGATGATGTTGCTCTTCCAGATGTAATTGTTCTAAGTTGAGTAACATATCCAAACATTTCGGATAATGGAACTTTACCTTTTACAACTTTTGATCCAGCTCTATCATCCATTCCTTCAATAAGGCCTCTTCTTCTGTTTAAATCTCCAACAACGTCACCCATATTTGCCTCCGGAGTTACAACCTCAATTTTCATCATAGGTTCTAATATCACTGGAGAACACTTAGGTAAAGCTTGTCTGTAAGCCATTTTAGCACATAATTCGAACGATAAAGCATCAGAATCTACTGCGTGAAATGAACCATCAGTTAAAACAACCTTCATGTTATCAATAGGATAACCTGCAAGAATACCATTGTTCATAGCATCTTTAAAACCCTTCTCAACAGATGGAATATATTCTCTTGGAATATTACCACCTTTAATTTTATTTTCGAAAATTAATCCTGGGTTCTCAGGGTCGCCAGGTCCAATTGTACAAACAATATCAGCAAACTTACCTCTACCACCAGATTGTTTCTTGTAAACTTCTCTATGATTAGATTCTTCACTAATAGCTTCTTTGTATGCTACCTGAGGAGCACCTTGATTACACTCAACCTTAAACTCTCTTTTTAATCTATCAAGAATAATATCCAAGTGAAGCTCACCCATTCCTGAAACTATCGTTTGACCAGAATCTTCATCTGTTTTAACTTGGAATGTAGGATCCTCTTCTGAAAGTTTAGATAATGCCATTCCTAATTTATCAACGTCAGCTTGAGTTTTAGGCTCAATAGCTAAACCAATAACAGGATCTGGAAAATCCATAGATTCCAATACAATGTGATTCTTTTCATCACACAATGTGTCACCTGTTTTAATATCTTTAAATCCAACCATTGCAGCAATATCACCCGCTTCTAATGAAGGAACTTGATTTTGTTTGTCCGCATGCATTTGGAAAATTCTAGAAATTCTCTCTTTCTTGGATGTTCTTGGGTTGTATACGTAAGAACCTGAATCTAATTTTCCTGAATATGCTCTAGTAAAACACAATCTACCAACAAAAGGATCAGTTGCAATTTTAAATGCTAATGCACTAAACGGCTCATCAACAGAAGGTTGTCTAGATATTTCTTCATCAGTATTAGGATCAACACCAATAATTGCATCTATATCTAAAGGTGATGGCAATATTTCCATAACCATGTCTAACATTGCTTGAACACCTTTATTTTTAAAAGCAGAACCACACATCATTGGAACAACTTTTCCTGAAATAGTGGCTTCTCTTAAAGCATCTAAAATTTCTCTTTCAGTTAAAGAGTTTTCATCTTCGAAATATTTTTCTAATAATGTATCATCAAATTCAGCAACTGCTTCCAATAATTGACCTCTTAACTCACGTGCTTCATCTATAACATCTGCAGGGATTTCAATTTCTTTATAGGTCATCCCTTGGTCTTCTTCATTCCAAACGATTCCTTTGAAATTAATTAAATCAACAACTCCTTTAAAATCATCTTCTGCACCAATATTAATTTGTAACGGTAATGCATGACTACCTAACATTTCTTTTACTTGCTTACAAACGTTGATAAAATCTGCACCTTGACGATCCATTTTATTTACAAAACCAATTCTTGGAACGTTGTAATTATTTGCTAATCTCCAGTTAGTTTCTGATTGTGGTTCAACACCATCAACAGCACTAAATAAGAAAACTAAACCATCTAAAACCCTCAAAGACCTGTTTACCTCAACGGTAAAATCAACGTGACCAGGTGTATCAATAATGTTAACATGGTAATCTTGTTCTCTATAGTTCCAGTTTAAAGTTGTAGCAGCTGATGTAATTGTAATTCCTCTTTCTTGCTCTTGCTCCATCCAATCCATTGTAGCAGCACCATCATGCACTTCTCCAATCTTATGACTTACACCACCATAATATAAAATACGTTCAGTGGTAGTTGTTTTACCTGCATCAATATGAGCAGCAATACCAATGTTTCTTGTATATTTTAAATCTCTTTTAGCCATCAGTTCTTAAATAATTATAATTAAAATCTAAAATGAGAAAATGCTTTGTTAGCTTCTGCCATTCTGTGAGTGTCTTCTTTTTTCTTGAATGCACTACCTTCTTCCTTAAATGCAGCAACGATTTCACCAGCAAGCTTCTCGCTCATTGTTTTTTCGTTTCTTTTTTGAGCATATGAAATTAACCTATTAATATCAAGTGATCTTTTTCTACTTTCTCTAACAGGAGTTGGGATTTGAAAAGTTGCACCACCTACTCTTCTACTCTTAACCTCAACAGCTGGTGTTATATTTTCTACAGATTTTTTCCAAACATCTAATCCATTCTCAGAAGTTTTTTCACTAACAATATCAATAGCGTCATAAAAAATATTAAATGCAATACTTTTTTTACCATCTGACATTAGATTGTTAACAAACTTAGTTACCTCGATATCCTTAAATTTAGGATCAGGTAGTATAATGTGTTTTTTTGCTGTTTTCCTTCTCATTACTAGTGACTTTTATTTTTTCTTTGGTCTCTTAGTTCCGTATTTAGATCTTCTTTGTGACCTGCCTTCAACTCCAGCAGTATCTAAAGCGCCTCTTACAATATGATAACGAACACCAGGTAAATCCTTAACTCTTCCGCCTCTAACTAAAACAATACTGTGTTCTTGAAGATTATGACCTTCACCACCGATATAAGCATTAACCTCTTTACCATTGGTTAATCTTACCCTAGCAACTTTTCTCATTGCTGAGTTAGGTTTTTTTGGTGTTGTAGTGTAAACTCTAACACAAACTCCTCTTCGTTGTGGGCAAGAACCAAGTGCAATTGATTTACTCACTTTCACTTTAGATTGTCTTCCTTTTCTTACTAACTGTTGTATAGTTGGCATATCGCTTATTAATTCATTTAATTACCCCTGTTACATTTTTTTAGGGTTTGCAAAGGTAGAATAATAAATGTATAATGCAATACACCACTAATTTTTTTTCATTATATTTTAATTTCATGTAATAATTATTGCTTTTACACAACCATTATATTCTAAAATGAACTAAATGTAAGTTTTATAAAAATTGTAGATAACTTTTGTAAATCCACATTAATATTTCATGAAAATAAATGTTGAATTATTACTTTTGAAAAATGAATTATTTAGAGGAATTAAATCCATCTCAAAAAGCAGCTTCAATGCAAATTGATGGGCCAATGATGGTTATTGCTGGAGCTGGTTCTGGGAAAACTAAAGTACTTACTTATCGGATTTCGTATTTAATAGATAATAATATTGATGCTTTTAACATACTGGCTTTAACATTTACAAATAAAGCAGCTGGAGAAATGAAACACCGAATTTCTCAAATGATAGGTGGGAATGAATCAAAAAACATATGGATGGGAACGTTTCATTCAATTTTTGCCAGAATTTTAAGAATTGAGCATGAAAAAATTGGATATCCTTCAAACTTTACAATTTATGATACTCAAGACACTAAAAGTTTAATAAAAACAATAGTTAAAGAAATGGGGCTTGATGACAAGCTTTATAAACCTAATGTGGTTTACAGTAGGATTTCTTCAGCAAAAAATAATTTAATTTCTGCTCAAGATTATTTAAGTAGAGTAGAAATAATGGCCGAAGACAGATCTTCAGGAAGGACTAGATTAGGAGATGTATACTTAGAATACCAAAGTAGATGTTTCAAATCTGGAGCTATGGATTTTGATGACTTATTATTTAAGACAAATGTATTACTTCATCAGAATCCAGATGTACTCTTAAAATATCAGAATAAATTTAAATACATTTTAGTAGATGAGTATCAAGACACAAACTACTCTCAATATCTTATTATAAAATCACTAGCTGCAAGGTTTGAAAACATATGTGTTGTAGGAGATGATGCACAATCCATCTACTCTTTCAGAGGTGCAAATATTGAGAATATTTTAAATTTCAAAAAAGATTATCCAGATTACAACTTATATAAACTTGAACAAAATTATCGATCTACACAAAACATAGTTAATGCTGCCAATAGTATTATCAGTAACAATAAAAATCAAATTGAAAAAAAGGTTTGGACAGCAAACGAAAAGGGAGAACTAATTACGGTTTTAAAAAGTTTTTCTGATAATGAAGAGGGTAAGCAAATTGCAAATGATATTTTCAACATTAAAAATAACGAACAAGCAAACAATCTTGATTTTGCAATTCTTTATAGAACAAATGCACAATCAAGATCTTTTGAAGAAGCATTTAGGAAACTCAACCTACCTTACAAAATATATGGTGGATTATCTTTTTACCAAAGAAAAGAAATTAAAGACCTTTTAGCCTATTTTAGGCTTACAGCAAATAACAATGATGAAGAAGCCTTAAAAAGAATAATTAATTATCCTAAAAGAGGCATTGGGAAAACCACTTTAGACAAAGCTTTAGTCTGCGCAAATCAAAATAAAACAACGATTTGGAATGTTTTAGAAAACCCAATGAGCTTTGGTTTTCATTGTAATTCTGGAACTGCTAATAAAATTGATAGCTTTATTTCAATGATAAAAAGTTTTAGAGCTCAATTAACAACCAAAAATGCTTTTGACTTAGCCCATGAAATTGCAAAATCATCTGGCCTTCTAAATGACTTATACAGCGATAGAACACCTGAGGGTATAGTAAGACATGAAAACATTCAAGAGCTTTTAAATGCAATTAGTGAATTTTCTGAAAATCAAACGAACGAGACTGACCAACAAGTTCATCTCACAGATTTTTTGATCGATGTTGCATTACTAACCGATGCTGACAATGAAAAAGAAGAAGACAAGGATAAAATTTCTTTAATGACAATTCATGCAGCTAAAGGACTTGAATTTCCTTATGTTTATATTGTAGGAGTTGAAGAAAATTTATTTCCATCTCAATTATCATTAAATTCTAGAACAGAACTTGAGGAAGAGAGGAGGCTATTCTACGTTGCTTTAACAAGAGCTAAAAAGAAAGCTGTTTTATCTTATGCTGTGAGTAGGTATAGATGGGGTAATTTTACTTCATGCGAACCCAGCAGGTTTATCGAAGAAATAGATGAACAATTTTTAGATGTTCAAATCCCAACTTCAAAACCTTCAACTTTTTCCAAACCTAACAATGTTAGAAAAGATTTTGCAAATGAGAAAGTTTACAACACAAATAGAAACTTGAAAAAAGTATCAGCTACAAAAAATCAAAAGTTAGACAACTCAGATTTAGATAAAATTAAAATTGGAACAGAAGTAAATCATGAAAAATTCGGTAAAGGAAAGGTTGTCCAATTGTTAGGTGATACACCAAATGTCAAAGCTACTGTGTTCTTCCCTAGTTCGGGCCAAAAACAATTACTTCTAAAATTTGCAAAACTTCAAATCCTTAATTAACATTGCTTTAGTTATTGTGAATTACTATTTTTGGGAACTTATTTCAAAAAAATTATGGGAAACATATTAGATTTAGCTTACAACACTGAGGCACCAAAAATGGTCATTCCTGAGTACGGTAGAAATGTTCAAAAAATGATTGATCATGCAATTAATATTGAAGATGTAGAAGAAAGGAATAAATGCGCCAAAGCAATTATTCAAGTAATGGGTCAAATCAATCAACAGATTAAAGAACACGAAGATGTTAATCAAAAACTATGGTCGCATCTTCTCATTATGTCAAATTTTAAATTAGATGTTGATTTTCCTTATGAAAAGACAGATGAAGATAAATTTAATTCAAAACCAGATACAGTACCCTATCCAAAAAATGATATTAAATATTGACATTACGGTAAAATAATGGAGAACTTAATTGATGCTGCTATAATTTATCCAGAAGGAGAAGAAAAAAATAATTTAACTATACACATTGCCAATTTACTAAAAACATCTTATCTATTATGGAATAGAGACAGCGTTGCAGATGTTGTTATTATTAAAAATTTAGAACAGCTTTCCAATGGTAAGTTGACAGTTAAAGCGGAAGACTTAAGAGATACATCTGATATACTTAAACAGTATAAAAAGAAAAAAACATCTAACAATTCAAAATATCAGAAACATAAAAACAGAAGATAAAGTATGGGTTCTTTTGAAATTCAAGGAGGAAAAAGACTAAGTGGAGAAATCACACCTCAAGGCGCAAAAAATGAAGCTTTACAAGTAATAAACGCAGTTCTTCTAACTGGCGAAAAAGTTATTATCAATAACATCCCAGATATTATTGATGTAAACAAACTCATCAATTTATTAGAAACTCTTGGTGTAAAAATCGAAAAAATAAAAAAAGGGAGCTATTCTTTTCAAGCAGATAGCATTGACGTAGACTTTTTAACAACTGAAGAGTTCAAAAAAAAGGGAGGCAGCCTTAGAGGTTCAATAATGATTGTTGGCCCACTATTGAGTAGATTTGGAAAAGGCTATATTCCAAAGCCGGGTGGAGATAAAATTGGTAGACGAAGAGTTGACACGCACTTTATAGGGTTTGAAAAATTAGGAGCTCAATTTGATTTTGATTCTCATACTAACTTTTATAAAGCTCACGCAAAAAGATTAAAGGGATGTTACATGTTACTTGATGAAGCATCAGTTACAGGAACAGCTAACATTATAATGGCTGCATCTTTAGCAGAAGGTGAAACAACAATATATAACGCTGCTTGTGAACCATACATTCAACAACTATGTAAAATGCTTAACAGCATGGGCGCAAATATCACAGGAATTGGCTCAAACATGATTAAAATAAATGGTGTAGACAAATTACACGGTTGTGAACACACCATTCTTCCTGACATGATTGAAATTGGAAGTTTTATCGGATTAGCAGCAATGACACAATCAGAAATTACTATAAAAAATGTGTCATATGACAACCTTGGAGTAATTCCCAATACATTCAGAAGATTAGGTATTAAACTTGAACGAAGAGGAGATGATATTTTTATTCCTTCCCAAAAAAGTTATGAAATAGAATCCTTTATTGATGGTTCAATTATGACAATTGCAGATGCTCCATGGCCTGGATTTACTCCGGATTTATTGAGTATTATTATAGTAGTTGCATCTCAAGCAAGAGGCAGTGTCCTTATACATCAAAAAATGTTTGAAAGCAGGTTGTTTTTCGTTGATAAGCTTATAGACATGGGAGCTCAAATAATCTTATGTGACCCCCATAGAGCGACTGTAATTGGCCTGGATAGAAAAACAGCCCTTAAAGGAATTACAATGACATCACCAGATATAAGAGCAGGAGTTTCATTGTTAATTGCTGCGCTTTCTGCAAATGGAAAAAGCACAGTGCTTAACATAGAACAGATTGATAGAGGATACGAAAATATTGAGCACAGATTGAGAAAATTAGGGGCTGATATTAAAAGAAATAATTAATGGAATAATCTTTGATATAATTAATTTAAAAAATAAAAACATGTACAATTTAGCTTATTTAATAATCATTGGCTTAATGGCCTTCAGTGGAAACAACAATACTATAAATACAATATCTGAAAATGATCTAACAGTCAATCAGAAAATTGGTTTAGAAATTGGTGATATAGCTCCGGAACTCGAATTCAACGACCCTAATGGAAAAAAACTTTCTTTATCATCCTTAAGAGGAAAGGTTGTTTTAATTGACTTTTGGTCATCTTGGTGTGGTCCATGTAGAAGGGAAAATCCAAATGTTGTGTCAGCATATAAAAAGTATACAAAAGCAACTTTCAACAATGCTAAAGGTTTTGAAATTTACAGCGTTTCTTTAGATATGAATAAAGAAGCTTGGCTTAAAGCAATAAAGGCAGATAATTTGGACTGGAAATACCATGTAAGTGACTTAAAAGGATGGAATAGTCAAGGAGCCAAAACATATGGTGTTAGACAAATTCCTTACAACTTCTTAATTGATGCAGAAGGTAAAATTGTTGCCAAAAATCTAAGAGCAGATGGACTACATGTTGCGCTAGATAAGTTAGTTTCTTCATTTAACAATTAGCCCTCACTGACAAAAAAAATATTTTTTGTCATTTTTTCTTTTTTTTACTGCCACAATGTCGCGAATGAGAATTGGCTTCAATTTTGCAATTGATTTTTTATTAAAAAAATCAACATGAATAAAGCTGAAAACACCAATAAAGAAGTTGAAGAGAATGAAGATATTCCTTTAGAGGAAACTGAGGTTTCTGAATCAGAAAACCCAATTGTATCTATAGAAAAAGAGAGAGATGAATGGAAAGATAAATTTGTTCGTTTATACTCAGAATATGAAAATTTCAGGAAAAGAACTGCTAAAGAAAAAATAGATATTTCAAGAATTAGCACTCAAAATGTAATGAAAGATCTTTTATCTGTCTTAGATGATTTTGACAGAGCTGCAGAAAACAATTTAAAGGTTGACGATTCTAAAGTAATTAAAGAGGGTATAGATTTAATCTACAATAAACTTTTTAAAACTCTTGAAACAAAAGGCTTAAAGCCAATGGAATCTAAAGGAACAAAATTTGATGTAGACCTTCACGATGCAATAACCAACATCCCTGCACCTTCTAAAAAGCTTAAAGGTAAAGTTGTTGATGTTGTAGAAAAAGGTTATTATTTAAACGAGCATGTTTTAAGATTTGCAAAAGTAGTAGTTGGACAATAAATAAACAGAATTTACTAAGATGAGTAAAAGAGATTATTATGAAGTGTTAGGGGTTTCTAAAAGCGCCAGTGAAGGTGAAATAAAAAAAGCATATAGAAAACTAGCAATTAAATATCATCCAGATAAAAATCAGGGTGATAAAGATGCTGAAGCTAAATTTAAAGAAGCTGCTGAAGCATATGAAGTCCTAAGTAATTCTCAAAAAAAGCAACAGTACGATCAATTTGGACATGCGGGAATGGGAGGCCAAGGTTTTGGCGGTGGAGGAATGAACATGGATGATATTTTCGATCATTTTGGTGACATCTTTGGCGGTGCATTTGGAGGTGGTTTTGGAGGTGGAGGAAGAAGAGGTCCTGCTCAAAGAAAAGGTTCTAATTTAAGAGTCAAACTTAAATTAACTCTTGAAGATATTGTATATGGTGTAAAGAAAAAGATTAAAGTAAATAAATTATTTGCTGCAGAGGGTGTTGAATTCACAAACTGCGGAACCTGTAATGGTTCTGGGCAAATTACAAGAGTTGCAAACACCATTTTAGGTGCAATGCAAACTTCTTCAACTTGTCCAAATTGTAAAGGAAATGGTCAAGTTGTTGGAAAACGACCACCAGGAGTTGATCAAAATGGTCTAGAAAAAAAAGAAGCAGTTCTAGAAATTGAAATTCCTGCGGGAGTTGAGCACGGCATGCAATTAAACATGAGAGGCAAAGGGAATGATGCACCTGGAAATGGGATTCCGGGAGATTTAATTATTGTAATTGAAGAGTTAGAACATGAAAACTTGACAAGACATGGCAATGACCTTTATTACGATTTGCATCTTAATTTTATTGATGCTGCATTAGGAACCGAAGTTGAAATCCCTCTAGTGGATGGTAAAGCTAAAATTAAAATAAATCCAGGTACTCAAAGTGGTAAAAACTTAAGACTTAGAAACAAAGGGATACCCGAGATTAATGGATACAGAAAAGGCGATGTCATTGTTAATATTCAACTTTGGACACCTGAAAAACTAACCAAAGAAGAAAAAGTGATTTTACAAAAATTAAAAAACAACGAAAATTTCATTCCAAAACCAGGCTCTAGTAAAGGTTTTTTCGACAGGATGAAAGAGCATTTTAATTAGCACTACACTTCAATATTTTTCATAGCTTTAATGAATGGAAAATCCTTTAATATTTGAAGCAAAAGAAATAGTAAAAAACTATTCTAATCATGTTGCTTTAAATAGAGTAAGTATTAGAATTCCTAAGAACAGTATATTTGGATTATTAGGTCCTAACGGTGCTGGAAAAACATCCCTAATAAGAATAATTAATCAAATCACTGCTCCAGATTCAGGAGAATTATTTTTAGATGGTGAAAAACTCTCAAGAAAACACATAAAAGATATTGGCTATCTTCCTGAAGAAAGAGGACTTTATAAAAAAATGAAGGTAGGAGAACAGTCGCTTTACCTTGCTCAACTAAAAGGAATGAATAAAAAAGAAGCAACCTCTAAGCTTAGAAGTTGGTTTGAAAAATTCGAAATTGAAGGATGGTGGAACAATACAATTGAAGATCTTTCAAAAGGAATGGCACAAAAAATACAATTCATTACAACAGTTGTTCACGAACCCAAATTACTTATTCTTGATGAACCATTTAGTGGTTTCGACCCTATCAACACCAATTTAGTAAAAAATGAAATTTTAAACCTTAAAAATAAAGGGACAACTGTAATTTTAAGTACTCACAATATGAATTCTGTTGAAGAAATTTGTGACAACATTGCTCTAATAGATAAATCAAATAAGATTTTAGAAGGCTCCGTTAAAAAAATCAAAGAAGAGTACTCAGAAAAAATTTGGGAAATAACATATAAAGGAAATGCGGTTTCATTTGCAAATTCAATTTGGGGAGGATGGGAATTAATAAATCAAGAGCAAGGAATTAACAACACGATAAAAACTAAAATCAAATTAAGTCCAAAGTTAAACCTTAATGATTTCATTAAAGGCATTATAGACAATGTGGAAATAATAGAGCTTAATAAAGTTAACCCGACTATGAATGATATTTTTATTAAGGTGGTTAATCAATCCAATGAATTAGAAAAATTAGCAGATGAGTAAAGTTGGATTAATAATAGCAAGAGAATACTCTTCAAGAGTAAAGAAAAAGTCATTTGTTCTTATGACCATACTTGGTCCAATACTAATGGTAGGCTTTATTTTTGGAGCTCTTTATCTTGGCCAACAAGATGAAGAAAAGATGAAAATTCTAATTCATGACGACACCTTTGCAATAACTCAATTCATTAAGTACGATAAAGAAAATCCTAATCAATTAATTGTTTACGATACATCGGGCGTAAAAACTTATGATGATGCTATTCTAGATTTCAAAAAAAATGAAAGTTATGATTTGTTAGTCTACCTTCCTGAGAACATCATAAAAACTAAAAATTCTACTGGAATAATACAGTATAAAAAACCACCAACTGCAAAGTCATTAACCTATTTAACTAATGTTATTAATAAAGCTATTGAAAAGTCTACTCTTCAATTCTATAACATTCCTGAAGAAGATTATGATAAATTGAAAAGCAATGTTCAATTTAGGACAATTGACATTAAAACATCTGAAGAAAATAATAACATGGCAAAATCTGCTATTGGGTTACTATTTGGAGTTATTATTTACCTATTTATCTTCATGTATGGTGTTCAAGTCATGAAAGCTGTAATCGAAGAAAAGTCGAATCGTATTATTGAAGTCTTAGTTTCAGCAGTTAAACCATTCGAACTTATGATGGGTAAGATTATTGGCATTATGCTAGTTGGATTAACCCAATTCACAATTTGGGTTGCCCTCTGCTCACTTAGCATTACTGTTTTAAGTGTTGTTGCATTTCCAGACATGATGGAAGCAGCTAATCAAGCTGACATGATGCAAAGTAATATAGGGAATGAAGTGGCGATGGATAACGAATTCGCAGATATTGTCTTTAGGCAAATAAATTGGCCTCTAATGATTGGTTTATTTCTGTTTTATTTTGTTGGTGGTTATTTACTCTATGGATCTCTAATGGCTGCAATCGGATCTGCTGTTGATAGTGAAACTGACACACAGCAATTTATGATTCCACTTTCTGCACCCTTAGCTTTTGCTTACATTATAGCTATAAATATTATAGGAAACCCACATGGTTCAACTGCTTTTTGGTGTAGTGAAATCCCATTTACATCTCCTGTTGTAATGTTGGTTAGAGTAGCAATAGGCGGAGAAGGAATGGTTTGGCAGGTACTGCTTTCTATGTTTCTTTTAATCATAACTTTTATAACCACCACTTGGATTGCTTCTAAAATTTATAGAGTTGGAATCTTAATGTATGGAAAAAAAGCAAGCTACAAAGAGCTAATAAAATGGATTAGATTTAAAGACTAATTTATTATGGTTTGATTTTTGTAATTAAATTATTAAAAAAATATTATGTCTAAAATATTAGTAATTGATGATGAAAGACCAATTAGGTCTACACTAAAAGAAATTTTAGAATTTGAAAATTTCAAGGTAGATGATGCTGAAGATGGAAAAGCAGGATTAGAGCTTATTAAAAAAAACAAATACGACATTATTCTTTGCGATATAAAAATGCCAAAAATGGACGGGATGGAAGTCCTTGAAGCAACCATTGCCTTAGAAATTGAAACACCTTTTATTATGATAAGTGGTCATGGCAATGTTGAAACAGCTGTTGAAGCCATTAAAAAAGGAGCTTATGATTTTATTCAAAAACCATTAGATCTTAACAGAACTCTAGTTACACTTAGAAACGCTTTAGATAAGAAATCTTTTGTAAAAGAAATTAAAACCTTAAAAAGAAAAGTTTCTAAAGGGAAATTCACAGAAATAGTGGGTAATAGCAAAGGCATTTTAGCCATCAAAGAAATGATTTCCAAGGTTGCACCTTCAGACGCGCGTGTGCTTATTACTGGAGCAAACGGGTCTGGAAAAGAACTTGTTGCAAGGCAATTGCATGAAAAAAGTGAAAGAAATAAATCACCTTTTATTGAAGTGAATTGTGCTGCAATTCCGTCTGAACTAATTGAAAGCGAGTTATTTGGTCACGAAAAAGGAGCATTTACATCTGCTCACAAACTAAGACAAGGGAAATTTGAACAAGCAGATAAAGGAACTCTTTTTTTAGACGAAATAGGTGACATGAGTCTTTCTGCTCAAGCTAAAGTTCTAAGAGCTCTTCAAGAAAATAAAATCTCGAGAGTTGGAAGCGATAAAGAAATTAAAGTTAATGTTAGAATTCTTGCTGCAACTAATAAAGATTTAAAAGCTGAAATTAGCAATGGGAATTTCAGAGAAGATTTATTTCACAGGTTAAATGTAATTCCAATTAAAGTTCCCTCACTGAATGAAAGAAGAGATGACATTCCTGTTTTAGTGAATTATTTTTTAGAGTTAATTTGCAATGATCAAGGATTACCTTTAAAGACCATTAAAAATGATGCTCTTGTCTTACTTCAAGAAATAAACTGGACAGGAAACATTCGAGAGTTAAGAAACATTATTGAACGTCTAATTATCTTAAGTGGAAATGATATAACAGCTAAAGATGTAAAAACATACACCAACATTCACAATTAAGAAATTATTTGTTTTGCATTAGTTAACGCTTGATTGATTCCAGAAGAATTTGGACCACCTGCTGTTGCAAAAAATGGTTGACCTCCGCCCCTTCCTCCAATTTCTTTGGCTAATTCATTAACTATTTCACCTGCATTTAGTTTTTTCTGAGAAATCATGTCATCTGAAAGGGCCACAGAAATCATTACCTTTCCTTTTTGTTCAAAAGCAAGAACTAGAAAAAGATTCTTCACCTTACTTTTCAACTCAAAACAAATATCCTTAACTGAATTAGCATTTAAATCTACTTTTTGAGCTAGAAAACTTACTCCATTTATAACTTCCATTGATTCAATCAATTGATTCTTGATTGCTACAGCTTTTTCTTTATCGGATGTCTCAATTGTTTTAAGTAAGTCTGCGTTTTTATTTAACAGATCATTAACAGCTGAATAAATATCTTTAGGATGCTTTAGTAAATCAGCCAACTGATCAACAACAGCTAACTTGTTGTTTAAGTACTGATTTGCAGCATCAGCTGTAATGGCTTCTACTCTTCTAACTCCAGCAGCTATTGAGCTTTCATTTGTTATTATAAACTGGCCAATATTTGAAGTTGAATTAACATGAATCCCCCCACATAGTTCTATGGAATCTTCAAACTTAATCATACGAACAACCTCTCCATACTTTTCACCAAAAAGCATCATTGCCCCTTCTTCTTTAGCTTTATTTAAAGGAATATTTCTAAATTCTTCCAATTGAATAGATGCTCTTATTCTATTGTTAACTAACTGTTGAATATCAACAATATCATCTTTAGAAAGCTTTTCAAAATGAGAAAAATCAAAACGCAAATGTTTATCGTTAACTAAGGATCCTTTTTGTTCTACATGTTCACCAAGAACTTCTCGTAGAGCTTGATGAAGTAAATGAGTAGCTGTATGGTTATTGGCTATTAATTCTCTTTTAATGGCATTAACAACAGCTTTAAAAGAAGCATTTATATTTTTTGGCAACTCTTTAGAAAAATGTATGATTAAATCATTTTCTTTTTTTGTGTCAATTATAGATAGTTTATTTTCTCCATCATCTATGTAGCCGGCATCTCCGATCTGCCCTCCTCCCTCGGGGTAAAAAGGAGTGAAATTAAATACTAGGTGATATGTTTTTTTTCCTTTTTCAAGGACCTCTCTATACCTTGTTATCTTTACATCTGATTCAGTAAAATCATAACCTATAAACTCTTCTTTGTCATCCTCTTGAATGACAATCCAATCAGATTTTTCACTTACTGCAGCCGCTTTAGACCTTGTTTTTTGTTTATTTAGCGCTACATTAAAACCATCAGTATCAATTGTAAATCCATATCCTTTAGAAATTAACTCTGTTAAATCAATCGGAAATCCATACCTATCGTAAAGCTCGAAAACATCTTTTCCAGAAACAACATCCTTATTATTTTCTTTTAGCATAGAGCAAATAGAATCTATCCTTTTTAAACCTTGTTCTAACGTTCTGTAAAAAGAAGTTTCTTCTTCTTTTACTACTTTTTCAATAAATTCTTTCTGTTTTTCAAGTTCAGGAAATACACCATCAAATTGAATTGCTAATACTTCCACTAGCTCGTAAAGAAAAGGCTCCTTAAGGTTGAGTGTCTGGTAACCATAGCGAACAGCTCTTCTTAATATTCTACGAATAACATAACCAGCTCCAGTATTTGACGGAAGCTGACCATCTGCTATAGAAAAAGCAATTGCTCTAATGTGATCAACAATCACTCTCATGGCTACAGTAACAGGATCTAATGAAGCTGCATCACTATTGTAGTTTTTTTGAGATAAAGTTTCTACTTTTTGAATTAATGGACTAAAAACATCTGAATTATAATTGCTCTTTTTATTTTGAAGAATCATAGCTAAACGCTCTAAACCCATTCCTGTATCTATGTGTTTTTCAGAGAGCGGATGAAGTGATCCATCTGCTTTACGATTGTATTCCATAAACACTAAATTCCAGACTTCGATAACTTGAGGGTGATCTTTATTCACAAGAGAAATGCCATCAACTTCATTTCTTTCTGATTGATCTCTTAAATCAATATGAATTTCAGAGCATGGCCCACAGGGACCAGCAGCTCCCATTTCCCAAAAATTATCTTTTTTATCACACGCTAAAATTCTATCTTTTTCTAAAAGTTCAGACCATATTTCGTAAGCTTCTGTATCCACTCTCAACCCATCATTCTTATCCCCTCCAAAGACAGTTACGTAAATTTGGGATTTGTCTAACTTATAAACCTCTGTCAACAATTCCCAAGACCAATAAATTGCTTCTTTTTTAAAATAATCTCCAAATGACCAATTGCCAAGCATTTCAAACATGGTGTGGTGGTAAGTATCCAAACCTACTTCCTCTAAATCATTGTGTTTTCCAGAAACTCTTAAGCATTTCTGTGAGTTTGCTAATGTTGAATATTTAGATTTTGTATCACCTAAAAAGAAGGATTTAAATTGATTCATTCCAGCATTGGCAAACAAAAGAGTCGGATCATTCTTTACAACCATAGGAGCAGATGATACAATTTGATGACCTTTTGATTTGAAAAAGTTTAAATATTTTTCTCTTATTTCTTTAACCTTCATGTATTAAGCAATTCGTTATACTCGACAAACACAAACTATCAATCGATGATTCGGTTGCAAATTTAGGCATTTTAGAATATTTTTGCATGGGATTTAGACTTTTAAAATTGGCAAAGACAAAATACAAATACAATCCAGAAAGCTTAAAATATGAAGAAGTGGAATTAACTTTAATTGGAAGATTAAAGAAAATTTCATACTACTTTGTTTCATCAATAGTTTTCTGCGCCCTAGTTCTTGCTATTTCTTTCAATGGAATAAACGACTACATTAGAAAAGAAGCCACTAAAGACAATGCTAATGTAAGAGCTGAATTAAATAAGTTTTATACAGATTTAGAAGAAATAATTATTGTTTTAGAAAACATTGAAGATAGAGATGACAACATCTATCGATCAATTTTTGAGGTTAAACCATACCCGGATTATAAAAGAAAATTAGGTACTGGTGGTAATTCAATGAAATTCAAAAAATATCAAGGTTTAAGACACGAATCTCTTTTAATTGACATTTCCAATAAGGTAGAAGCAATTGAAAAAAAAATAGTTGCTCAATCAAGATCTTTTGATGAAGTAATTGAGCTAACTAAAACTAAAGAACAAATGCTTAAATGCATCCCTAGTATTCAACCCATCTCAAATAAAGATTTGAGTAGAATTTCTTCTGGTTTTGGTTATAGAATGCATCCTATTCATAAAATTATGAAATTACATACTGGACAAGATTTTACCGCTCCAGTAGGAACAGAGATTTATGCTACTGGAGATGGTATTATTGAATTAGCAAAATGGAACAGTGGATATGGAAAATGTGTTATCATTGACCATGGTTTTGGATACAAAACAAAATATGCTCATTGCAAAAAATTAAATTGCAGGAGGGGACAAAAAATTAAGAAAGGAGAAGTAATCGCCTTTCTTGGTAATACTGGACAATCTACAGGCCCTCACCTTCACTATGAAGTAATAAAAAATAATAATAAAGTAAATCCTGTGAATTATTTTTTCAATGATTTAAGTCCAGAAGAGTATGAAAAAGTAATTGAGCTATCTTCGAGACCAATTCAATCAATGTAGTTAACATTATTTTGTTATTTATAATTCTTTACTCTTTGTAACAGAATTGATTGTTTGTATTAATTTTACATTATGAGTGAAATCTCAATTAAATCGTTTGAACTAACTAAAGTCTACTACTCAATCGGAGAAGTAGCTCAGATGTTTGATGTTAACAATTCTTTAATTCGGTTTTGGGAAAAAGAATTTGACATTATTAAACCAAAAAAAAATAAAAAAGGTAATCGGTTATTCACTAAACAAGATGTTGAAAACTACCACATTATTTTTCACTTAGTTAAAGAAAGAGGCTACACACTTCAAGGAGCAAAAGATAAACTTAAAGGAAATAAAGAAGAAGTATCACACAACCATACAATAGTTAAAAAACTAAGTAACATTAAATCTTTTTTACTAGATATAAAAGAAGGGTTATAACTCAATATTCTACTTAATTCCTCGTTATTTAATTAAAACTCAATATGCTAGAAAAACACATACAATCAAATTCAATTTTAAAGACACAAGAACTATCAAAAAGTTTTGTGTCTAATGTTTTCTCAATGATGTTCGTTGCTCTTGGGATTACAGCCATAACTGCCTACTGGTTTGCAAACTCAGGCATTGTAATAACTGGAATAACTCATTGGATTATTATGCTGGCTCCACTAGGACTGGTATTACTAATGGGCACAAGATTTACTAAACTAAGTGCGCCTATTTTAATGTCAATTTTTATTCTTTTTTCCGTTTTGATGGG
>JAQWSL010000091.1 GCA_029243225.1 Flavobacteriales bacterium
CTCATTTAGGTTTAATTTAGAATTACTTTCAATATGTCGTTTGTTGTTGTTTATTAAAACAACTTCCTCTTGGTTGTTTTGCCTTACAATTGAATTAGCTAAATTCTTATCATCAGATTTTTGGACTTTAATGATTTTAGCCGGTTTTTTTAAAGTTTTATATTTTTTTGTGCTTAAATCAAAATAGGTGAACTCTATTTCAGGTATTTTGAAATCGCCATGATGCCTAGGGATTAACAATTGCTGCACAGTCTTTTTTCCTGAAATACCATTGTTAGAAACTTTAACTTGTTCTTTATTCTCTGATGGAAATACTTCAAAATCTGATGGGTAACTAATTTCTGGAATTTGTAGCTGTTTTAAATTACCATTGCCACTAATCTCGATTGTTACATCGAGTGGTTCATCAACTTTTAATTCTGTCACAGAATATTTAATGTTTAATTTATAATTTTTCCCAACTTGATCATTAAAGTTTTTTGGTGCTCCTTTAGGAAAGGGTTTTACATTAATTTTAACACTATTACTTCTAATTGTTTTTTCTGTTCCACGATTAAAAAAATCTTGATTTATAAGAACTTTTGTCTCAATTGGTGGTATTGTTAATAAACCTGTTTTTTGAGGTGATATAATTTCTTTTTTTAAAGTAAGCACTATGTATGTTAAACCATTTATGACTTCTTGTTTTTGTGGCCAACCATTTCCAGGAGTTTTAATTTCTTCATTCCAAAAGCCATTTGTCATAGGGTAATCTAGGTCAATGATTTGTAATCTGTTGTATCTTGTATATATCTTATAAGTAACCAAGATGTTTTCACCCATGTAAGTGTCCTTTTTACTCAAATTAATTTTAGCAAAGAGATTAGTGTTTTTAGTAGGTTTTGTATTAGCTGATGAGTTGTTTTGTTTTGAAGCACCAACGGAAATTTCAATGGAATTCGATTTATAATCTTTTCCGTTATAACTTGCTGTTGCAGGAAGTATAGTTAGTTTCCCAGATTTGTTTGGAGAAAGTAAATAGGTTAATGAATAAGTTTCAACTTTATTTATTTTACCATTAGTAATTGAAACAGAGCTTGAAGAGCTAGAGTAGGGGCCTTGTATAATGTTAAAGTCAGCTAAGCTTGGCGAATTAATTTTTACTTTTTTATTAGTCTCAATTGTATATTTAAAGTAATCATTGTTCTTAATTTTATTATCGCTAACAAAAGTCTTAATGTTAAACCCCTGAGAAACAACATTAAAACTTATTAATGAAAAGCAGATTAAAGCAATAAAAAAATATGTTGATTTATTAAATGTCATTATTTACCAATCTTTTTCCTTATTTGTGGTTTTCTTTTTGTCTCCTTTTTGACGATTTACTTTTAATAATATTTTTTCTTCCTCGTTGTTAATGGCATCTAAGTTTTTTTCTATTTGTTTTTGAGACATTTCTCCTTTTCTTTCTTCTTCTTTGTCATTGTTGCCCTTTCCATCTTTATTATCTTTCTTTTGATCTTGATCTTTTTTGTCTTGATCTTTTTCGTCTTGCTGCTGGTTGTCTTCTTTTTTGTCTTGATCTTTTTCGTCTTGCTGCTGGTTGTCTTCTTTGTTGTCTTCTTTATTTTGATTTTGTTGTAGTTGGTTTAATGCATAAGCTAAATTGTATCTAGTCTCTTGATCATTTGGATTTTCTCTAAGAGATTCTTTAAAATAATTAATGCTTTCAATTAAGCTATTTTCGTCTTTTTTTTCTTTAAAATTTTTTAAATAGCTATTTCCAATGTTGTGTAAAGCTTCAGCGCGCTCAAATTTATTTTCTTTTGAATTAATGTATTTATTATAGAAATCTCTTGCAGTTTCAAAATCACCATTTAAGTAAGCAGCATTTCCAGCATTGAATATTGCTTTTGTGTAAGCTGGATTTTTCGAAAATGAATTTTCAAAATGTTCTTGCGCTTTTAGGTATTCACCATTTTCATATGCTTTTACTCCTTCATTAAGCTCTATTTTTGCTTTATATTGTCCAAGAACGTTTAATGAACAAACAAATAGTAGTAATATGCTAGAAATTTTAATTTTCATTTTTAAATAGTTCAAATTGGTTCCAAAATTTAGTTCTTTTATCTGTTAAAGAAAGCTCTAATATTAAAAAAAGAAGGCCTATAAATAAATAGATTTGAAATTTATCATCATATGTAGTGTATCTGTTTGTTTCTAATGTGGATTTTTCAATTTTATTAATTCTATTAAGAATGGTTTTTAAACCTATGTCCATTCCTGAAGCTCTAGAATAGCTGCCATTACCTGCTTGAGCTATTTCCATTAACATCTGCTCATTTAGTTTTGTAAGTACGGTTTGGTCATTTTCATCTTTTTTTACTCCAGATTTTTTGCCATTCCTATAGATTGGAATTGGAACTCCTTTAGACGTTCCCATTCCAATAGTATTAATAATAATTCCTTTTTTATTTGCTTCTTTGGCTGCATTTAATGCATTTTCTTCATGGTCTTCACCGTCAGATAGGATTATTATTGCTTTGTTTGTTTCTCTCTCATCTTTAAATGATGAAACACATTTGTCTATAGCATTCCCAATATCTGTTCCTTGTGAAGAAATCATTTGTGTTTCTATATTAGTAAGAAACATATTGGCAACTTTATAATCAGGTGTTATTGGGAGTTGTTTGTAAGCATCACCAGCAAAAACTACGATTCCAATGTGGTCACCTTTTAAATTTTGAAATAAACTTGAGATCCCTTTTTTTGCTACTTCTAATCTACTATAACCTTTAATTAAATCATCAGCTTGCATACTTTTGCTAACATCTAAAGCAATCATAATGTCGATTCCTTTGGAGTCAACAACTCTTTCATTTTCGCCATATTGAGGATTGGCAAATGCAATTATTATAAAGCCTAATCCAAGTCTGAAAAATATAAATTTTAATATAGATTTTGAATTGGAAAAACCATTGTGTAAGAATGGAAGAAGTTTTAAAGATGAATAGTTAGTTAGTGCTTTATTTTTCCAAGTTCGATTTAAATACCAAAATATTATTATAAATGGTATTGTTAAAAATACCCATAAAAAATATGGATGTTCAAACCTAAACTCTTTGATGTTAGATACAGTAATGTAAAACGCTGTAAGAGCGATAGACCAGAATAGTCCTTCCGTAATGACAACAAAAATTAATGCTGTAACGTTATTGAATTGATATTTTGATTTTATTTTTTTCAATTAATTGTTTTGAAAATAATGTTTCTTAAAACGAAGGCAATCATTAGAGAAATTAATCCTATCAAAATGAAAATATAACCTAGTTCAGGTAAATCAACTTCATATTCAATGGTTTCAATTTTTGCAGTTTCTAATTTGTTAATCTCTTGATATATTTCTTTTAGTTTGTTGTTGTCTGTAGCTCTAAAATATTTTCCACCGGTATTTTCCGCTATTTTTTTGAGAGTAGTTTCGTCAATTTCTACAGGTTGAAGTTCATATATGTAATTGCCACTGTAAGGATCAATCGCGATAGGGGTTTTGGCTTTGCCATTTGTTCCAACTCCTATAGTGTAAACTCTTATGTTTAATTTACTTGCAATTTCAGCTGCATTTAAAGGATGTATTTTCCCGTGTGTGTTGACTCCATCAGTTAATAAGATTATTACTTTACTTGGTGATGTAGATTCCCTTAGTCTATTAATAGCTGTGGCAAGCCCCATGCCTATTGCTGTTCCTTGTCCTACAATTCCTTGCTCAGCTTCATCAATTAAATCGGTAAGAATATTTATATCAGATGTTAATGGGCACTGTGTGTATGCCTCACCTTCAAATACAACAAGACCCATTCTATCATTAACCCGATCTTTTACAAAATCTGACGCAAGATTTTTAGATGCTTCAAATCTGTTTGGTTTAAAATCTTGAGCTAGCATACTTCCAGAAGCATCCATTGATATTATTATGTCTATTCCTTCTTTTTGAAGCTTTGTTACAGCTTCAGATTCAACAGAAAGCTGAGGTCTAGAGAGCCCTAATATTAAAGCACTTAAGGCAATTAGTTTTAAGCTAAAAATAGCATGATTAAACCAGCTTAATTTGTTGTTGTGTAGTCCATCTACAAACTTAATTGAAGGAGTTTTTAAAGATGAAGTGTTAGATTTTAATTTCCAATAATATATAAATATTGAAATAGGGATTAGCATAAGTATCCATAGAAAATTAGGGTCTTGAAAGTGATATGTATTAAATATTTTCACTCTTTTGTTTCTGTATTTAATAAATCATTTCTTTCATTTTCGATGAATTCTCTAATTGTTTGTATTGCAAAGATGTTTTCTTGCTCAGTAGGTATTTGTTTTGCAAATTTCACTAAATCAGAAATGGTAAATAATTTTTCTAAAGAAGCTATCCAATTTTGGTTGATGCTGGTTAGCTTTAAAGAGGAAAGGATTTCTATACTTGTTTTTTCAAAGGTTGCAATATTATATCTATACTCAATGAACTCCCAACCTACAGAATTAATCTTTGTGAAATAAAGCTTGTACTTTCCTTTTTGCCATAATTTTTGTTTTTCTATTTCTTTTAATTTCTCTAACAAAATAATGGGAATAGGAATTTTTGGTTCTTGAATTTTTACAATTTCTTTTTTTGTCTTCACTTTTTTATAGATTAATAAAAGAAGGCTTACAATTAAAAATATTCCTAAGATTAGGTGCCAATATTTTTCAAACCAGTTTCTTAGTTTATCAAAGATGTTTAGTGGGTCAAGTTTAATGTCTTTTATGTTGTTTATGGTTTGATCATCTACAAGATTTACAGATTTTATGTTGAAACTTATAGGTGCACTTTTAATATTTCTATTTTGAATTGTAGCAATCATAGGAGGGAATTCGTATCTGCCAGTGTCAAAATTTGCAATTTCAATGTTTTGAGTAATCTGAGTTATAAATTCTCCATCTCCATTGTCAAAATTTTGAATTTTAATTGTATCTATATTCCATAATTCCCAATTATTACCTAGTGTGTCGTTAGTTTTGAAATTAGGGAATGAAATTTCATCAATTGCAATTGATGCTGGAAATGATAATTCAAATTTTATTTGAGTTGGTTCACCGATTAAAAGCTCATTATTTATTGCTTCAGCAGTGAATTTTTCTTCTTGAGAAAAAGATGCTGAATAAATCAATATAAATATGTATAACAGCTTTTTCATCTTCTTTTAAACAAATTCATTAATGGTTTGATATAACCTTGTTCAATGTCGATATTAGCAAAATCTACATTAGATTTTCTGAATGTTTCTAATGTTTGATGCTCCCTACTTAAAGCATTGTTTTTATACTTAAGTTGATGTTTTTTACTATTGGTGTTCACCCATTTTTTAATTCCACTTTCAATATCTTCAAATTGGGCATATCCAATGTTTGGAAGTATTTTTTCCCTAGAGTCAAAAACTTTCAGCCCCACGATGTCGTGTTTCTTATTAGCTATTTTTAAATCTTTTTCATAATTATCATCAATAAAATCTGAAACTATAAAAGCGATGCTTCTTTTTTTTATCATGTTATTGAAATATTTAATAGCAGCTCCTATATCTGTTTTTTTGCTTACAGGTTTAAATTCAATTAATTCTCTAATAATTCTAAGAATATGTTTTTTTCCTTTTTTAGGTGGAATGTAAAGTTCTGTAACATCTGAAAATAAAATGGCCCCAATTTTATCGTTGTTTTGAGTTGCTGAAAAAGCAATTACAGCACATAGCTCTGCTATAACTTCTTTTTTTAGTTGGTTTGCAGACCCAAACATTTCGGATGAAGAAATGTCAACCAATAGCATCACAGTTAATTCTCTTTCTTCATGGAAAACCTTTACATATGGGTGATTGAATCTAGCGGTTACATTCCAGTCAATTGTTCTTATTTCATCACCAGGCATGTACTCTCTAACTTCTGAAAAAGCCATTCCTTTTCCTTTAAATGCGGAATGGTATTCTCCTGAAAAAACTTGATTAGAAAGTCCTTTGGTTTTAATTTCTATTTTTCTTACTTTTTTAAGTAATTCTTTAGTATCCATTGTCAGAAACTGATTATTTAGGGTACATCAACTTTATTGAGAATTGTATTAATTATTTCTACACTAGTTATGTTTTCTGCTTCAGCCTCATAGCTTAAACCAATTCTATGTCTAAGAACATCATGAGCTACAGCCCTTACATCTTCAGGAATAACATATCCTCTTCTTTTAATGAAAGCATATGCTTTTGATGCATTTGCTAAAGCAATGCTTGCTCTAGGTGATCCACCAAATGCAATTAGTGGTTCAATATCTTTTAGTTGGAATTCAGCAGGTTCTCTTGTAGCAAAAACTATATCAACGATGTATTGTTCTATTTTTTCATCCATGTATATTTTTTTAACCACTTCTCTAGCTTTTATGATTTGCTTAGGACTAATCACTTTATTTGGTTTTGCCATTCCTTTTGAAGAAACATTTGCTCTAATAATCAGCTTTTCTTCTTCTCTTTTTGGGTAAGGTAAAACAACCTTAAGCATGAATCTATCTACCTGAGCTTCTGGAAGGGGATAGGTTCCTTCTTGCTCGATAGGGTTCTGTGTAGCCATCACTAAAAATGGTTCAGGTAGTTTATAAGTTTGCTCTCCAATAGTAACCTGTCTTTCTTGCATTGCTTCAAGTAATGCACTTTGAACTTTAGCAGGTGCTCTATTAATTTCATCAGCCAAAATGAAGTTGGAAAATAGGGGTCCTTTCTTAGAAATAAATTCTTCTTTTTTCTGATTGTAAATCATTGTACCTAGCAAATCTGCAGGTAACAAATCTGGAGTGAATTGAATTCTTTTAAAATCAGCATCTATGGTTTGTGATAGTGTACTTATTGCTAATGTTTTTGCAAGTCCTGGTACACCTTCGAGTAAAATGTGTCCGTTAGATAATAAACCAATCATTAAACTTTCAATCATGTGATGTTGCCCCACAATAACTTTCTTGATTTCCATGTTAAGAAGATCAATAAATGCACTCTCTTTTTGAATAAGTTCATTTAATTCTCTAATGTCAGTAGAAACGGGAATTGAAGCATCAATTTCTTTGTGACTAACTACTTCTTTATTTTCTTCCATAATTAACTTTATTTGTCGGTTCTTTTTTTTAACGAAGTAAATTTGTGAAATATTGATTTTAATTCAAGAAATATGTTGTTAATAAATGTTAAGGATAATTTATAAAATTTCACAAATCATGTATAAGAAACTTTTATTTTTATCCCATGAATAATAAAGAATTACTACTTAAAGACTGTATATCATCTGTTAGAGCTTTTCACGATGCTTTTTTAATTGATAATGAGGATGCTCCTGTAGCAACCATTAATGAACGAGATTATTTGTTAAGACATCGTTTAATGATGGAAGAAAATGATGAATATCTCGATGCTGCCAAAAATGGAGATCTTGTGGAAATAGCAGATGCTTTAGGAGATATGTTATACATTTTATGTGGAACTATTTTAAAACACGGTATGCAACATAAAATTGAAGAAGTGTTTAATGAAATTCAAAAAAGTAATATGAGTAAACTTGATGAAAACGGCAAACCAATATATAGAGAAGATGGTAAAATTTTAAAGTCAGCTCAATATTTTAAACCAAACATTAAAGAAATACTTGATTAAGTATTAAATCCAATTTTTCCTTTTGGAGATCCAATTTCTTTTTTAAGTGCTATCATTTTAACACACGCAACAGCACATTCGACTCCTTTGTTTCCATGTTTTCCGCCAGATCGATCAATTGCTTGTTGTAAGGTGTTATCTGTAAGAATACCCATTATTACTGGTTTGTTGTATTTTAAACTCACATTCATTAGACCATTTGTTGCTCCATCACAAACAAAATCAAAATGTTTAGTTTCACCCTGAATGACACTGCCTAAAGCAATTACTCCTTGAACATTTGTGTTTTCTAATAAATATTGAGCGGCTAATGGAAGTTCAAAAGTTCCTGGCACATTATTTATAATGATATTTGTTTCAACTAAATTTAGGTCTAATAATGTGTCCTTAGCACCTTTAAGAAGATTGTCAGTGACGTTGTTGTTCCATTGAGAAACAACAATTCCAATAATCATTTTACGAGCATCTGGAATTTCGGTTTTATCGAAATTTGAAAGATTATTTTGTGCTGTTGCCATTTATTCTTCCTGATATACAGGTTTGTAAACGGGAGAACCTAGCTTTAAAGATTCTAAATATTTTTCAGCAGTAATAGATAGTGGAGAACTTGGGTATTTTTCAATTAACTCTTGATATATTTTTTGAGCATCGTTATAGTTTTCATCCATTTCGTGAGTGAAAGCAGACTTCATCATGTACATTGGAGTTGTTAATTCATTGTCTCTTCTTTTGTAAGCTTGCTCATAAAAGTTGCCAGCTTTTTTAATGTCACCTTTTTGAAGATAAGCATCTCCTATACCTCCTAAAGCTATTGTAGCAATGATTTCATCATTAAAATCTACATTAGACAAAGACTCAATAGCTTTGTCAAAATCTCCAGTATTTAAATATGCAATTCCAAGATCGTATTCGGCTAATTTACCACCATCGTATCCAGAATATTGATCAACAACTTTTTCTAAACCTTTAAATGTTTGATTGGAATCTCCATTTATTAAGCTGTTCCAATCATTGTTGTCAAAAGCAGCAGCTTCTTGTTTCCAAATTGCTGCAAGAGATTTTTCGTTTTCAGGAATAACTATATAATTCTTATAAAGAACACTGTAAGAAAACCAACCAACAACAAGAATGGCCAGCACAATAGAGCTAATTTTAATTGAGGACCTATTCTTTTCTAAGAATTCTGCACTTTCATCACCAAGAAAATCTTCTACGTTTATTTTACTAGTTGACTCTTGTTGCTCAACGTTTTCTAAGTTTTTATCTTCTAATTCAGACATAATGATTTTTTAATTATGACTGCAAAAATAGTTTTTTTAAGATAAATTGCATAACCTTTCTTCATAGTAGTATTTTTGTTTTATGTATCTAACCAATTTAGCCCTATTAAATTTTAAAAATTGTCAAGAATTAAGCTTTGATTTTTCCAATAGAGTAAATTGTTTTTTAGGTAAAAATGGTCAAGGGAAAACGAATGTTTTGGATTCTATTCACTACTTAAGTTACACTAAAAGTTTTTTCAATTCTATTGATAGTCAAAATATTCTTTTTGAAGCTCCTTTTTTAGCTATACAAGCTAAATGCAAGTTAAATGATGATGTATTTGACCTTCATTGTGGTATGAAAAGAGGGGAGAAAAAAATATTCAGAAAAAATAAAAAAGCATATAAAAAACTTTCAGAACACATTGGTTTTATGCCTGCCGTTATGATTACACCTTACGATATTAATTTAATTTTAGATGGTAGTGATATTCGAAGAAAATTTATAGATG
>JAQWSL010000098.1 GCA_029243225.1 Flavobacteriales bacterium
TTGCTCCACCACATGCAACCATCATCATAGCAGCAATAGGTAAAATCCATAATTTTTTCATCTTTTTAAATTTTAAATATTAATAAATTAAACAATTTTTGTTGCTTAATCAAACGGTTAGTGTTGTTAAGCTATTAAACAAATGTGTTATATTTTTTTTGATTATCCTAAAAAAACTGACATAAATAATCAAAACAGCTACTATTTAAAAGATTAAACTTTCATAATGTCAACTTCTTTTAAATCAACCAAAGAATCTATTTGATTTGTATAAGAATTTGTTAATTCCTGAACTTCATCTTCTGCTGACTTAGTCTGGTCTTCACTTAACCCATCATTTTTCAATGACTTTATAAAATCGTTTGCATCTTTTCTTTCGGAACGAATTCTAACTTTAGCATTTTCACCTTCAGCTCTTGCTCTTTTAACCAATTCTTTTCTTCTTTCTTCAGTTAAAGTTGGCACAGAAATGATAATTAGCTCTCCATTATTTTGAGGATTCAAACCTAAATTAGCATTAATTATTCCTCTAGCTATTTCATCTAAAATTCCTTTTTCCCAAGGTTGAATACTTAAAGTTTTAGAATCTAGGGTACTAATATTTCCAACTTGTGATATTGGAGTTTGCGAGCCATAATAATCAACCTTAACAGTGTCTAACATTGAAGGAGTAGCTCTACCTGCTCTTATTTTTGTTAACTCAACATTTAAACGCTCAACAGCACTTTTCATACCATCTTCAGCTTCACTCATTAATAAATCTAATTCTTCATTCATTATAAATAACTTTAAAATTATACTTCTACCAATGTTCCTACATTTTCACCAGTAACAACTTTTTTAAGGTTACCCGCTTGATTCATGTTAAAAACAATTATGGGAACATTGTTTTCTTTACACAATGTAAATGCAGTCATGTCCATAACTTTTAAATCTTTATTAAATACTTCGCTAAAAGTTAAATTATCATACATTTTAGCATTAGGGTTTAGTTCTGGATCTTCTGAATAAATTCCATTCACTCTAGTTCCTTTTAATATTACATCAGCATCAATTTCAATAGCTCTTAAAGATGCTGCTGAGTCAGTAGTGAAAAATGGATTACCAGTTCCACTTCCAAAAATAACAACCCTTCCTTTTTCCAAGTGTCTTACAGCTCTTCTTTTGATAAAAGGCTCAGCAATTTCTTTCATTTCTATGGCAGACTGCAACCTAGAATAAACACCTATAGACTCCAATGCAGCTTGTAAAGCCATACTATTTATCATAGTAGCAAGCATCCCCATGTAGTCACCTTGAGTTCTATCCATTCCGCCCTGCTCGGCTTGAACGCCTCTGAAAATATTTCCACCTCCAACAACAATTCCAATTTCAACACCAAGATCAGAAATTTCTTTTACTTCATTTGCATACTGCATTAATCGATCATTATCAATTCCAAATTGCTTTTTACCCATTAGTGCTTCACCACTTAATTTTAGAAGTATTCTTTTGTATTTCATGTATTATTTAATTTTTAAGCAAAAAAAAGAGAGCCAATGGCTCTCTAAATATAAATATTAATATTATTAAATGGATAATGATATCCTTTTAAAATCAGTAACAGATAAATCTGGACTAGTTTCTTTCAAAAATTGTTGAACAGTTTTCTTATTATCTCTAATAAATGCTTGATTCAATAAGGTTGATTCTTTGAAAAACTTATTTAACCTTCCCATAGCTATTTTTTCAGCCATTTCAGCAGGTTTCCCTTCTTGAATAGCTAATTCCTTACCAACCTCAATTTCTCTTGCAACTATTTCTTCTGAAACAGATTCTTTATCTAAAGCGATTGGATTCATAGCAGCTACCTGCATTGCAACCTGTCTACCTTCATCTTCAGCATCTGCATTTAATCCTACAATTGTAGCAATTTGATTACCTGGATGATTGTAAGCAACAACTTGAACTGCTTCAATAAGCTCAAAACCTGAGATTTCAATTTTCTCACCAATTACACCAGTTTGTTCAGTGATCTTATCACCTATTGAAATACCATTACCATCAAAAGATAAACCTAAAAGATCAGCAACATTTGATGGAGAGTTATTGGAAGCGATTGTTGCAATAGTATTAGCTAACTTTCCAAAATCTTCGTTTTTAGCAACAAAATCAGTTTCGCAGTTTAAACATACTAAAACTCCTTTTGAGCCATCTTCAGTTGTTTTTGCAACAACCAATCCTTCTTTAGCATCTCTATCACCTCTTTTAGCAGCAATTTTCTGACCTTTTTTTCTTAAAAAATCAATAGCTCCTTGCATGTCTCCATTAGATTCTTCAAGTGCCTTTTTACAGTCCATCATTCCTGATCCTGTTTTCTTTCTTAATTCGTTTACATCTTTAGCAGAAATACCCATAATAAATTTGTTTAAAATATTAGTTGTAAATTATTTTTTTTCTTCAGCTTTTTCAGCAACTACTTCAGCTGCTTTTGCTTCTTTTGCTTTAGCTTCTGCTTCTTCTTTAGCTTTAGCTTCTGCTTCTTCTTTGGCTGCTTTTGCTTTTTGTGCTTCAGCATCAGCTTTTTCCTTAGATGCTTTACGCTCCCCTAAACCTTCTTTTACAGCCTCACACATAGAAGACAATACAAGTTCAATTGATTTAGTTGCATCATCATTAGATGGGATAATAAAATCAACTCCGGAAGGATTAGAATTAGTATCGACCATCGCAAAAACTGGAATTCCTAAATTTTTAGCTTCAGCTAATGCTATGTGTTCCTTTTTTATATCAACAATAAAAATTGCAGCTGGCAACCTTGACATATCAACAACACAACCGAAGATTTTTTCCATCTTCTGTCTTTGTCTAGTCATTTGTAATCGCTCTCTTTTAGACATTGTATCCGCAGTTCCATCTTTCATCATTTTATCAATGGTAGACATTTTACGGATAGTTTTTCTAGTAGTTTTGAAGTTAGTTAACATGCCCCCTGGCCATCTTTCGGAAATGAAAGGCATCCTAGTTTCAGAAACTTTAGCTTCTAATATTTCTTTAGCTTGTTTTTTAGTTGCAACAAATAGAATTTTCCTACCCGACTTAGCAATTTGTTTCATTGCATTTGCAGCTTCTTCTATTTTAACGATTGTTTTGTTAAGATCAATGATGTGGATTCCTTTCTTTTCATCAAAGATATAAGGCGCCATTGCTGGATTCCACTTTCTTTTGAGGTGTCCAAAGTGTACACCTGCTTCTAATAATTCATCAAATTTCAAATTTGCCATTTTTTATTGTTTACTTTCTTTTTACTGTGAGAATTTTTCTCATTTTACAGCAGCATAATTAGTAGCGAAAAATCGGTCTAATTAGCTTAGATACTAAACAAGTACTCGGCAAGAGCACTTCTTTAGAATATTAACGTTTACTAAATTGGAATTTCTTTCTTGCTTTAGGTTGACCTGGTTTCTTTCTTTCAACCATTCTTGGATCTCTGGTCATAAGGCCTTCAGCTTTAAGAAGAGGTTTATAATCCTCGTTTAGTTCAACTAATGCTCTAGAAATACCAAGGCGAACAGCTTCTACTTGACCAGTATTACCTCCTCCACTAACATTAACTTTAACATCATACTTACCTAAAGTATCTGTTAATTCAAATGGTTGGTTTACTTTATACTGCATAACACCAGTTGTAAAATAATCCTTGTAATCTCTTTTGTTAATAGTGATTTTACCCTTTCCTTTTGACAGGTATACCCTAGCTACTGAAGATTTTCTTCTTCCTAATGTGTTAATTACATCCATTTTAGTAATTTATATTTCCTTTAAATTTATTTTTTTTGGTTTTTGAGCTTCTTGATTGTGCTCACCACCAACATATACATATAGGTTAGTATATAATTGATTACCTAATTTATTTTTAGGCAACATCCCTTTAACCGCTTTCTCTACTAATCTCTCAGGGTGTTTAGCTAATACTTGTGATGCACTTAAAGATCTTTGACCACCAGGATAACCAGTGTGTCTTATGTATTGTTTCCCTTCCCATTTATTTCCTGAAAGAGTTATTTTTTCAGCATTAATAACTACAACATTATCGCCACAATCAACATGAGGAGTAAAATTTACTTTATGTTTCCCTCTAATTAGTTTGGCAACTTTACTTGCTAGTCTTCCTAATGTCTCACCTTCAGCATCTACTAATAACCAATCTTTATTGACGGTCTCTTTATTCGCTGAAATTGTTTTATAACTAAGTGTATCCACTTTATTTATTTTTTTAAATATCTATAACTTTCCCTAAAATCGGGGTGCGAAGATAGAATTAAATTTTCATTCAAACAAGACTTAAGATTTTTTTTACCATCAACATTATAAAAAAAATAAAATGTTAAGCAATAACATCTAGTTTTCGACCAACTTTAATAAATGCATTTATTGCTTTATCCAAATGTTTTTTCTCATGAGCAGCAGAAATTTGAGTTCTTATTCTTGCTTGCCCTTTACCAACTACTGGATAAAAGAATCCAATAGCATATACACCTTCTTCCAGCAACATATCAGCAAATTTTTGCGACAAAGCAGCATCATAAAGCATAATTGGAACAATAGGAGAGTTTCCAGGTTTTATATCAAAACCAGCAGCTATTATTTTAGTTTTAAAATATTTAGTATTCTCTTCTAATTTATCTCTTAGCTCAGTAGACTTACTTAACAAATCAAAAACTTTTATGGCTGCACCAACAATAGATGGAGCTAACGAGTTTGAAAATAAGTAAGGTCTAGATCTTTGCCTTAGCATTTCTATTACTTCTTTTTTTCCTGTTGTGTACCCTCCCATAGCACCGCCTAAAGCTTTACCTAAAGTACCTGTAACTATATCAACTCTATTCATCACATTGTGGTATTCAGGAACACCTCTTCCTGTTTTACCAATAAATCCAGCAGAATGACATTCATCAGTCATTACAAGAGCGTCATATTTATCAGCCAAATCACAAATCTCATTCATTTTAGCAATGTCTCCATCCATTGAAAAGACACCGTCAGTAACAATAATTCTAAAACGCTGATCTTGAGCAAGCTGTAATTGTTTTTCTAAGTCTACCATGTCGCTATGCTTATAACGATAGCGTTGAGCCTTACACAACCTAACACCATCAATGATTGAAGCATGGTTTAATTCATCAGAAATAATAGCGTCTTCAGCATTAAATAGTGGTTCAAATAAGCCACCATTTGCATCAAAAGCTGCTGCATATAAAATGGTATCTTCTGTTCCATAAAATTGAGCAATTTTAAGCTCCAATTCTTTATGAATATCTTGTGTACCACAAATAAACCTAACAGAAGACATTCCAAATCCATGTGTATCTAATGCTTTTTTTGAAGCTTCTACAACATCAGGATGTGAAGATAATCCAAGGTAATTATTTGCACACATTATTACCACATCATCTCCAGAGCTAACAGTTACATCAGCTCCCTGAGCAGAAGTAATTACTCTCTCTCTTTTAAAAAGACCAGCATTCTCAACAGCTGACAATTCAGCTTCGAGATGATTTTTTATTTTTCCGTACATAAATTTATAATTAGACCACTCCTTGATCAATCATGGAATCGGCAACTTTAACAAAACCTGCAATGTTTGCTCCTTTGACGTAATCAATGTAACCATCTTCTTCAGTTCCATATTTTACGCACTGCTCATGAATTGACAGCATAATGCCTTTAAGTTTTTGATCAACTTCTTCTCTAGACCAGGATAACCTTAATGAATTTTGAGACATTTCTAATCCAGAAGTAGCAACACCACCAGCATTGGCAGCCTTACCTGGAGAAAACATAATTTTTGAATCGTGAAAAACAGCTATTGCTTCAGGCGTTGAGGGCATGTTAGCTCCTTCAGCAACACAAACACATCCGTTTTCAACCAATACTTTTGCTTGATCACCATTTAGCTCATTTTGAGTTGCACAAGGAAGAGCAACATCAACTTTAACCTCCCAAGGCCTTTTACCTTCATGGAATTCACTACCAGGAAATTTTGATGTATATTCTTTAATTCTACCTCTTTTTTCATTTTTAAGCTCCATTACCCAAGCTAATTTCTCTGAATCAATTCCAGCTGGATCATATATATATCCTTTAGAATCACTTAAAGTAACAACCTTTCCTCCCAATTCATTTACTTTTTCTACTGCATATTGAGCTACATTTCCAGAACCTGAAACAGCTACAATTTTGTTATTGAAATCATCACCTTTAGTTTTCAACATTTCAGCAGCAAAATATACAGTACCATAACCTGTTGCTTCAGGTCTAATTAAAGAACCTCCCCAATTAATACCTTTCCCAGTTAGCACACCAGTAAATTCATTTCTTAGTCTTTTATATTGCCCAAACAAGTAGCCAATCTCTCTACCTCCAACTCCTATATCTCCAGCAGGGACATCAGTATTAGGTCCAATATGACGAGATAATTCAGTCATAAAAGAT
>JAQWSL010000080.1 GCA_029243225.1 Flavobacteriales bacterium
GGAACTATAAATACAACAACAGATGCAACTTGTGGTTTAGCAAATGGTTCATTTACAGTACAGGGTGTAGATGGAACACCAGGGTATCAATATTCAACAGATGGAGGAGTTACTTGGCAATCATCTGGGACTTTTCCGGCAATAATGCCAGGCAATTATTTAGTAAATATTGAAGATGCAAACAATTGTGGAACTACGTTAAATGTAGTAATAAATGATTTAAGTGGAATAACAGCAAGCATAAGTTCACAGTCAGCCGTTTCATGTCATGGAGGCAATGATGGAGACGTAACTGTTCTAGCAAGTGGAAGTACTGCTCCTTATCAATATTCGATAGATGGAGGAACCATATGGCAAGCAGCAGGATTTTTTAGTACTCTTTCAGCAGGTAATAACACTGTTATTTCAGAGGATGCAAATGGTTGTCAGTTTCCTGTTACAGTATTAATAACAGAACCCACATTGCTTTTAAGTAATGTTGTGACAAGTAACAATACACAATGTTATAATTCTTGCGATGGTAATGTAGATATTTCTGTTTCTGGTGGTACATCACCATATGTTTTTTCATGGACAGGGCCTAATTCATTTTCAGAAACTATTGAAGATGTCAATGGCTTGTGTGCTGGTACATATGATTTGTCGGTAAGTGATGTTAATATGTGTTTAACAACTCTTTCTGTAACAATAAATGAACCTTCTGAAGTTTCAATCACAACTAATTTCGTTAATTCTAATTGTGGACAACCTGATGGTGGTGTAAGTGTTTCAGCATCTGGTGGAACTATTTCTACAGACTATAATTATGAATGGTATCAAGCAGGTAATCTTATAGCTTCAACTTCAGTTGTGTCAAATTTAGCTGGTGGATCTTACGATGTAGTTGTTAATGATGATAACGGTTGTTCTGCTTCAGCTAACCAATCAATAACTGATTTAGCTAGTGGAACAGCATCTGCTATTGAAGATGTTATGGTGTCTTGCTATGGCTTATGTAATGGTCAAGGTACTGCTTCCATTTCTGGCGGAACAGCACCTTTTACTTATTTATGGAATTCTGGGTCAACACCAACGCAACCAACTACAGCAGGTCTTTGTGCGGGTATAAATACGGTTACGATTACTGATGATATTGGTTGTGTGTCTGTAGCAACTGTAGTTATTAATGAACCAGACACCATTTACGCTACAATAACTTTGGCAAATGAAACTTGTATTGGAGATTGTCAGGGTTCAATAGATTTAACGGCTATTGGAGGATCACCTCCTTATTTATATTCATTTGATAATGGTGCTAATTTTGGAAATGTAAGTTCTTTAAGCTCTTTGTGTGCTAATAATTACAACATTGAGATTAAAGATTTTAACGGTTGCTCTTATGTCATTAGTGTTGAAGTTTTGCCCGGTATTCAATATTCTGATGCTACCATTTCAAATGTTATTCCTGTTTGTGAAAATGCACCCCCATTTATTTTAAATGCTGTTGACCCTGGTGGTGTTTGGGTAGGCCCCGGAATGCAAAATAATGAATTTAATCCGTTGGTTGTAGGAGATGGTGTTCATACTATTAGTTATGAAATATCTTCTGTATGTGGAGACACAGGTTATATTGATGTTGTTGTGAACCCTCTTCCTGAAGTTTCTTTTGTTGCTGATATATATGATGGATGCGAACCTCTGGAAGTGAATTTCACAAGTACTGGTACATTAGGTGTAAGTTGTTTATGGGATTTTGGTGACGGTGGAACTTCTTCTAATTGTGGTTTAGCAACAAACAATTATCTTTCAGCTGGCACCTATGATGTTTCTCTTACAGTTATAGATGCTAATAATTGTGAGAGTTCATACATTGAATCGGCCATGATAAATGTATATCCCTTGCCAGAAGCAAACTTTACATTTAACCCTCAAACGACAACTATTGTAGATCCTATTATTTATTTCACTGATCAGTCCCTTAATGCAAGTCAATGGAGTTGGGATTTTCAAATTGGTTCTTCAATAATTCAAAACCCAATTTTCGATTTTGAAAATACCGGAACATTTCAAGTTGAACTTCTTGTAACATCAATAGATGGATGTACAGATTTAGCATATGATACTGTTCTAATTGAAGATCAATTTTTAGTTTATGTCCCTAATGCATTCACGCCTAATGATAATGGTGTAAATGAAATATTTTTACCAGTTTTTAATGGTTTAGATCCTGTTAATTATGATTTTTACATCTTTAACAGATGGGGAGAGCTAATTTTTGATGCTCACCATCCTGATGTTGGATGGGACGGAACTTATAATGGGGTTAAATCTCCTGAAGGTGTTTATGTTTATAAAATTATAGCAAGAGATCAAATTAACGGAGAAATGCGAGAGTTTGTTGGTCACATTAATCTACTTAGATAATTTAGGTTCACTACTCATTTCAAAAATAATTTCACCGCCATTAATTATGTCATAATGGTTTAATTGGTATCCTTTTAATTCTTTACCATTTATTGTAATCTTATTAACGTAGATATTTTCTTTGCTTTGATTTACTGTTTTTATTCTTAACGTTTTTTTGTTGTCCAAATGAATTGTAGCATCTACTATTAAAGGACTTCCAGTAGCGTAATAAGCAGATCCTGGAGTAACTGGATAAAAACCAAGACTGCTAAAGATGTACCAGGCACTCATTTGTCCTGCATCATCATTACCACATAAGCCATTTACACTTGAACTATACATTGTGTTTATTATCATTCTAATCCGCTCTTGTGTTTTGTAAGGTTTGTTGGTCCAATTGTATAAGTAGGGAATATGATGCCCAGGTTCGTTTCCATGTACGTAATTTCCAATAATTCCATCTTTTGTTATGTCTTCATGTTGATTGATGTATTTTTCATCTATTTCATTGCTAAATAAAGAATCTAATTGATTGCAGAATTTATTTTTTCCGCCCATTAGGGTAATCATTTTGTTTATGTTTTGAGGGACGTAAAGTCCATAATTACAAGCGTTTCCCTCGATAAATCCTTGCCCATGTGTGTCCATAGGGTCGAATTTTTTTCTAAACTGGCCATTAGAAAGTTTTGGCCTCATGTATCCAATTGTGGAATCAAATACATTTTCATAATATTTAGATCTTTTAGTGTATTCTTTTTCTAATATCTCTTCATCTAGGATATTTGCTATTTGAGCAATACACCAATCATTGTAAGCATATTCTAATGTTTTAGAAACGGATGAATGACTCTTGTCATCAGGTACGTAATGGAAGTCTATATAGTCACCCAATCCATCAAAATATCGAACGTTTGATGTTTTAACTGAAGCTTCCAATGCGTTTTTAAGGTTAAAGTCTCCTACACCTTTTACTATGGCATCTGCAATAACAGAAGTTGCATGATATCCAATCATGCACCAATTTTCATTTCCATAATGGCTCCAAATAGGAAGCATATTGTGAACACTTTGATTTTGATGTGCTAACATTGATTTAATCATGTCGTTATTTCTTTCAGGTTGTGTTATGTTAAACAATGGATGTAGTGCTCTGTAGGTGTCCCATAGTGAAAATATTGAATAGTTTTTAAAGTCTTTGGATGTGTAAATGTTTTGATCTAAGCCTCTATACTGCCCATCTACATCTTCATAAATAATAGGTGATAAATTGGTGTGATAGAATGCAGTGTAAAATGTTTTTTTATCTGAATTATTTAAACAAGAAATTTCAATTTTAGAAAGCTCTTTATTCCATTTTTCTTTTGTTTCAAGTTTTGTTTTCTCAAAGTTCCAGTGATTTATTTCTGCTTTTAAATTTTTTAAAGCTCCATTAGAACTCACAGAAGAAAGAGCAAATTTTATTTGAATTTCTTCATCTTTAGCGGTGTTGAAATTAAAGTAAGCTCTAACATCTTTGCCAGCTATTTCTGGGAAATTTTCATTTTGTTTAAACCTTCTATAAAACCCATCATATGTCTCTTTATTTAATTTCTCATGACCATAGCTATTAAAAGGCTTAGAAAATTGCATTGCAAAAAATACTTTTCTAGTTCTTGCCCATCCTTTTGTTTGTCTGTATCCTGTAACTAATGAATCATTTTCAACTCTAATAAAAGTCCAAACATTTTTGTTTTCATGATGATAAACATTGTATACCATGTCTAATATGATATGTGCATTTTCTGATTTTGGAAAGGTGTACTTATGAAATCCTACACGATCACTAGCTGTAAGTTCAGCTTTTATGTTGTATTTATCTAATTTCACTGAATAGTACCCTGGTGATGCTTTCTCATTGTTGTGCGAAAAACTTGAATAAAATCCGTCATTTAAATCTTTTGTAGGTAAAGGATTTAATGTTAATGCTCCAGTAGTTGGCATAATTAAAAAATCACCTAAATCTGAATGCCCAGTTCCACTGAAATTTGTATGAGAAAAGCCAATTATTGTTGTGTCCTTATATTGATAACCTGCACAATATTCATAAGTTTCTTTATTGTAATTACCTTCTTCATTAAACATGACCTGAAAATTTGTTTGAGGACTCAATTGAACCATTCCAAAAGGTGCTGTCGCACCAGGAAAAACATGCCCCATTTTACTTGTGCCAATTAATGGGTTTACAAATTGTGTGAAATCTAAATTGGCTTTAGCTATCTGATTTATATTTTTTTCAATGGAGTTGCACGAATAAAGAACAACCGAAATGAAGAATAAAGTAATAACTTTTTTCATTGAATTTTTTTTAAACTTTATAACGTTAAAGTTATACTTTTTGAAATATTAATTTTTGATGTTTGTTTGATGTTTAGTTGATCCATATTTATTAGTTTTAAAAGAAAATGAAAGATTTATTTCTTTTAAATAGAGATGTTACTTATTTGAATTTTGGGTCTTTTGGTGCTTGCCCTAAAGAGATTTTTGATGATTACATTAAATGGCAATATTTATTGGAGTCGGATCCAGTTCAATTTATTACAGTTGACGGAATTGACCATTTAAAAAAATCAGCTATTTCTTTAGCTAAATATATTAATTGTAACTACCAAGATTTAGTTTTTGTTTCAAATCCAACTTATGCAGTTAATCTACTTGCAAAAAACATATCGCTAAGCCTTAACGATGAAGTGCTATCTACAAATTTAGAATATGGTGCTTTGGATAGAACTTGGAATTATTACTGTAAAAAGCAAGGTGCAAAATACGTTGCTCAGCCTATAAGCTTGCCAATTGCATCAAAAGAGCAGTTCATCGAAGAGTTTTGGAAGGGATTTAGTGAAAACACAAAAGTGGTATTTATAAGTCAGATTACAAGTACTACTGGATTAATTCTTCCAGTTAAAGAAATTTGTGAAGAGGCAAAAAAAAGAGGGTTGATAACAATTGTAGATGGAGCTCATGTGCCTGGGCACATTAATTTAGATCTTTCAAAACTAAAAGCTGATTTTTATACAGGAGCTTGTCATAAGTGGATGATGACACCTAAAGGGTGCTCTTTTTTATACGCTAAACCCGAATTTCAGCACATGCTAGAACCTTTAATTATAAGCTGGGGATATGAAAGTGATAACCCTTCTAGTTCTAAATTTTTTGATTATCACCAGTTTAATGGAACCAGAGATTTTTCGGCTTTTTTAACAGTTCCTAAAGCTGTTGAATTTATGAATAAACACGATTGGAAAAGTATTTCATCTAGGTGTAAGTCATCACTTTTAAATCAGGCTCCAAAATTGTTTGATTTACTAAATGTAGAGCCTTTGGCTCCTTTAACAAATGAATTCTTTGGGCAACTGTGTAGTGTAGAAATTAACACAAATTTTCCTGAAAAATTAAAGCAGTTATTATTTGAAAAACATAAAATAGAAATACCCATTATGTTACAAGGGCATAAAAAATACATAAGAATTTCTTATCAAGCATTTAATGAAATAAGAGACACTGAGTATTTAATTTATTCATTAAAAGACATTGCCTCAACAACAAGATTACTAACTATTTAAGTCCTTAAATAACGTTTTTGATTAAAATTAATTATTTTAACCATTGTAAATATTTGTTATTTAACGCATAAATAATTGACAATAAAATTTAACACATAAGAAAATGGACTTTTTAGATAGATTAAGAAGAGAGTTAATTGATATAATTGAATGGATTGATGATACAAATGACACTTTAGTGTATCGTTTTGAAAGGTATAATAATGAAATTAAAAATGGAGCTAAATTAACTGTTAGGGAAGGTCAAGTTGCTGTTTTTATTAATGAGGGAAAAGTGGCTGATGTCTTTCAACCTGGCATGTATACATTAAAAACAGAAAACTTACCTATTTTATCAACTCTTAAAGGATGGAAATATGGATTTCAAAGTCCTTTCAAAGCAGAAGTTTATTTTATTAGCACTAAAAACATTACTGCTCAAAAATGGGGGACCAAAAATCCAATAACTCTAAATGATAATCGTTTTGGAATGTTGGAAATTCGGTCATTTGGAACTTATGTTATTAGAATTAAAGATGCACCTCTTTTTATTACTGAAATTGCAGGAACAGATGGTCAATTTACTACTGATGAGATTTCAGAACAACTTAAAAGCATGATTGTTACTCGTTTTACTGATGCCATTGGTGAAGCAAATTTACCTGTAGAGAATTACGCGTCTAATGTGAATGAAATTTCTGAATATGTTCATGGTGTAATTGGACCTGAATTTGAAAAATACGGTATAGAAGTTACTAAGTTTTTGATTGAAAATGTTTCTATGCCTGAAGAAATTAAAAAGGAAATTTTTGAGCTAAGTAGATTAAATACCATTGATTTGGATAAGCTTGCTAAACTAAAAGCAGCAAAAGCACTCGAAAAAGCTGCCGAGAATGAATCAGGTACTGCTGGCGCAGGTATGGGTATGGGTATGGGTTTTGCAATGGCTAATCAAATGGGAAATGCTTTTGGTGGTAATCAGCAATCAGCACCATCACCTTCTGGGCCACCGCCAATTCCCGCATCAAATTCTTTCTTTGTAGTTGTAAATGGTAAGCAAACTGGACCATTCGATGTAAATACTTTAAAGCAGATGGCTGAACAAAAAAAATTCACAAAAGATCTTTTAGTTTGGAAAGAAGGAATGAAAGGTTGGGAAGCAGCAGGAAGTATAAATGAATTGAGTGCTATCTTTGGTAGTGTTCCTCCACCAATTCCTCAATAGTATGGACTTGTCAGAAAATGTTGAGCTCAAATCGGAAACTTTTGGTTGTACTAATTGTGGAGCAGATTTAAATTATAAGCCTGGCACTAAAAGTTTATCTTGCGATTATTGTAACACACAAAATGAGATTCCACAACTTGATTTAAATGTTGAGGAATTAGATTTTTATGAATATTTAACAACCAAATCAGCTAATGAGAATATATATTCTAATAAATATGTAAAATGTTCTAGTTGTGGAGCTTCTTCTTCATTAGATGGTAAGATATCTTCCTCAAATTGTCCCTATTGTTCAACACCTTTAATAATTGAGGACTCGAAAGATGAAAAGTTGATACAACCAAACTCTTTACTTCCTTTTAAATTAGCTAAGAAAGAGGCGAAGTCAGAAGTAAAAAAATGGATAAATAAATTGTGGTTTGCACCAAGTGATTTGCAAAAAGCAGTTTTAAATTTTGATCACTTTAAAGGTGTTTACATGCCTTATTGGACATTTGATTTGGATACATTGTCAAATTATGTTGGTCAAAGAGGTGAGTACTATTACGAAACGGTAAGTTATACGGCTACTGAAAATGGTAGAACGGTTACAAAGTATAAAAAAGTACAAAAAATAAGATGGTTTTTTGTTAACGGTACAGTTGCTCATTTTTTTGATGACATTTTAATTTCCGCTTCTAACTCTTTGCCTAAAAAATATGTTTCTAAACTAGAGCCTTGGGATTTAAAAAATTTAATTCCTTTTGATAAAAGTTATTTAAGTGGTTTTATTTCTGAAAAATATCAGGTTGATTTAGAGGAAGGTTTTGATGTTGCTAAATCTGCTACAATTCAAGAAATAAGAAGTTTAGTTAGAAGAAATATTGGTGGTGATCGGCAACGTATAATTTCATTAAATACTAATTATAAGGACATTAGCTTTAAACACTTATTATTACCGGTATATGTAAGTGCCTTTAGATACAAAAATAAATTGTATCGATTTTTAGTTAATGGAAGAACAGGTGAAGTTCAAGGTGAAAGACCTTACAGCTGGGTTAAGATTTCACTTGCTATTTTATTTGGACTTATTTTATTGGGCGGATTATACCTTTATTTTGAGTTGAATAAATAATAGTTATATGGGTTTATTTACCACTACTAGAATTTCTTCATTGTTCTCATTTATGCTAGGCATGTAGTAAATTCCATCGAGCTCATAGTAAATTTCTCCATTAACAGTTAAGGTGTTGTATCCATCTGGTAGTGATCCTACTTCTGCACCAATAGGAGCTTGAACTACTTCATATTCTTTGTTTGATTGTACATAGTATGTTCCGTAGTAGTAATAGTAGGTTCTAGAGCCTACAATACATCTTCTATAACCATTAGGTAAAACTTTTACTCTAACTCCAAACGGAGATCGAACAACCATCCATCTTTTCCCTCTTGGTTTGTACCAAACACCTGAGTAATATCTATATCCAAATCCTCCAAAGTTTACAACTATTGCATTTTTGTTCATGCTTGATACTAAAGCTCCTCTACTTGGTAGGTGTTTGTAATGATGATGTACCACTCTAGTTCTTTTTACTCTTTTTCTAGGTTTTTTAGCAACAACCACTTTTTTTCCTTTAGGGCCTTTGTGAACTAGGGTAACCTTGTTTTTACCTTTTTTGTGAACAATTTTTTTATTGTTTTGGGCCATTGAATCAAAACAAATTAATGTTATTGCTAGTGATAGTGCGCATAGAAATAATTTCTTCATGATTAAGCTTTTTGTGGTTATAGTGTTTTGATGAGAAAAAAGTTAATAGGTTTAATTCTTTTTTTTTTAAATTTATCTGAACTAAAAAATAATAATATGAATTTTAAAAAAATAATTTTACCTCTTTTTATAATCTTAAGTGTGGGTGTTTTTTCTTCATGTAAAAAATGTAAAGACTGTACGTGTCAACAAACTATTTCTCAAACTGGTATGCCAGATGTAAATCAAACAGTAGAAATGGAAGGTGTTTGTGATGAGGATTTAGAAGAAATTGAAGGCACTACAACTGTAACACAAAATGTTGGAGGAATAAATCAAACTATTGTTCAAACTTGTGAATGTAATTAATTTTCAATTTTGGCATAATTTTAGCAAATAGCTTTGAATTAATAATTAAAAATTTAAAATGAAAAAAAATATATCTATTCTTTTACTATCCTTTTTTTTACTTAACCAATTTTTTGCCCAAACTAACAATGATATTGTTGTTTTTGCCGAAGACCCGCTTCCGTTTTATTTAATTTTAAATGGTGTCAAACAAAACGACAAAGCTGAAACTAATGTTAAAATAGTTGGTTTAAACATTGATAGAGCTAATCTTAAGGTAGTTTTTGAAAATAATACTATAGCTCCCATTTCTAAAAACGTATGGTTAGCTGGAGCTGAAGGCGAGGTGCACGATAATATGATTGTAACTTTAAGAATTGTTAAAACTAAGAAAGCTTATAAGCTAAAATGGTTTGGTGAGGTTGCGAAAAATAATGTTACAACAGTTAACTCACAACCTCCTGTTGTAACCCAAACTGTTCAAAGTCCACCTGCAACAACTACTGTTGTAACTCAAACTGTTCAAAGTCCTCCTCCTACAACAACCGTAGTTCAGGAGACTGTAACTACTACAACAACTACTGATACACCTGAGAATGCTAATGTAAATGTTAGTATGGGCGGTGCGGGTATTAATATGAGCGTTAATGTTGACGAAAACGCCAATCAACAACATGTTCAGCAAACAAATACTAATCCAGATAATGTAAGTTTTAATATGAATGTTAATATAAATGATAATATGGGTATTGAAAATAATGCAAATACTAATATGAACATGAATGTTAATGATGGTATGGCTATTGAAGATGAGACTAATTTGAACATGAACATGAATATGAACATGAACGTTTCTGACAATGATATGGGTAATGTTGGGTCAACATCACACAGTTCAACAACGACAACTACCACCACTACCACCACATCAGGTTGGGATGGAAATACTCAAACTAATACAAGTAATAGTACTAATAATGGTAGCTCGGTAAATACTTCAACATCTTCTAACACAACATCTTCATATGCTACTGATTGTGAAGTTCAAAATATTAATTCTATACTTAATGCTATTGAAAATGAGAGCTTTAAGAGTGATAAGATGATGGTGGCAAAGCAAGCAACAAAAAACAAATGTCTCTCAGTTAATCAAATTAAGCAGGTGATGGATAAATTTACTTTTGAGGATAGCAAATTAGAGTTTGCTAAATTGGCTTACTCTAAATGTTCTAATAAGGACGATTATTATAAAGTAAATGAATCCTTTACTTATTCTTCTTCCAAGAGCGAGTTAAATGAATATATTTCTAATTATTAAAATAATTCAAAACTTTCTTCAATTGTGCTGTATATTTTTTGCAGCTGATTTTTCGAAATTACAAAGGGAGCGAGAATATAAATAGTATTTCCAAGGGGTCTTAAATAGACCCCTTTTTGCATGTAAAAGTTAAACAGTTTATACCTTAATTCTCCATATCTTTTCATTTCAACATTTAAGTCCAAAGCGAAAATTACACCCTGCTGTCTAGTGCTTTTAACCTTTACATGGTCTTTGATTTTGGAGTTAAATTCTTTATGAGAGTCAATTACCATTTTAATGTTATTTTGAATTTCATTAGAATTTAATAATTCGATACTTGCAAGTGCAGCCGTACAAGCCGTTGGATTAGCAGAGTAGGTATGACCATGAAAAAAGCCTTTTTCCATTTTTGAGCTTAAAAAAGCATTGTATATGTGTTCTGAGCAGCTGGTAATTGCCATAGGAATTAAGCCACCTGTGAGCGATTTAGATAGGCAAATTATATCGGGTAAGTTAGTCATGTGTTCAGATGCAAAATTCTTTCCGGTTTTACCAAAACCAGTCATTACCTCATCTGCAATAGTTATTATTTTATTGTCTTTAAAAATCTTTAATAGCTGATCTAAATGTTTTGCTTTATGCATTTTCATCGCAGCTGCTCCCTGTACTAAGGGTTCATATATAAAAGCAGCAACATCATTATTACTTATTAATGATTTTATTGTGTTTTTTACATCTTCAATATTCAATTGAGTTGGTACAGGTATTCTTTCAACATTAATAAAAAAATCTTCAAAGGGACCATTATAAATGGATAATCCTGATACTGACATGGCTCCAAATGTGTCTCCATGAAAACTATCTTCGAAAGCAATTATTTTCTTTCTTCTTTTCTCACTTTTATTAAAGTGAAATTGAAAAGCCATTTTTATGGCAATGTCAACAGATGTAGATCCGTTATCTGAAAAAAATAACTTTTGTTGATTTTTAGGGAGAATTTTAATTAATGCTTTAGCAAGCTTAGTAGCTGGTTCATGGGTGAATCCAGTGAAAACAACATGATCTAGTTGCTTCATTTGGTTATGAACTTTGCTAATTATGTGCTCATTACAATGACCATACATGCAGGTGTACCAGGATGCTATCCCGTCAATATATTTATTACCATTAAAATCCTCTATTAGTACTCCTTTAGCACTTTTAATAGGAATGTGCTCAGGGTGAAGTTTGTGTTGGGTTAATGGATGCCAAAGATGATTTTTATCGATTTTGTTTAAATCCATATTTATTTTATTGAAGCTTGATATTCTTTAATCGAAGTATTTAAAATTGTTAAAGCTACTTTTTGATCGCCATAACCCTGAGAAATCACTTTATTGCTTCCCTTATAATTGCTAAACCATAATTCTAAAATTTTAGAAATGCCATTATTTTTTTCATTTAATTCTTCTATAGAATTAATAGAAGATAAGCTAGAATTTTCTGCAATTGCTATTATTTTATCATCTTTTTCATTTCTATCTAAAAGTTTTAAAACTCCAATGATTTTACATTTAATAATTTCCCCTTTTAAAACGGGTTCTCCAATTACAATAATATCTAAAGGATCTCCATCTCCTCCTTTTTCTTTTGGCAATATTGTTTGAGGTATCATTCCGTAATTTGCAGGATATCCTAAATAATTTATTGTTCTTGGTAAACCGTCTATAGAGTCTCTTTCTATTTTCCCAGATTTTTTATTTAGCTCCCATTTTTCTACTTCTCCAGATGATATTTCAATTATTGCATTTACATACCCATCCTTAATTGCTGGAGTGTCATCAAAAATATTGGTTTTATTTTCACAAGAATAAAGAGCTGATGTGAGAATTATAATACTTAATAATGGTTTTAATAAATACATTTACAAGAAATTCAAAACGAAATTTCGCTACTGTTTGTAGTTTGTAAAAATAATAAACTTTTCTGTGCTTAGAGATTAGTATTGGTACACAATTGCATTAATATTCATTCCTGCACCAACTGAAGCTAAGAGAATAATGTCTCCTTGGTTAATCTCATGGTTCTCTAGTTTTCCATTAAGTATTAGATCAAATAATGTTGGTACAGTAGCTACAGAACTATTTCCAAGTTTATGAATGCTCATAGGCATTATTCCTTTTGGCATTTCAATGTTGTAGAGTTTGTAAAATCTTTCAATAATAGCTTCATCCATCTTTTCATTAGCTTGATGAATCAAAATCTTTTTAATTTGATTAATATGAATTTTACTTTTGTCAACGGCAGCTTTCATTGCTAGAGGAACATTGTTTAATGCAAATTCGTAAATTTTTCTACCGTGCATTTTAATGTAATTGGTAGTTTGAGTTTCGTTTGGGTTATATGAGCTCCCATAAAATAAAAAATAAGCTTCTTCAAAAGTATAGCTTTGATCTGCATAGCTTATTATTCCTTTATTTTTTTTGTTATTTGCTTCTAACACACATGCGCCAGCCCCATCTGAATAAATCATGGAATCTCGATCGTAAGGATCTACAACTCTAGATAAGGTTTCGGAACCAATAATTAAACATTTTTTTGCTAAACCAGCTTTTATAAAGGCATCTGCTTGTATGATCCCTTGAACCCATCCTGGACATCCAAATATAATGTCAAATGCTACGCAATTATTGTTTTTAATTTTTAATTCATGTTTAACTCTTGATGCTATACTTGGAAGCATGTCACATTGAGTGAAGCCATTTCTAACATCGCCAAAGTTTTGAGCAACTATTATGTAATCTAAATCTTCTGGATTAATAGCTGCTTTTTTAATGGCTTTTTGAGCTGCAAATGTTGCGATATCACTATTTCTTAATTCACTATTAACATATCTTCTTTCTTCGATTCCAGTTATTGCTTTGAATTTCTTTATAATTACTTCATTTGAATTAGGTAACTTTTTTTGCCCATCATTGTAAAAATCATAAGATAAGAAATCTTCATTTTTCTTGATGACTTTCGGTATGTAGCTACCTGTTCCAGTAATTATATTCTGCATATTTAATGTATAAGTTCAAGTAAATGTAGCGTATTGATTTTGGATTGTTTCTTAGAAATTAATTTTCTTTAAAGAATTAAGTAATCTTAAAACTTTATTCCAGCAATTGTAATGTCATCTATTTGCTCTTCATCTCCAATCCAGTCTAATGTAAATTTAGAAAGAGACTTTTTTTGATCTTTTGATGGTAATTCGTTTATGGATTGTAATAATTCATAAAACTTTAAGTATTTGAGTTTTTTTCTTCTTTCACCACCAAATTGATCTGCTAGACCATCGGAAAAGATGTACATGTTCATGTTTTCTTTAAGATCAATGTTTTTAGTTTTAAAACTTGTGTTATCATCTGAAAGCCAGTAGCCAAT
>JAQWSL010000007.1 GCA_029243225.1 Flavobacteriales bacterium
AATTTAGGTGTAAATGGATTTTATGAATACTTTTTGCCAGAACCTGTATTGGTTTCGGGAACCTATTATGTAGGATGGAAACAAACGAGTGCGAATAGATTAAATGTTGGATTTGATAAAAATATTAATAATCAGAACAGAATTTTTTATGATTTAGGGTCTGGATGGAGCAATACTGGTTTTGAAGGCTCCTTAATGATAAGACCTGTTTTTGTTTCAGATATGGATCCCATATTTGCAGGAATATCCCCCATCAAAACTGATTTCGGATTTAATGTTTATCCGAATCCCTCAAATTATCAATTCACTATTGATTTGGGAACAGAAAGAGGCTTAACCTATATATTTGATTTAAATGGTAGGGTAGTAGCTCAATTTGAAATTAATGGTTCAAAGATAATTGATGTTTCATCTTGGGAAAATGGTATCTATATAATTTCTTTACAATTTGACAATGGATCATTATCTAGAGAAAAAATAATTATTCAGCATTAGTTTTTATCTTTAAGTCATGGATGAGTCAAAAGGAGATTTTCAAGAAAAAGAAGAATCTGATGAGCTATATGAGCATTATAATTATATAGCTGACCCTGGACAAGAAAAATTAAGAATAGATAAATTCTTGATTGATAGAATTCCTAATACATCGAGAAATAAAATTCAGATAGCTGCTCATAATGGTAATATTCTTGTAAATAAAAATCCCATCAAGCCTAATTATAAAGTTAAGCCTGGTGACAACATTTCAATAGTATTGCCTTATCCGGTTAGAAATCTAGAACTTATTCCTGAAGACATTCCTATTGATATTGTTTATGAAGATGATCAGTTGTGTGTAGTTAATAAACCTTCAAATTTAGTTGTACATCCAGGTTATGGAAATTATACAGGAACTTTAGTAAACGCTTTAATTTATCATTTCGATCAACTTCCAGAGCTACCTTCAGATTATTTTGGAAGACCTGGATTAGTTCACCGATTAGATAAACATACCACAGGACTTATGGTGGTGGCGAAAACAGAAAATGCTTTAACTCATTTGGCAAAGCAGTTTTTTGATAGAACTACTTATAGAAGGTATCATGCTTTAGTATGGGGGGATTTAGAGCAAGAAGAAGGTACTATAAATATGAATTTAGGGAGGTCTCCTAAAAACAGAAAAGTAATGACGACTTTTGAAGATGAAACTCAAGGTAAAAAAGCCATTACTCACTACAAGGTCATAGAAAGGTTTGGTTATGTTACTTTAATAGAATGCAGATTAGAGACTGGCCGAACCCATCAAATTAGAGCTCATATGAAACACCTAGGGCATCAGCTTTTCCATGATTTAGAATACGATGGCGATAGAATTGTTAAAGGAACAACATTCACTAAGTTTAAACAATTTGTTGACAATTGTTTTGTTCTTCTTCCGGGTCAAGCTCTGCATGCCAAATCATTGGGTTTTGTACATCCAAAAACAGGAGAAGATATGTTATTTGACTCTGAACTTCCTGATAATTTCATTGAAGTTCTAGATAAATGGAGAAAGTATGCTATTTCAGCAAAAAACTCATAATACCTAATGGAACGTAGAGATTGGTTGAAAATATCAGCATTAGCAATTCCTTTATTGGCGTTGCCTAAAACCTATATTGGTAATTGGGTCAATAAATCAATTAAACAAATTAATGCTAAAGATTTTGGTTCTGATTTTTTGTGGGGAGCAGCTTGTGCTTCTTATCAAGTTGAGGGTGCATGGAATGTAGATGGAAAAGGCCCGTCAGTGTGGGATACATTTACTCATAAAAAGGGCAACATTCATAACAATGATAATGGAGATTTCGCTACCGATTTTTATGATAGATATGCTGAGGATATTGCGTTAGTTAAAAATCTAAATTTAAAAGTGTTTCGTTTTTCTATATCATGGACTCGAATTTTTCCTGATGGAATTGGAAAGGAAAATGAAAAAGGGATTAAGTATTATCATAATGTTATAGATGAATGTTTAAAGCAGGGTATTGAACCTTGGATTACCTTGTATCATTGGGATCTTCCTCAAAAGCTTCAAGACAGAGGCGGTTGGGCAAACAGAGAAATTATAGATTGGTTTTCTAAATATGTTGACTTTTGTACTAAGGAATATGGAAGCAAAGTTAAGAATTGGATGGTCATGAATGAACCTGCAGCTTTTGTTGGTTTAGGTTATATGCTAGGATACCATGCTCCAGGAATCAAAAATCCATATAAGTTTTTACAAGCAACTCATCACACTTGTTTGGCAATGGCTGAAGGAGGTCGAATAATCAGAAATAATGTTGATAAAGCAAATATTGGAACTACTTTTAGCTGTTCCCATATAGATCCATACAGAACAGGTTCTAAAGATGTTAAAGCAGTTAAGCGGTTAGATGCTCTTTTAAATCGATTATATATTGAGCCAAGTTTGGGTCTTGGTTACCCAACCCAAGAACTTCCAGCTCTAAAAAGAATTAATCGTTATATAATGGAAGGAGATTTAGAAAGGTTAGAATTTAAATTTGATTTTATAGGACTTCAAAATTATTTTAGAGTAGTGGGTAAAAAGAGTGTTTTTCCACCATATATATGGGCAAAACAAATTCCTGCAAATAAGAGAGATGTTCCAGTTAATGAAATGAATTTTGAGGTTTATCCAGAAGGGATTTATAAGGTTTTAAAGCAATTTTCTAAATATGATATTGATAACATTATAATTACCGAAAATGGTGTGTGTTATAAAGATGTTTTAGAAAAAAACAGTGTTCATGATTCTGAAAGAATACAGTTTTTTAAAGATTATTTAGCCAATGTTTTAAAAGCTAAAAATGAAGGGGTTCCTGTTAAGGGCTATTTTATTTGGAGTTTAACAGATAACTTTGAATGGAGTGAAGGGTATCAGCCAAGGTTTGGCTTAGTATATGTAGATTTCAATACTCAGAAAAGAACAGTTAAAGATTCTGGATATTGGTTCAGAGATTTTTTATCAGAAAATTAGTCAAAACTAACTTGAGCTTTTTTCTTTTTAGGTAATTGATATTCTAGATATAGCTCATGAGTTCCAACAGAATAATTTTGAATTGTACTTAATGTGTAATCGTATGAATATCCTATGCAAAATTCATCGCGTTGAATCCCTAGTAAAGCAACAATAGATTCGTTGTGTCTATAAGAAACGCCTGTCCATAAATTGTTTTTATAAAAAAGTCTTGTGTTTAGATCAAATTGAAAAGGTGAGGTTGGTAAATATTTCATTAATACAGAAGGTTCTATCTCAAAGTTTTCACCAACTGGGAATTTATAGCCACCAGAAAAATAGTAGTGTCTGACTTGCCTGTTAGAATTGTCTATATTGTCACCAAACTTCAATTTATTTTCAATTAGTTGAGGAACAGAAATACCAGCGAAATAACGGTCGCCAAAATAAAATAATCCAAAGCAGCCATCAGGATTAAATGATTTTTGTTTACCCCCATTAAGCACTTGATCGTTATTGTTGTCTAAAATAAAGTCAGAACCATCAAGCACGTGTTGAGTTAAGCTTACAGAAAGACCCATTGCTAGTTTTGACTTTTCATTTAGCTTAAGATGGTAAGAATAACTTCCTTGAAACCCTATGTTTCTCATGGGTCCAGTAACATCATTGTATAATATACCACCAACGCCCATGTTTTCTCCAACTTTAGAATGTGCACTTATCATCTGGGTTCTTGGGGCATCGTTAAAACCTGCCCATTGCTGCCTAAAAGAAGTTGAAATGGGCATGAAATTTTTAGTGCCAGCCGCTGCAGGATTAATTAAAAATTGATTCATCATGTATTGACTATTATAAGTCAATTGTTGAGCAAATGAATAGGTGCTAATTGTAATTAATAAAATAAATATTTTCCTCATTTTTTTAAAATTAGTTTATCTTAAAATTGTTAATGATCCTGTATACACTTTTTCTTCAGAAAGTTTCACAATAAAGTAATAAACACCTGCAGAAAGTGGTTTTTCTTGGTAGGTGCCTTTCCAATCATTTTGGTAGTCATCATTTGCAAATAAAAGGCCTCCCCATCTATTGTAAATTTCTACTGAAATATTTACATTTAATTCTGTTCCGCTTATAATCCATGAGTCATTTGAACCGTCTCCATTTGGTGAAATTGCAGTAGGAATAACTATGCAATTTTGATTATCGGTTTCAATGGGTATAATTAACATAGCGGAGCAGTCTAAAGAGTCAGAAACATTTAGCATGTATTCTCCAGCTATTAGATTGTTTAAATATGATGTCGTATCTCCTGTTGACCACAAGTAATTAAATGGAGAGTTTCCTTGAGAAATAAATGTAATAATACTGCCATCTGCTTGACCTTCACAAGTTTGGTGTGTAACATCAACATTTACAATTAGTGAATCTGAATTGGAAATAGAAACATTAGTTGACAATACACAACTATTTGCATCAATAACGGTAAGAATATAACTGCCAGCAGCTAAATTTACAGCAGTTGGTGATATTTGGCTATTAGGGTCATCCCAAGTGAAAGTGTATGGCTGTGTTCCTCCTTGAATATTACTAATAGCTAAGCCATTATTCATTCCACATGATGTATTTATAATAGAAGTGTTATTTGTTAATTCTATAGGTTCAGTGATAGAGACACTTTCAAATGCAATACATCCAACAGCATCTGTGACTTGAATTAAATAAGTTCCGGATGATAATCCAGTAGCCGTACTTGTGGTTTGGTTGTTAGGGTCATTCCATGAATAAGAGTAGGGAACAATGCCGCCAATTGCGGTTGCTGTTGCTGTGCCGTTGTTGTCTCCATAACAAGTTACTTCAGAAGAGCTAACAATTATAGAAGGGTCACCAAGATTGCTAATTATTGCTGAGTCAACCAATGAACAACCATTGTCATCTGTAACAGTAAGGTGGTAAATACCAGCAAATAAATTACTTGCTGTTGCAGTTGTTTGATTATTTGGATCATCCCACTGGAAAATCAATGAGCCTGTTCCTCCACTAGTAGTAGACGTTGCTGATCCATTTGCAGTTCCACAAGTAGCTTCTGCAACTGAAATAACAGAGATTATTTCTGCAGGTTCAATAATATTTACAGATGAAAATGTTTGACATCCGTTAGCATCTTCAACTAAAACAGTGTAAGAGCCACCACTTAGATTGTTAAATAAACCCATAGATTGAAACGAAAATCCACCGTCAATGCTGTAATTAAGTGTTCCTGTACCACCGCTTGCAACAATTAAAATTGATCCCGTATTATCTCCAAAGCAATATAAATCTGTTGAAGTTGTATTTGTAATTGTAGCACCTCCTGTGCTACCTATAGTTTCTATTCCAGAAATTTGACAACCATTAGCGTCTTCAATAATGATAGAGTATATCCCAGCACTTAAGCCAGTAAATGTTCCAGAAGATTGTAATGTAACACCTCCATCAATACTAAATTGAAAAGATCCTGAACCACCATTTGCTAGCATGGATAACGACCCATCTGAAGACCCACATGTTTCATCGTTAGAGCTTGATGAATATGTTATTACTGATGGGTCTAAAATAGATGATGTATCAAATGTTTGACAACCACTTGCATCTTGTACAACAATTACATAAGTCCCTGAATTAACAGAGCTAAAGGAGTTAGAAGTTTGAAATGAACTTCCCCCATCAATACTATATTGTAAGGGTGAACTACCTCCAGTTGCATTAATGATTATTTGTCCATCATTTCCACCATTACAACTAGGTGGAGTGTTGGTAATACTGCTTATAGTACTACCACCAGAACCTGCAACATTTTCAGTGTTATTAGCTTGACAGCCATTAGCATCTTCTATTACTAAATCATATGTTCCTGAAACTAATCCATTAAATGTATTATTCGTTTGAAAAGATATTCCATCATCAATACTATAGGTAAAAGAACCAGTTCCTCCAGAGCCATTAATTGTAATTGTTCCATCCATTACACCACAATTTTCGTTAGTTGAACTAGATGTGAATGTAACAGCTTGAGGATCAATTAAAGTTGTATTTGATGAGGTTTGACATCCATTAGCATCTTCAACAACTACATTATATGTTCCGCTAGAAGCATTAAAAGAAGGGGATCCTCCAAATGTTAAACCACCATCAATACTGTATTGAATAGTTCCGGTACCACCTGAGATTTGAATTACAATTGTTCCATCATCACCAAAACATAAAGGATCTATGGTGTTTATTGAAGAAATAATTGGAGCGTTTTCAGAATTAACAGTTTCAATTCCAGTTGTTTGGCAACCATTGTTATCTATAACAACAATGTTATAGTTAAATCCAGGTAAGCCTGTGAAAACAGCTGTTGCTTGAAAATTAATTCCACCATCAATACTGTATTGAAGAGCTCCGGTACCACCAGATGCATTTATTGTAATAGAGCCATTAGAATTCCCGCAAGTTTCATTTGTATTAGAAGAACTATAAGTAATAGAATTTGGGTCGTTTAAAGTAACACTAGCAGATTCAGAACAGCTATTGGCATCTTGAACTTGAATGTTGTAGGTTCCACTAGAAAGAGTAGTAAATGTAGATGTGCTTACGAATGTTACACCACCATCAATACTGAATTGTAAAGTACCTGTTCCTCCAGATGCATTAATAGATATAGAGCCATTATTGTCACCATTACATAACGGTTGTGATAAAAGAGTTGTGAAAGAAATAATTGCTGGTTCAACTAAATTAATTGAAGATGTTACTTGGCATAAATTAGCATCTTGAACAACTACATTATAGGAGATGTTTCCCGAAAGTCCTGTGAAAATTCCACTAGATTGAAATGTTATTCCTCCATCAATACTATATTCTAGTGTACCAGCTCCACCAGAGGCGGTTATTGTAATAATCCCATCTGAGTTAGCATTACAAGTAGGGTTAATCCCTGAAAGGTTGTTTATGGTAACACCACCAGCACTTGCTATTGTTTGAGTTCCTGTAATTTGGCAACCATTAACATCTTGAATAACTAAATTATAATTTCCTGCTGATAGTGAGCTAAATAGATTAGAAGATTGAAATGTTGCTCCCCCATCAATACTAAATTGTAAAGTTCCAGTTCCACCACTAGCATTTATAGTTAAAGAACCATCAGAAGAACCGCAATTCTCATCTGTAGATGTGGTTGAGAAAGTTATAACTGCTGGGTCTGAAATAGATTCTGATGTAGTATTTTGACAACCATTAGCATCTTCAACAACAATAGAGTAATTACCCGCTAATAAATTATTGAAACTTGGTAATACTTGAAAAGTTGTTCCTCCATCAATCGAATATTGATATGTTGGTGTTCCACCAGATGCAATAATCGAAATTGATCCATTTGAATCTCCATTACATAATGGAGCTATATTAGATGAATTAACATTTAATTGAGATGGATCTTGTAACGAAACAGATGTTGGTGTAGACTGAACATTTAAAGCATCTTCTACAACAAGAGAATAAGTTCCAGCATTTAAATTTGCGAATGTAGCAGATGCTTGGAAAGAAGATCCTCCATCAATCGAATATTGATATGGAGGTGTTCCTCCGGATGCGGTAATAACTATAGAACCATTGTTGTCACCATTACAAAGCGGATTTGTTTCAACAGATGTATGAGTAACTAAAGTTGGATTGGGGTTATAAATTCCTACTCCAAAACCAGAGAATCCATTGCTAAATGGAGCTGAAAAAGTAACATCGCTATTGAAAATTCCAATAGATGCTAGAACATTATCAATAGTATATGTTGTGTAATTTGCTGGAGTAACATTGTTGATCGTATTGTTACCTGCTACTTTAATTATTTCAGCATCATTTCTTGAATTCCCAGTAATTGATTCCCAAGCTGTAACTTCAGCTTCTTCGTAATATAGTGTTACATTAAATGTCCCTGAAGGATTATTATTAGTTGGTGTTATAGTAAATGTTTTTGAATGTAAGTAATCTGATGTATTAGAACTTGCAAATTCTAAAGCAGTTGGAGATGAGCCATCTCGATCAACTTCGACAGTAACACATCCGTAATCGAAAGTTGAGGTGTTCTCTAGAGAAACCATAACATTGTTTGTTGATGGGTCATAAAAATGAATCGTTTCATTTGCCCCTAAATTTGCAGTTTGAGATGTTCCTGTATTAACAGCTGTTTGGATTCCAATTGGAACAGTTCCTGTTATAAGGACATTGTCAATTGAGCATCCGTAAAGCCATCCTGTTCCATCGCTGTAGTTAATAGCTAATTGAACATTGGCATTTCCTACATAAGCAGAAAGGTCTATTGTTTGATTAGTCCAATCTACATCTAGTGGAGAGGCAATAATACTTGAAACTAGATTGAATGGACCTCCACCAATTGAAACTCTAAGTTCAGCACTTTCTTGATTCCCTTGATAACTGTTGTTTTCGTAATATGTATCCATATTTAGAGTTGCTCCAAGGTAATTGGATAAGTCAATTGAAGGGAAAAGAACATCAACATCATTTTGATCACAATTACAATCATCGTCATTTATGTATAGAAAATCTGTAGCGTTTGTAGTAGGAATAGAATAGAATTGTGAAGCTGCTGTTGCTACATCTGCAACTTGCCATGGAGTATCACCAGAAGGGTTGGTACTTGTAAATCCTCCCATTCCAGTTTCAAAATCTTCTGTAAATACGGTTACAGTGTTGGTCATGGATGTTGGGTCTAAATCATCATCATTTATTGTTATTGTAGTTGTTTGATTAAATGATCCAGCAGTAGCATCACCACCGTTTGCATTTAAAGTGTAATCTAAGATGATAGTTTCTGTGCCCTCTACATATGAATCATTGTAAATCCATATTTCTACATTCCCTATTAAATTGGCGCCATCAAGAGAATGTGTTACATTATTTATTTCATAATCAACACCTTGTATTGCCGTACCCCCAGAAACATTTACAATGACATCTGCAGGTTGGGATGGGTCAGACCCTATTTGAATAGGAACGGTAAGAATATAATAATCTAAACATCCGTTAATTACATCTGCAGAGGGTTCATCTACTGCGTAAGAAGCCGCATTAAATTGAACAAGGGGTGTGCAAGATGGAATGGTAAATGATGCAATTCTTGTACTCCATGAAGCTGCTGGATTGTACATTCCAGTGAACCAAAATGACTCTCCATCAGAAGGGTCAGTGCCAATTGCATTATAATCGCCATATCTGTTTGAATTATTTGAAGCTGTACCTGCAATTATTACAGTTTCTGGTTCTGTCATTACTCCTAGAGGATCACATTCTTTTCGTCCTGTATATCTTAAAGATGGAAATGTAGAACTGCTGGAAACATTGTAGGCCAGTCCAATTTGTCCTGTTGCAGAAATCCCAATGGAACCCATCCATCTGTTGTCAGTATCAGGTGAATATGTGCCTTCTTGATATATACTCCAAGTGCCAGAAAGTCCTCCAGTTCTTCTTAATTCATACCATCTAATTCCTGCAAGATCATTTCCATCAACATCAGTAACATGGCAACAAACAATAGATTCGTGAGTACTGAAATTCCTGTAGTGAATTCTATTCATTAGAACTTCTCTTAAAGGGTCTAACGTTGTTCCTGAACCTGGTTGAGGTATGCAAGCAAAAGAAGTGTACCCACAAAGCTCAGAATCAAAAGGTGAAACACCTAGTGTATAGGTCTGTGTGAGTGATGTGTTTGCGGAATTTGCCCAATCTATGTCAAATTCCCAAATTTCCAGTGCATCAGAGGCAGAGCCATTCCAAGCATCATCTCTCATTCTCATGACCATAGCAGGTGTACTTGAGGGTGGGAGAGTAGTTCCATTTAAGCTAACTGGTGTCATGGCCTGAAACCCAATTGTTCCAAAAGTAGGAACGCTAAATCTCTGAGCTGTTGCTGCAGCCCCAGTAAGCATACTTGCTCTATCTAAAGCATAAACAGCAGAAGTGTTTTCATTTGTTGTTACAATGTAAGAGTTATTCCAAATGGAATATTTTGGGTAATCTGGAAAGCTAGGAGCGTTAAATATATATGTGTTCCAAGTGCCAAGGGGATCTGATGTGCTAGAAACTGCGACATGCAGGTTATTACCACCTGATGAAAATTCACTCATTAACCACCTGTCAGCTAATTCATCATAAAGCACAATTGGATCCCCAGCTCCGCCAGGCATGCCAAAAAAGTTGTCGAAATAAGTTTGATTAACAACTGTTGCACCTGTTTTATCAAATATTTGAAAATAAGATCCAGAGCCACCATTTATCATTTGAATAACGTACGTAGGTCCAACATCAACTGATGGGTCTGCAGGACTTACACTTGTGTATCCAATACCTTCAAAATTTTGATTTAATGCTTTAGTAGCTCCAGATGTGTTGTAATGTGTTTGATGAGCAGGATCTTGACCCACTGGAAGAGCATTTGGATTAACACTTTCATTTAAAATCCAATCTGATTTTGGATGATATCCAATTTTTTCAGTTTTAGTTACTTCATTTAATGCATTAGGGTCCTCAGTATAGCTTCTTAATTCAACAGTAATCCCATGCTGTAATTCAGGAATTACAGTTACATTGGTGAGAACATTGTGGTTGTTTTTTTGAGAAAATAAAAAAGAGGATAAAAAAAGTAAAATACTGAGTAAAAGAATTCTTTTCATTTTAAGCTACAAATAAGGTGAGTAATTTTTTTCTAATCATTAACAAGTTAATGACTACGATTTGTTGTTTTGGTTGTCTTTTTTAGAGGAAATTATATTTTTAATAAATTCTACTCTTAAATATAAAATTTAATATTAAAAAAAAGTTAAATGTTTAGACTATAATTTTTAGATTATCCTTTGCTATTGTAGTTTTATAAATAGAACAGTTATTAGAATTTATTAACACCAACACCTTTTTTTAAGAGTGTTTTTTAATTTTATAATATTATAAATTGTGGGGAAGCTATGTTCTTAATATTTGATACAGAAACAACAGGATTACCAAAAAATTTTAATGCACCAATTACTGATGTAGATAACTGGCCAAGGTGTGTGCAGATTGCATGGCAACTTCATGATTCATCTGGAAATCTTATTTCTCATAAGGACTTCCTGATTAAACCAGAGGGTTATGATATTCCTTTTCAGTCAGAAAAAATTCATGGGATTTCTACTGCACTTGCAAGTAAAAAAGGTGAAGATTTAAAATTTGTTTTAAATGAGTTCAATGATGCGATAGCTCAAGCAAAATTTGTTATTGGACACAATATTCCTTTTGACTTAAACATTGTCGGATGTGAGTATTTTCGATTAAGTATAGATAATCAGCTTTCTACACTTCCTATTTTAGACACCTGTACAGAAAAGACTGCTCAACTTTGTCAAATTAAGGGTGGTAGAGGAGGAAGGTTTAAATTGCCTACTCTGACAGAACTAAATCAGTTTTTATTTAAAGAAAATTTTTCTGAAGCTCATAATGCTACTGCAGATGTTGAGGCAACAACACGCTGTTTCTTGGAATTGATTAGAATTAAAGTGTTTTCTTCTGCTGATTTGTTAATGGATGATGAGCAATATTCTTCTTTTTTTGCTAGTAATTCAAATGTAATACCTCCAGTAGGTTTAAATCACTTAAACTTAAAAAAGGAAAGTGATAAAATTAAAAAGCAGCTCCAAAAAGAAGTTGTTGTTCAAACAGTTGATGAAGACTTAAATTTATCCTCACTAACAGGAGTTTCTTTTTCTCACTTACACAATCATTCACAATTTTCAATTTTACAATCGAGTACTCAGATTAAAGATTTGATTTTTCAGGCATCTGAAATGGGGATGCCGGCAGTTGCCTTATCAGATATTGGAAACATGATGGCTGCATACCAATTTATTGAGGAAGGATTTAGGCATAATTTGCGTATTGATAAACAGATTGATGAATTATTAGAAAATGAAAGCAAAGATGAAAATGCCATTAAAAAATTAGAAAAGAAAAAAACACTCCCAATTTTAGGCTCTGAATTTTACGTTTGTTTAGATAGAAAAAATAAATCGGTTAAGGATTTAGGTTATTTAATTCCAATGTTGGCTAAAAACAAAAAAGGCTATCATAATTTAGTAAAACTATCTTCAGATTCTCATGTTGTTGGTTCTTATTATGTTCCAAGAATAGATAAAAATATTTTAGTTGAATATAAAGATGATATTATTGTTTCTTCTGGTGGACTTCAAGGTGAAATTCCTCAGCTAATTCTTAACGTTGGAGAAAAACAAGCTGAAGAGGCTTTTTTATGGTGGAAAGAAACGTTTGGAGAAGATTTTTATGTTGAGCTAAACAGACATAATCTCGAAGATGAAAAAATTGTAAATGATGTTCTTCTACGTTTTGCTAAAAAGTATGATGTAAAATATTATGCATCTAATAATACTTATTACTTAAAAAAAGATGACTCTATTTCTCATGATCTTTTGTTATGTATTAAAGACGGTGAGTATAAATCAACTCCTATAGGAAGAGGGAGAGGATTCAGGAATGGCTTTCCTAATAATGAGTTTTATTTTAAATCTCAACAAGAGATGAAAAAATTGTTTGTTGATTTACCTGAAGCTATTAAAACAACAAACGAAATTGTAGCAAAATGTGAAAGCTACAAGTTAGCTAGTGATGTACTGCTTCCAGAATTTGAAATACCAGAAGAATTCAAAGACTCAAAAGATTTAAAAGATAGCTCACTTAAAAATGGAGAAAATAATTATTTGAAATATCTTACTTATAAAGGTGCTGAAAAAAGATATGAAAAAATAGATACTGACCTTAGAGAAAGAATAGATTTTGAATTGGAAACAATTCGGAAAACGGGTTATCCAGGTTATTTTTTAATTGTTCAAGACTTCTGTAATGTTGCAAGAGAAATGGGAGTTTCTGTTGGACCGGGAAGAGGGTCTGCAGCAGGTTCTGTAGTTGCCTATTGTACTGGCATAACAAATGTTGATCCTATCAAATACAACCTACTATTTGAGCGATTTCTAAATCCAGATAGAGTTTCTATGCCTGATATAGATATTGATTTTGATGATGAGGGAAGAGCTAAAGTTATCCAATATGTTATTGATAAATACGGTTCAAGTCAGGTTGCTCAAATTATTACATATGGAACAATGGCTGCTAAATCATCTATTAGAGATGCTGGAAGAGTTTTAGAGTTGCCACTTCATGAAACAGATCGAATTGCAAAATTAGTCCCAAATATTAAGCTAAATGCTCTTTTAAATTCTTCTGATGAGGAATTAAAGAAAAAAATTAGTCCTGATCAATTTAAGATGGCTTTAGAACTTAAAAGTATTTCTACAAATAAAAAGCTAGATGGTGACGTAGTTCAACAAGCAAAACTCGTAGAAGGTACTGTTAGGAATACAGGGATTCATGCTTGTGGAGTAATCATCACTCCATCTGATATTAGAGAATTTGTTCCAGTAGCAAAGGCAAAAGATTCTGAAATGTGGTGTACTCAGTTTGACAATTCTGTTGCTGAAAATGCTGGGTTGTTGAAAATGGATTTTTTAGGTTTAAAAACATTAACTCTAATTAAAGACACTGTTAAAATAATTGAGGCAAGAACAGGTGAGAAAATTGACATTGATTCAGTTCCATTAACGAATGAAAAAACTTACGAATTGTTTCAAAGGGGTGAAACTGTAGGAGTTTTTCAGTATGAATCTCCTGGAATGCAAAAACATTTAAAAGCACTTAAACCCACAGAGTTTTCTGATTTAATTGCCATGAATGCTCTATACAGACCAGGTCCGATAGAATATATTCCAAGTTTTATTAAACGGAAATTAGGTTTAGAGGAAATTGAATATGATTTACCAGATATGAAAGAATATTTGGAAGAGACCTATGGTATTACTGTTTACCAAGAGCAAGTTATGCTGCTTTCTCAGAAATTAGTAGGTTTCACAAAAGGTGAGGCAGATACTTTAAGAAAAGCAATGGGTAAAAAGAAATTTGACTTATTGAATAAAATGAAACCTAAATTTCTTGATCAGGGTGAGCAAAAGGGACACGATAGAGAAGTGTTAGAGAAAATTTGGAAAGATTGGGAGGCTTTTGCTTCATACGCATTTAATAAATCACACTCTACATGCTATGCTTTAATTGCCTATCATACTGCTTACCTTAAAGCAAATTATCCTGCTGAGTATATGGCTTCTGTTTTAAGTAACAACATGAATGATATAAAAAATGTCACTTTTTTTATGGAAGAATGTAAGCGAATGGGCTTAGCTGTTTTGGGACCTGATGTAAATGAGAGCTGGTATAAATTTGCTGTAAATAATAAAGGAGAAGTTAGATTTGGTTTAGGGGCTATTAGAGGTGTAGGAATAAACCCTGTTAAAAACATTGTAGATGTAAGAAAAAAAGAAGGCCTTTTTACTTCAGTTTTTGATTTCGTTAAAAAGGTGAGTTTAAGAGATTGTAATAAAAGAGTTTTAGAGAGTTTCGCTATGGCTGGTGCTTTTGACTGTTTTAATAATACTCACAGAGCTCAGTATTTTCAAACAGATAATAAAGAAAGGTCATTAGTTGAAGTGGCTATAAAATACGGGCAATCTTTTCAAGAAAGGTCTAAATCTGCTCAGGTAGATATGTTTGGTAGTGCAGATGGTAAATTAGAGATTCCAGAACCAATTATTCCTGCTTGTGATGAGTGGAATACTTATGAGAAATTAAATAAAGAGAAAGATGTTGTTGGAATTTATATCTCTGGACATCCTCTTGAAGACTATAAATTAGAGTTGCAAAATTTTTGTAGTATAAATGCGAACATACTTTCAGAAAATATAAATCAACTTCCAGAAAAAGAATTCACCATTATTGGAATTGCAAACAAGGCCGTTAATTTGCAAAGTAGGAGAGGAACTAGATATGGAGTTTTAGAAATTCAAGACATGCTTGGTTCTATGGAGTTTAGGTTGTTTGGTGAGCAATATTTAAAGTTCATGCACTTCCTAGTTCCTGGAAATTTTTTATCGGTTACAGGTAAGATTCAATTGAGACCCAAGCACTATAATGCAGATGGGAAACAAAAAGAATTTAATATTTCTAAAATTGAATTATTAAAAGAGTTACTTGAGAAAAATGTGAAAACCATTTATTTAAGATGGGATTCTAAGCAGTTAGATAAATTAGAAATTGATAACCTTGATTTAGTTTTTAATAATCACAAGGGTAAAAGTCCTGTGTTTTTTGAATTAATAGATCAGGAAGATAAGTCAAACGTGCTCTTAACTTCTAGAGATGTAATGCTTAATGTTAGTAACGAATTATTGGTAGATTTACAGGAATTGCCTAGTTTTTTGGGTTGTTCTTTAAATAAATCTAATCTAGCTGGTTACCTAAGGTCACTTTCTTAAAATAAAAAGCAATTTTTATAATTGTGTACAATATATTTGTGTTAATAAAGTTGGGTAGTATATTAGTAAAAAATTAAAATAAATAAAATGGCATTAGAATTTACAGAAGCTAATTTTGAAGAATTAGCAATGAACTCAGACAAACCAGTGTTAGTTGATTTTTGGGCAGAATGGTGTGGTCCATGTAGAATGGTTGGTCCTCATGTAGATGCTCTAGCAAATGAGTATGAAGGCAAAGCCGTTGTAGGTAAAGTGAATGTAGATCACAATCCTTCAATAGCAGCAAAATTTGGAGTTAGAAATATACCTACAATTGTTTTTCTGAAAAATGGAGAAGTAGTTGATAAAGTAGTTGGTGCTCAACCAAAAGAAACATTGGCTGAAAAGTTGGATGCTAATATTTAATACATTTTATTTTGGATGAAGTAGACTTTGTCAATTTTATTCTGATAATAGTATTATTGTTTTTTCTTTTGTTTATTGTATCTGCTCCATTTATTGTGGCATATAATCTTTTTGTTTGGTTAAAAGACTCTTTTTTCCCTCCAAAGATAGATAACAAGAAAAGACAAATTCTTTCCAATAATTGTAATTTTTATTCAAGGCTTGATTCTTCTGAAAAAGAGAGGTTTGAATCTAGAGTCATGCTTTTTCTTAAGGAAGTTAACTTTTCTTCAAGAAAAATGCTTCTAAATAATGAAATTAAGCTCACTGTAGCAGGTGTGGCTGTTTCCTTAACTTTTGGTTTGTATGATTGGAATTACCCCTTGCTTAAAAGGGTAATTATATACCCAAGTACTTATTTTTCTAAAATAACTAAGAATAAACATAAAGGTGAATATAATCCTAGTTTTAAGCTTATCGTGTTTTCATGGAAAGATTTTAAGCATGGAATAAAATATGAATCAGATAATCTAAATTTAGGGTTACATGAGTTTACTCATGCGCTATATTTTTCTTTTTTAAAATCAAATTCTAAGGATGCTATTCGTTTTATTGAAAATTTCAATCAAATTCTTTTGTATTTAAAAGATGAAAATTTGAAAAATCAGCTACTAGAAGCAAAATATTTTAGAGATTATGCTTTCAAAAATAAATATGAATTTATAGCTGTTTTAATTGAACATTTTTTTGAAACACCAGCAGAGCTTAAAGCAAAATTTCCATACATATATGACAATCTAAAGGTTATGTTAAATCAAAATCCAATACAATTAAAATAGCTGCTATCTAGTAAGTTGAAAACTACCAGAAATGTTTTCGTTTTCTACGAAATTAGAGAGAATATAAAAGTAAGTCCCATTTGGAACTTCTAGTCCACTACTTGTTCTACCGTCCCAATTATTTAAGTAGGGTTGTTGACTAAATATCTTTTCTCCCCATCTATTTAAGATAACTAAACTGAACTGGCTATTAATACCTTCTATAGCAAATACATCATTTATCATGTCATTGTTGGGAGTAAATATGTTTGGAATTGTAACATCTAAAGAATTTACCGTAATGTCTAGACAATAAGTGTCAATACAATTGAATGAATTAGATGAAGTAAGACAAATTGTATATTCACCAGGGATATCAAATGAATAAATAGGATTTTGAACAGTGTCAGAAAATCCATTGCCGTAATCCCAAGTCCAAGAGATAGTAGTGTCAAAAGAAAGATCTTCAAATAAAACATCACTACCAGCAAAGATATCGGTAGGAGAGTAGCTAAAATCCGTTACTTGATAGTTGCCGTCAATAATTGTAATTGTTAAAGAATCTAAACAGCCATTATCATCAGTTACAATATATTGATAGTTGCCTTGAGCTAATTGAGATGTATCTAAATTAATTACAATACTGTCATTAATTTGATAATAATATGGGGCGGTTCCATTATTAACAGTTAAACCATTTATGAATCCATTTGCTTGTCCACAATCTTCATCGTAAGTAAATAATTGAGAGTTGTCAATTTCTGGCCCTCCAATTGAATCTACAGTGATCGCAATAGAATCTTGACATCCAAATTGATCTACCACTAAAAGTTCATAAACACCATTTGATAGATTTGAAATATCTAGGGAAGATAAATTACTATTCCAATAATAATCGTAAGGGCTAACTCCTCCAGAAACAGAAATCCCGTTAATTGAGCCATCTTGTTGGTCACAAGATTCTTCATCTAAAACAATAGAAGATGTATCAATATCTGGAGCAGGAATGTTTGATAGAATGAATGGTCCTGCTGTTTCTACACATCCAAGAGCATCGGTAACCGATAGGTTGTATGTTCCAGTACTTAGATTTGATGTATCTAGTGAGCTAGAAGTTGCAGCGTTCCATGACACAGAAAATGGGCTTAATCCACCTGTATATGTGATTCCAGAAATGGAACCATCTTGTTGATTGCAATGTTCATCAACTATTGAAACAGAAGATGTGTTAATTGTAATGTCTGGAATATCAATACAAAATCTTTGGTCATTAAACTGTGTTCCGGTTGATCCTGTAAATCCCCAATAGACTAATGGGTTTCCATTAAAAATAGTATTAACAATATCAGCCACATGAATTAAAACAAGATTACCATCAAAGAAGATAGTGTAAGTGTCTATAGATGGAGTCCATACGGCTCTAAGAGTATGAAATGCACAATCTTCAATTTCCCCTAAATCATACGGTCCTGCTAAGTTATTTGGAGAGTTGTGAGTTTGATCTCCATTCATGTTTATTGAAATGTGATCATTTAAGGGGTCGTTGTGTGATGGGTTTTGCCAAGTGTCTATAAATACACCTATTGATGGTGAAACTCCACCAAATCCCATTGCTCCACCTGCACTGCCAATGTTTGTGCTTATGGGTTGAAGACCAAAAACAATTCCATCAGCTCCAACCCATTGACTTGTGTTGTTACAGCCAAGGAAGACATCAAAACTAAAATCAAAAGGTTGAGTAAGATCTATTTGAAAGGAATTCCATACCGAACCCGCTTGGTTGCTAATATTAGAAGTTAATTGATAGCATTTACAATCAATTTGTGATGCAGATCCATTAATTTGAAATTGTGCTGAAACATTAAGAAACCCTATAAGAATAGAAATAAGTGTTATTAGCTTAAAAGAAATTTTTTTATTTGAGAGAAACATTTTAAATATAAATGAAGGTTCTACATTATTACGTTAAATTATAAATTTTAATTGACAGGTTGAATTAAAAAGTCTTCTTGTTTAAAAAAAAAATCATCTACTCTGTTATATATATAGTAGAACTTTTCTTTTACATTTGCTTGAAGATACTATTACATGAAAATTTCAATTATTGGAAACGGTAAAATGGGACAACAGATCCAAAAGATTGCTCTTGAAAGAGGGCATGAAATTCATGTTGTTATCGATGAAGGTAATTGGTCTGCCGAAAGTATTTTGGGTTCTGATATGGCGATTGAATTTACACAGCCCGAATCTTCAAAGAAAAATATTTTAAATTGTTTTAAAGCTAATGTTCCTGTTGTTGTTGGAACTACCGGTTGGTATTCTTCCTATGATGAAATTATTGAACATTGCAAGAATCTTAATGGTACCTTGCTAGCTTCAACTAATTTTTCCTTAGGAGTTAACATTTTTTTTGAAATAAATAAGAAACTAGCTGCGTTAATTAATTTGAACAAAAATTATAACTCATCAATTACTGAAACTCATCATTTGCAAAAGTTAGACAAACCAAGTGGAACAGCAATTACGTTAGCTGAACAAATTATAAATAATCATGATTCGTATGAAGATTGGAAATTAGCTGATAATTTGATTAATAATAACTTGGTTTCTATAAAAGCAAATCGAGCGCCAAATATTCCAGGTAAGCATACTGTTGTTTATGAAAATGATATTGATGAAATATCAATCACTCACAATGCAAAAAACAGAAAAGGTTTTGCTTTAGGAGCAGTGTTAGCAGCCGAGTTTATTGCAAATAAAAAAGGTGTTTTCACAATGAAAGAAGTTTTAGGAATTCAATAAAAAAGACTATGATACCACAAATTTTACTTTACTTAATGATCGGAATATATTTTGCATCATTATGGAAAATATTTGAAAAAGCAGGAAGAAAGAAATGGGAAGGATTTATTCCCGTATATAACATTTACATTTGGCTTAAAATAATTAATAAGCCTTGGTGGTGGGTGTTTTTCTTTTTTATTCCTTTTGTGAACTTAGTAGTTACTATTGGTTGTAACGTTGAAACTTCTAGGTTGTTTGGTAAATATTCTCCTAAAGACACTGTTCTTTGTGTGCTTTTACCTTGGTACTATATTCCTTTTTTAGCTTTTGATAATAAAAATATACTTGTTAAACCAACAGATTGGACTAAGAAAGAAGATAGAGAGAAAAGAAAAATTCACGATCATTTAACCTTGTTTTTTATCGCTCCATTTGTTGGACATGCATTATTTATTGTTTTTAGAGTTTTTGGGTCTAAGAATAAACCCAATAAAAAAACAATTGCTTATGAGTGGACTAATGCTTTGGGTTTTGCCATTGTTGCGGCTTCTATAATACGGACTTTCTTTTTTGAAGCATTTACCATTCCAACGGGGTCTATGGAAAAAACAATGCGAGTTGGAGATTACTTGTTTGTTAACAAAATGAAATATGGAGCAAAACTTCCTCAAACTCCAATTTCAATACCTTTTGTACACAATAGAATACCTGGGACATTTATTCCATCTTTTGTTGAGTGGTTTAAAATTGATTACAATAGATTGCCTGGGTATGGTGAGATTAATAGAAATGAAATAATGGTTTTTAATTGGCCTGTTGGAGATTCTGTAATCGTTCATGATGCAGTTATTGCTCACGATTATTATTCTATTTTACGAAATGAAGCATTTATTAATTGTGCCATTGATCAAAATGCAATTGCCAATAATAGAGTTAATTTATCAAATGAAAAATATCAGAACTTTATTGATACATACATGTATCAAACAAGAAATAATTTTATTAAAGGTGGTCCAATTAATCAGTCACCAGCAGGTAGAATTGAAAAAACAGATGGTTTAACAACGTTACCCATAGATAAAAAAGAAAATTACATTAAAAGGTGTGTTGCTGTTGGGGGAGACACTTTAGAAATAATAAACAATATTATTCATATTAATGGTCAGGCAGAAGAATTGCCTACCGAAGCTTTATTTACATATAATTTTTATTTCAACCAAAAATCTGGTCTACCTTCATATTATGACTTGTTGGAGTCTTACGAAGTTTACAGTGATCAACGTCATCCTATGACCTTTCAAAACGGTTCTGCTGAATGGAGGAATCCCCGAGATTTTCAACGATCCTTTTTGGATACTACTGTAATTATTAATGATTCATTAGATAGATCTAAAGACAGTATATCTATCAACGAAGTGAAAAGAATAGTTAAAGTAAATCATGAGATTTTAACTTGCAGTCCATCTACAGCTGCTAAATTATCAGCTGAACCTGGTTGTGATAGCGTAGTTATGGAAATCGACCCAAAAGGGATTGATTACGCTTCTATGGGGCAATATTGTCCGGTCTTTCCTAATCATCCTAGCTTTGATTGGTCTAGAGATAATTTCGGTCCTTTATATATTCCAAAAGCAGGAAGTACAATTACCTTAGATGAGAATAATTGGATTATTTACAAAAGAACAATTGATGTTTATGAGAACAATGATGTTGAGGAACTAACTGATGGTTCAATAAAAATTAACGGCAAAGTTGTTACTGAATATACTTTTAAACAAAATTATTATTGGCTAACAGGAGATAATAGACATGGATCTGCTGACTCTAGATATTGGGGGTTTGTTCCTGAAGATCATGTAGTAGGTACGGCTTCATTTGTTTGGTTCTCCAAGCATGCTGAAACTGGTATTCGTTGGAATAGAGTATTTTCATTTGTTAAGTAATGAATTTTCTATTGGGAACATCTTATGCGGGTAATTTAGATTATTTCTCTTGTATTAAAAATTCATCCAAAATTTTAATCGATTCACATGAGTTTTTTCATAAACAATCATTTAAAAACAGGTGTCAAATATATGGAGCAAATGGCTTACTTAATTTAACTGTTCCAATTCAAAGAAAAACAGGTAGAACGCCAGTTAAAGATGTTCAAATTGAGTACAGCTTTAATTGGCGTAAAGTACATTGGAAATCTTTAGAGAGCTGCTATAGATCTACACCATATTTTGAATATTACGAACATTACTTTGCCCCATTATATGAAAAAGAAAAGCCGAAATATTTATTAGATTTTAACACAAGTATTTTTGATTTAATTGTTCAAATTCTTGATTTTAACATTCAATTGTCTTTTTCAGAATCGCATCAAAATTCTTTGGAAGGTTATGTTGATAATAGAGATTTAATTCACCCAAAACTGAAGCCTACCTCCATGTTTAAGGATAAAAAATATTATCAAGTATTTGAAGATAAATATGGCTTCATACCAAACCTAAGTATGTATGATTTAATTTTTAATGAAGGGCCTAGCGCTGTACTTTATTTATAATTATTTCTTTTCTGCTTTTTCTATGGCATCTATGAAAACTCTTTGAATTCGAGTTCTAATATTCATTGTTATTAATTTTTTGTTTTCTGCATCTGGATATACTCTGTTGGAAAGAAAAACATAGACAAAACCATTTTCTGGATCGGCCCAGGTTAAAGTTCCTGTAAACCCAGAATGTCCGAAGCTACTGTAAGAAGCACAATTAAAACATGTAGGACCTCCTGCACTCCCTCTTACAGGTTTGTCAAAAGCAATGCCCCTTCTATTTTTATTGCTTAGATAATATGGCGAGCTGGTAAATAGTTCAACTGTTTTTTTGTCGATAAGTGTGTCGCCACCATAAATCCCATTTTGCATAAATAGTTGCATCATTACCCCTAAATCATTAGAGTTAGAGAAAAGTCCAGCATGCCCTGCAACCCCACCCATCATCGCAGCTCCCTGATCATGAACATCTCCATGAATGAGCTGTTTTCTAAATGTTTGATCATCCTCAGTTGGAATAATTCGATCTAAGGACCATTTATTTCTTGGGTTATAGCCTATGTTTTTCAAACCTAATCTTGAATAATAGGTTTTGTCTACATATTCATCTTGAGACACTTTGGTAATATCTCTTATCATTTCGTTAACAAAATAATACCCTACATCGCTATATTTATATTTCTTTACTTTTAATAAATCAGTGTTAAGTATTCGTTTGAATATAGTATCTCGATAGTTTTCATTTATGAATAAATTATTAGCTACACGTTTGTTAAAATAGGAAGACTTTTTAATGCTGTATATTTCATACTTAGGTTTTCCTTTATATAAAGTTTTAATGTAAAATGGTATCCAAGGTGTTAATTTTGCTTGATGAGTAAGCATTTCTTTAAGAATGATTTTACCGTAGGCAGTAGAATCTACAAGCTGTGGAAGATAATCTCCTAGAGATGAATCTAATGAGATTTTATCTTTTTGATGAAGATCCATAAGCGCTGCAGCTGAACTTGCTATTTTAGTAATAGATGCTAAATCATAAATATCTGAATTGTCAACAGGTTTTGATTTTTGGTCATAAGTATGTTTCCCATATGATTTATGAAAGAATACTTGACCGTCTTTAGCTGCATAAATTTGGCAACCAGGAAACACTTTTTCTTTGAAAGCTTCTTCAATAATACTGTCAATTTTAAGAAGATTTTTTGAATCTATTCCTATAGACTCTGGATATACATAAGACAATCTATTTTTAGAAGTAGAAAGCCCAAAACCTTCCTTGAAATTTTCATTAATAGAAACTGGTAATTTTCCTTTAGCACTTATTCCTCCAAATAATAATTGTCCTGTTAACTCGTTTGGTGTTTTTTCATCTTCATAAGCAATTAAAACTCCATCTACTTTAGATATAGATTTAAATTTTGAAAGTGCGTAAGGAGATCCAAAAATATTTAAAATAATTTTGCTATGATCAACTATATCTTCACATAGCTGGTCTACTATTTTTGATAAACCAAAATTTTGATATGAATTTTGATTCATTTGGTAGACATTAAGAATTATTAAATTATGATTCTTCAAATTCATAATTAAAGAGCTTAATTGCTCGTCAGTAGCTCTTTTTTGAATATTATATTCGTAAGACCTACAGTATTTATTTATAGAGTTTTTAAATTCTTTTGAATTAGATTCTCCAATATTTACAGTAGCTATATTTAGGGTGTCAAGTCTAGTTATTGGAATAACATTGTTGTTTTTTATAACTGTTAATGCGTTTTTGTATAGCTCATGATTTAAATAAGAGGCATTGTAGGTATTCAAATCAGGAACTAAGTTTTCTTTATTTACTTTTTTATGTGAATATAATTTTAACCACTTTTTAGCGCTTAGTATTTTTTTAACTTTTTGGTCAATTTCATTAATTGTTAGTTCTGAGCTTTCGATTGCTTTTTTTATTTCAGCCACTGCTGCAGGTATGTCTTCTGGAATTAGTAAAATGTCATTTCCCGCTTTAAGAGCTTGAACATCGAGTTTTCCTTTTTCGTAGAATGCACTAACGCCTCTCATGTTTAACCCATCTGTAAATATTAAACCTTTAAAGTTTAATTCTTTTTGGAGCAAGTCAGTTACTACTTTTTTGGAAAGAGTTGATGCCTTATTAGGTGTATTATCTAGTGTTGGTACATACAAATGAGCAACCATCATGGCTTTTAACCCACTATCAATTAATAGTTTAAAAGGATGTAATTCAACAGAGTCTAATCTTTTTTTATTATGATATATAATGGGAAGTGTTTTATGTGAATCGCTGTCTGTATCTCCATGACCTGGGAAATGTTTGGCATTGGCTAAAATATTTTGATTTTGTAGCCCTTTCATGTACATGAGCGATTTTTTAGCAACTTTATTTGGGTTTTCTCCAAAAGACCTAGAGTTTATTACAGGATTATTTGGGTTGTTATTAATGTCAACTACTGGTGCCATATTCATATTAACACCTAATCTTTTGCATTGTTTTCCAATTTCTTGTCCCATTTGATATATGAGATTGTTGCTTTGAATTGCTCCTAATGTCATTTGTTTAGGGAAAGCTATTGTACTATCTAGTCGCATGGATAGTCCCCATTCAGCATCTATTGAAATTAATAGTGGTATTTTAGAAACGGATTGAAACTTATTAGTTAAATGTGCTTGTTTGTATGGACTTCCTTGGTAAAATATTATTCCGCCTATGTGGAATTCCTCTATCAATCTGGATATTTCTTTTTCGTGAGATAAATCCTTGTTAGAATAAGCAGCAACCATAAAAAGCTGACCTATTTTTTCATTAAGAGATAGGGAGTTAAAAACACTGTCGACCCAATCATTTTTTTCATCACTTGCTTGAATAATAGTTGATGAAAACATAAATGTGCTTACTAATAAGCTTTTAAAAATGATGTTTAACAATGTTTTATTCATTGAAATGAATGAGTTTTTCTATAAAATTAGTATTACCCCTAATTGAAAGATTTGATTCTTTTATTTATTATTAACGTAAGAGTGTGAAGTGTATTTTGCTATTTAATTATTAATGACAAGTCTTATTTTATTTATATTGTATAATTCTTAAAGAAAATCGTTTGATGAATTATAGATTAAATATTGTTTTCTTGTTCTATTTAATCAATGTTGTTGTTTATTCACAACATACAAATTTTGAATTTTTTAGAACTAGTCCTGATGGATTAAGCCAATCAGTAGTTACAGATGTTATGCAGGACTCTAAGGGCGTGTTGTGGTTTTCGACTGAAGATGGATTGAATAGTTTTGATGGTGATGTTTTTAAGAGATTTTACAGGGAAGATGGTTTGTTGAGCCATGAAATTGAATGTGTTGTAGAAGGAGCTAATGAAGATTTATGGGTAGGCACACGAAGAGGATTAAATCTTATTAACAATAATAAGGTTGTTGCTCTTCCTTCGAAATTATTGGAGTCTTTGAAAAAATATACACACATAAATAAATTGTATTTTCTTTCAGATAGTTCTCTTGTTATAGCAACAGGCAGATTCAAGTCTAAATTACACATTTGGAATCAAAAGGAGATGAATGAACTGATCTTGCCATTAGAAGGTGAATACATTGTTAATTGTCTTATTGAACATGAAAATGTATTATTTATTGGTACAAATAAAGGACTTGTTGCTTTTAAAGATGGTGTTTTTCAAGTGTTTAATGAGTCAAAAGATTTGCGAACTAATATTGTAAATTGTTTTTCAATTTTTAAAGACAATTTAATTATTGGTTCTAATAAGGGGTTGATTTTTCACAAAAACGACAGTTTTTTTTATGATTCTACTTTTTCAAATTTTGAAAATAAAAATATTTCAAATTTATCAAGCCATAACAATAGTCTTGTTTTTTCAGAATTTAAAGAGTTTGTTTACCTATATAAGGATTCTGAAATTCAAATATTTGATAAATCTCAAGGGCTGTCATCTACTAAAATCAATGATTTGTTAATAGACAGAGAAGGTTCAATTTGGATTTCTTTTTCTGGTTTTGGGTTAGCTAAGTTTAGAGAAAAACCATTTATATCTTATGATGAATTTAATCGATTTGAATTAGGGCATGTAAACTCTATGTTTGTAGATAATGCTGAGAAGTTGTGGGTCGGAAGTACAAAGGGATTACAAGTTAAATTAAAGAATGAATTATATTTTAAAAGATATCTACCCAAGTATGATTTTGCCAATTGCAAAATTAAGTTCAATTCTGTTTCTTCTATTCTTGAAGATGTAAAAGAAAGAATTTGGATTTGTACTCCTATGTCAGCTATCATTATTTATGAAAACGATTCTTTTAGACAACTAAATATTAAAGAAAATGAGTTAACCAATCTTGGTTTTGATCCTGAAACTGTTAAAAATATATTGAGTGTGATTAATGATCCTAGAACATTATGTTTAGACAACAATGGATTTTTATGGATAGGCTCGTTTACAGATGGTATTGTTGTCTTAGATAAGAATCTAAATTGCATAAAATATTTAAGTAAAAAGAAAGGGCTCCGTGGAGATTTAATTCAATGTTTTTTTAAAGATTCTTATGGTAATATTTGGATTGGTTCAGCTAGTGGATTAACAAGAATATCAGGTGATTCAATTGAGATATTTGATGATTATAAAGAGTTGAAAAAATCTACTTATTCAATAAAAGAGGATCATTTTGGTAATATTTTAGTTGCCACAGATTTTGGATTATATAAGTTATTTCTAAATGATGACCAATTAATTAAACAAGTAAAACATTATGATATAAAAAATGGATTAGCTTCTTCTGTTGTTTATGCAATGGAAATAGATGATGCTGGTAATCTATATCTTGGAACAACTCTAGGAGTTGACAGGGTCACTAAAGAGTCATTTAATGATTATAACATTGTAAACAAGCATTATGGACCAGACGAAGGCTTTAAAGGGGTGGAATGCAATACCAATGCAAGTTTTAAGGATCACAATGGAGATTTATGGTTTGGAACTAATTCTGTTTCTAAGCTTAGAATTAATCTTGACGTTATCGATACTATTAAGCCAAATATATTTATTAATGATATTCGTTTAAATTATTTAAATGTTCCTTCATGGGATTTAAAAAATGGTTCTACTCAAAATATTTTAGGTTTTGATAAGCCCGTGTTTTTTTATAATCAAAATCATTTAACATTTGATTATAAAGCAATTACTAGTGTAAGTCCAAAAAACATAAGGTATTCTTTTAAAATAGAGCCAATAGATGTAAAATGGAATCCTAAAACAAAACAACGTTTTAGTACTTATTCTAATTTGTCACCAGGTAGCTACACCTTCAAAGTTAAAGCTGAGAATATTGATAAAACTGAAAGTGAAATCGTTTCTTACTCTTTTCAAATTGCAAAACCTTGGTGGGATGAGTACTGGTTTTATTTAATTGAAGTATCCGCTGGGTTGTTATTAATTTTTGGTTTTATTTCAATTAGAGAAAGAAGGTTAAAGTTGAATCAAATGATTCTTGAGAAAAAAGTAAAGCAAAGAACATCTCAGTTAAATGCTGAAAAAGTAAAAGTTGAATCTCAAAATAAGGAAATTAAGAAAAGTATAAATTATGCGAGAAGAATACAGAACTCCATTCTTCCAGATGAAAGTTTAATGGATGATTATTTTGAAGATTTCATGGTTTTCTACCAACCAAAAGACATTGTTGGAGGTGATTTCTATTGGTTTAGGTGCTTTGGGAATATAAGTGTTATTGCATCAGTTGATTGTACAGGTCATGGAGTGCCTGGAGGGTTTATGAGTATGATGGGGAGTTTGTTGTTAGATAAGATTGTTCAATCACATAATCTAGAGACTTCTAAAATATTAAAAGATTTAAATTCAGAAATTGTTAGAGTATTGGATCAAGAAAGTGGTGGTGAAATTCAAGATGGTATGGATATTTCATTATGTGTAATTGACAAGCAAAACAGGAAAGTTTCATTTAGTGGAGCCAGAAACGGAATAACAATAATAAGAGCAGATAAAATTGAGAAATATGATGCAGATCTTTTTTCTGTTGGTGGTTCCTATACTAAAATTAGTAGAGAGTTGAAAAGAGATTTTAAGAGCTATTCTATTGATTTAGAACCTAATGATTGGTTATATATGTATACAGATGGTTATTACGATCAGCTTGGAGAAAAGAAAATGAGATCTTTAGGTCTTAAGAAATTTGAAGAAATCATTAAAGAGTGTAGTTCATTCAAAGAAAATAAGAATCAATTTTTAAGCGAAAAATTTAATTTATGGAAAGGGGAGCTGCCACAAATTGATGATTTACTTATTATAGGATTTAAAGTTTAAATTCCTTTAAACTCAAAAGGAACATCAACTAAGATTTCTAATTCTCTTCCTCTATCATACATGATAATATGATCTTTTGGATACTTCCAAATTGCTTTGCCTTTTCCTCCTTCTAGTTTTGATAAAAGCTGAATGAATTGTTTTGCGGAAGATGAATTGAAATATGAAAGCTCAAAAACTAATGTTAATAGTTGATGCTTTGTTTTAAAATAATTGTCGATCTGATCTTTAACATCTTTATAAAAATCTATTGCATCTTCCATCATAGAAATACCAGAAATGGATAACACATTATTTTGAGTATCTAGATTTATTAAAGTTTGGCCAAAGTGTTCCATATTTTATTAAATGTATTTAGGTATAAAAATACCCATATTTAAGTAAATTCCATTGTCAATGTTATGAATTTCAAAATCTATTTTTGAATGATTATACCTTCTAATATCTATTAATCCAACTCCTGCACTGTTGTTCTCAATAAAGGAATTTTCTTTTAAGGCTTTAAGGTACTGAGTTGTTAGTTCTCCAACAGAATAAGCATTTATCTTAGAAATGAATTCTTCCATTTCAGCATAATCTCCACTTTTCAGAAAATTACCTGTACTCATGTAAAAGCCATCTTTGTTTTTAAAAATACAAAACGACCCATGCAGAACGTTATTTACTTTTTTCCCATGCCGAGAAATATTCTGAATCAGTTCAACTCCAGTATGAAACATTCTAAAATAATTAACATTTTTTTTCCTTGAATATTTTGGAATATTAGCTTTTAAAATAGCCAACAAAGCTTTAATGTTTTCTTTAGAAAAATTGCCATTATAAAAAAACATAACATCATTTTTTCTAAGCATAGAGTAAATTTCAATATTTTCTTCAATTTTATTTTTTTCAATTAGCTGTAAAGTTTCACCTTTTAATTTGGCTAAATCAATTTGATAGCTGAATTGATACGAATCCGAACTTAATTTTTGGAAATCTTTTTGTATTGGGTTTTTTGATTTTCTAGCCATTTCTATTAAGCCAAGTCCACCGCCACCCTTTTCTGTAAAAGCACCATTTTTTAATATGTCTCTATATAATTCTTTTAATTGATTCTCATCAAGAGAATTCAATTCGGAGAGCCTAGTACTCAAAAATTCATATGCTGTTAATCCAATCTTATTTGATGAGAAAATATGGATGCTATCTTCTAAGTTTCTTACCCCAAAACAGTCATTTTTCACTTTCTCATCTGAGTATCGGACAATGTTTTGAAAAACTTCAACCATTAAAAAAGATAATTTTTTCTTTACTGCCTGACTTGATTCATGTTTAGCAAGAGATACAATAAATTCTGAAAAATGATCATTTAGTAATCCATTGTAATAAATACTTAGAGTATCTCTTCTGAAATAATCTTTAATTTTAAATATTTTATTAAGATAGCTTTTCAAATGTTGTTTTAATTCTTAAGGTGATTATCTCAATTAAAATACTCTATTTGTTTGAAAGTAATCAGCAAGTTTGTTGTTTAAGTGTTACAATTTGTTCTTAAAAGTTATTGGAAATAATAATTTCCTATAATTTATGGAAATATTAAATACATTTAACTTCTAGGGTTAATTTATTTAGTATTTCAACCATAGCCAAGGTATCTAATTTGCAGTATTCTAGTAAATCTTTTCTCGCGTTTTGATTGTTGCCTTTAAAAGTTCCGCTCATCATTTGAGAAAAGGTGTGACTAGCCATACCGCCCTCCTTAATTGTTAAACTTTCATAAGATAAATTGTTTATCATAGCAGGTAGAACGTTTTTAATTGAGTAAGAGCCTTTCATTTCTTTTTTATAGTACCATTTTTTTTGGAATGGAACCATTAAGTCTTTAATCCTAGAAATAAGTTGTTTTAATTCGATTTCATACTCAGGAAATGCTTCTGCTAACTGTTTTATTTTGCTGCTTTCAAAACTTTTGTTATAAACAATAATATCCCCTGATCCTCTACAGGATTTAATTAAATTTTTAATAAAATTTAATCTAGGATCAGAGCCATCTGCAACTGCCAAATGTTCATAATGAGTGGTTTTACCATTCCTTTCTTTTTGAATGTGTAAAGAAAATTGAAAAACCATGTGTTCATAAGGTTTTGAGTTGTTGAAAATTGGCACAGCAGAACTAAATGTTTCAAAATCTAGATAATATAAAGGGAGTTGAAGTTCTGAAATGAAATTTGATATTTTAATTTCATTAATTATTTTTTCGTTTGATTGCTCACATGAAACTTGAATTTTTTGATTCTTACTAAGTGGATAATCTGTTGGGATATCATCTATTTTTAGAATTCCCTTTTTAAAAAGATCAAATTTCTTTTCTTGACTAAGGTTAGAAATATCAAAAACTGAATATTTAGGAATGTTTTCCCAGCAATTGCCAATGAAATCACAGTTGTATGGTGATGTACAATGGGGACCTATATCTTTTGGAGGAATGTCTTTTTGATTTAATATTTTTTTTTGATTTTCAATCTCTTTAGAAATATCCATCTCTATTTTTGAAATTTCATCTTTTACTGAAGTAACTGTAAAGAGTTTTTCTAAATCGAGCTCATTTTTTTTAACATATTTATTATTAATGTGAACAATAAAAACATCTTCTAATTTTAGACCCGAATTTTCAATAACATAAGATTGAATTGCCGCATCATTAATGTGAGTTTTAGAAATACTTGTTGAGCTTTTAACTTCATAAGCTTTCCAACCATTTTCATTTTTAACTAAAATGTCTAAAATTGCTAATACACCATTAAATTGAAATGCAGCTTCGTAAATTACTTTTTTACCTCCGTGAATACACAATTGAGTTTTTTTTATTGCATCTTCAAAATTATAAAATGTTTTAGTAGTACAATCTATTCCATTGGGGAATAGCTGCTGAGCTAATTCACCGACCATATCACCTTGATTGAAAATTGCTTTCTGCATTTCAGAAAGTTCATCTTTAAGGTCTCTATTGTGTTTGTTTAAGTAGAGTGATTTTGAACATTTTAAACCTCTTATAAAGGTTGATTTGGACAATACATGTTTTTGCATGTATGTAAATTACAAAATCAAATAAGATTTTATTACTATTTGTTGCTAATAAATTTTGAAGAAAAAAGATTTCGTTTGTTATCCTCAATTAATATAAAATAGATACCTTTTTTATAGTAATTGTTTAGCATGATTTGATCATTGCTAATGTCTTTGATAAATGTAATTTCTTTACCTAAATTATTGATGATCTTTAAGCGGTAAGGTTTCTTAATTTTATTAGTTACTTCAATCACGAAATTTGTTTCAATTGGATTGGGCATTACTTTAATGTATTTAGATTCTTGTATGTTATTTTCATTAATTGAAGAAACAATGCCATTTAACATACTAACAACTTCGTTAGTATTCCCTAAATCGTAAAAATCTACAGTTAAAAAATTGGGAAATTTGTTTTTTTCAATTTGACATTGAAGCGCTCTATTAATAAAAAAAGGATTTGAATTAGCTACAGACGATGCATTTTCATCTCCTGTTCCAAGTATAGTTGTTACAAAATGATTGAAAATAAATAAATCATTTATTGAATCTCCTCTGTTAAAGTCACAATTAAAGTCATTTTGATTATTTACTGAATAATGTGTTTCTACTGCATAATCCCATACATAATGATACCATTGTTGATTAGCTGTTGCATCATCAACATCTGAAAAAATTACTAATCTGGTGTTGTTGTTTATCATATTTTGTAAAGTAGGCCACGAACTTGTTGTGTCGTGTGTATAAAGAAAAGTGTTTAACCCAGATTGATTAATTACACTTTCAATAGAATTTGCATCTGTATAGCATTCAAAAATAATAGTAACAACTTCATTCGTGTTGGTGGCTAAAAACTGATTAATTTGATTTAAGTAATCAATTAAAGGATTAGACCCGAGAATTGCAGATCCATGATATACCATAGGTGTTCCACCACTATCGTAAACATCAAGCATTAATGCTCTTACACCATTATTAAGTTGTGTCACAATGTTGAAATTCTGATTTGGTAAACTAAAATTACCTTCTGCTGAATTAAATGAATTGTGTGTTGTAAGATACGCTACAGTATTGTAGGTTTTGTTGCATAAACTAGCAGAGCCATTGCATTGAGCTTTTGCTGTAAAAGAAAATAATATTACTATAATTGAGAAAATTAATTTCAATGAATAAGTTTTAAATTTCAACACCAATAACAAGAACATCATCTAATTGTTCTTCATTTTTTTTCCAAGAATTGAACTTTTCCTTAAAGATATCCTTTTGTTTATTTAATGGAGTTTTGTCTAATTCTAAAATTAATTCTTTAAATCTTCTAATTAGAAATTTTTTATTTTTTTCCCCTCCAAATTGATCAATATACCCATCAGAGAACATGTAAATTCTATCTCCTTTCTTAATAGGAATCTCTAGCTCAATTGGTGTCTCATTTCTTTGATTCATCTCTCCAACAGAACACGGCATGGATTCGAAAGTATGTATTTCTTCCCCATCCCATAAAATAATGGGTCTCCTTGCACCAGAAAAAGTAAATATATTTTCATTTTGGTTAAAGGCACAGATTGATAAATCTATACCATCTTTCTGAAAAGAATCTCCACTTCTATGAATTGAATTATAGATTCCAATGTCTAAAAGTTCTAAAGCCAAGCCCGGAGAGTTTACTTTTGGATCTAAAATAATTTGATTCATTAACTCACTTCCTAACATCGAAAGAAATGCTCCAGGAATTCCATGACCTGTACAATCGGCACATGCAATTATTAGGTAATCACCTTTTTTCTTAAACCAATAAAAGTCTCCACTTACGATGTCTCTTGGTTGGTTGTAAATAAAAAAGTCAGAAAAAAAAGATTCTAAAATTTTCACATTTGGAAGCACTGCTTGTTGAATGTTCTTTGCGTAATTAATGCTATCTGTAATGTTGTTATTTTTGAGTTCTATGATTTCTTTTTGTTTGGTCACTTTTATTTTTTCTTTATTTAATTCTCTTGTGCGTAATTCAACTTTTTCTAATAATAAAACACGATTTTTCTCTGCCTTTATGCTTCTGAATTTTAATACTAGATAAAACGAAATGAGAACTACAAAGCAAATTAATATTATGAACCATTCTCTTTCCCAAAAGGGAGGGATGATTTCAAATTCATAACTGATTAAATCAGATTCAACCATATCTCCATTGGCCCCTTTAATATATAAAGTGTATTTTCCTGAAGGTAAGTAAGAATAGATTGCTCTATTTCTTTTACTCCAAGGAGACCAGTCTTTATCAAAATTTTTTAATTTATAGCTGTATGTAACTTGATGGGGATTTCCAAAATGCAAACCAATGAATTCAAATGATAGATGATTCTCTGTATGTTTAAACTTCTTCTTAGAATTTTCAATTTCGTTTTTAAGAAATAATTTTTTACTTGTAAAATGCATTAAAGGCGGAATAGAATCAAAAGTTATTTCTTTAGCGTTACACTTAATTGCTCCCTTAACTGTACCAAACCATAAATCACCATTTTTATCTTTGAATTTTGCATTTTGATTTGTTTCAACTCCAGTGAAACCTTGATTTATTCCATAATGTTTGAATAAGTTTTTATTTCCAGTTGAATTAGAACCTGTTGTGTCACTGATAACATCTAATCCAGAATTTGTGCCTACCCAAACTTTACCGAAATTATCTGCAATTATTAGGTAAGGGTTGTTAGAGCTTAATCCGTTTTTAGAATCAAACTGTATGAATTTTGTACCATCGTATTTAAAAATACCTCCTCCGATAGTACCTACCCAAATATTTCCATTAATGTCTTCAGTAATACTTCCAGCTCTTAGATTAAGGAGTCCATCTTCATGGTTTAGTGTTTGAAAACCCTCACCATCCCAAACTGAAACCCCAGCATCATCAGAACCAAAATATACTAATCCCTTTTTTGAGGAGAATACTGTCCAAAACTTGTTGCTACAAAGACCGTCAGATTTAAAGAATGATTCAATTTGAATTTCTTTTAGAGATATGTCAATTTTGCTAATACCATTGTTATAGCTCGCCAGCCAAATAAATCCATTAATGTCTTGACAAATACTAATTATATAATTGTCAGATATTCCATCCTCAGTTGTTAAATGCTGAACTAGATTGAAATTTTCATCAATTATATAGACTCCATCATTAGTGCCAAGCCATATGTTATTTTTATTATCTTCAAAAACAGATCTTAAATTATTTAATTTAAAATTGAATAATTTACTTACATGGATTATGTCAGTAGTTGATTTTCTCTTTTTATTATCAATTAATATTACATCTAATTCACTTTTTGCACCAACCCATAATCGGTTGTTGTGATCCATTAAAAGTGTTGTAACTTGATTGTTCTGAAGCCCATAAAATTTATCGTAAGCCTGAAACTTTGCTGTAATAACTTGCGAAACACCATCGCCTTCAGAACCGATCCATAAATTGTTTTCATTGTCAAAAAGTATGGTGTTTATCTTGTTTGAGAGTAAATTATTTTTTGTAGTTAATGCTTGGATATAATTTTCTTTAAAAATTAGAGCACCATTTTCTTTATTTGAAACATAAATTTCATTGGTTTTTGAAATTGCAATATCTGTAAATGTGTTTTCAAGGCTGATTTCTGAAACAACTTCATTTTCTTTGAAGAAAGTTAATCCTTTTGATGAAATAACAATTAATTCATTATTAGTGTCCCAGTCAAAGTCATAAACTATTGATTGGTCCAATAGTTTTGATTTGAATTTTAAATTCTCATCTAGAATAATAAGTCCATTACTTGTTGCTATATATAGTTGTTTGTTATTGGATTTAATTTCATTAAGTCTAGTGAGTTTGTTAGTGTCAACAGAGATAACATTTTTAATGTGTATTGAGTCGTTTGTTAATTCTAAATTGAAAATACCATCAGAGGAGCTAATTCCCATCACGCCATTCTTCCAATTTGTTAAAGCAATAATATCGGAGTTTAATTCTTTAGGATGATTGTTAAATATCTTGTTTTTGGAAATACAAGAAAAACCATCATATCTATGTCCAGTCCAAATGTTACTGTAATTATCTTCGCAAATAGCTTTAACATGATTATCTGCTAAATTGTTTTTTTGACTGAAAGTGTTAAAATCTATTCCGTTAAACCTTGAAACCCCTCCTTGTGTTCCAAGCCAAATGAACCCTTTTGAGTCTTGAAATATATCGTATACACTAGATTGAGGAAGTCCTTCAGCTAAATTGAAGTTTTTAAAATTGAATTGTTGTGCATATGAATTTAATATGAGATGAATACAAATAAGTATTACAAAACTTTTTTTCATAATTAAATTTCCTTTTCACAAAGGTAATTACTTTAGTAATTTAATATGTTTTTGCAATGGTTTTCGTTAGAAAACCTTTGTTTGTCACAATTGAAACAATATAAATTCCTGAATTAAAACCTTGTAAATTTATTTTCGAAGAATTACTATTAAAATCTTTGATAGTCACAATTTTTTTACCTGATATGTCGAAAATATTTATTTCGTTAATTTCTAGATTAGAGCTCCAATTAATGAAAATTTCATTTTTTGTTGGATTTGGAAATACCGACCATAAGTTTTGAGTGAAATTTTCAATTCCTACTGTATATATATATGGATTCGATGTATAAATGCAACCATCTGAATTTATTATACTTACAGTAAAGTCTCCAGAATTTTGAGGAAAATATGTTGCTGAATTAGCTCCAGAAATAGGCGTTCCATTATTGTTCCATTGAACAGTCCAACCTAATGGTGCTGATGTGAACAATTCTAAATTTGAGTTAATATCAATAACAGGGCTTGTTGCAGTTGAATCACAATATACCGCATAAATAGTATCTGATGATGTACCACAGCCATAATTGTTAAAAGCAATTAGGTGGTAATATCCTGAGTTTTCAATTGTATCTGTCGGGGAAGTGTGTCCTGCAATAATAGTGTCGTTCACATACCATTGTAAGCCGTACTGTGTAGAATCTGTAGATAAAACGTATAAATTGTTGTCAAATTCAATGTTGGGTTGTCCGGGAACATCATAAATCTGAATAGTATCATTGCTTAATATCGATGGTGATGGTAAGATTTGTAAATAATCTATAGTATAAGTAACATCTGCATAGCTGCCAGCCGAACAATTTGAACAAGAATTTAGATTGATGTTATGAGATCCTATGTAATCATCTGATCCATAAGTGAATTCAGCTGTATTGGATTGAGCAGCAGATTCATCAGCATCCATTACAGAAATTTCATAAGTTTTGTTTGGGTCAAGATTAATGTTCATTGTCCAGGTAATGGGGCCGTTATTATTATATTCAAATGTTGACTGGTAAATTAAGTTCCCATCTTCGTAAAGTATGAAATAGGGGTCTGGCATATTTCCATTTAACAATTCCCATCCCCAAGGAGCACCTGTCCAACTTTCAGTAACATTTTCAATAGTAAAGCTTGTTAGTGTATAAACATCGACAGTGTCAATACTATTGTATGCTTGATAAGTAACATGGTATTCTCCAGGAGAATTGTATTGTTGAGTCGATGGGTTTTCAGCTGTAGTAGTATTTCCATTATCAAAATCCCAAAAATAAGCAGCTAATCCAGGGTTGTTATTAGTAAAGTCAATACTTACTGGAAAGCAACCAGATGAATTGTTCATTGAAAAACCAGAATTACCAGAGCCAGGGTTGTTTTGATTCACAGCCATAAAAACAGAAAATGAAATTGGAATGTTATTTATTGTTTGACCAGAGGCAATAACATTAACAAGGATGCTAACTTCGATATCATAGTTTCCAGCTAATAAGGGTGTTCCAAAGATGTTTATACAGCCATATATGTTACTCTGAGGGTCATAATTACAACCACCTGCAGAGTTGTCACATTCCCAGTCTAATCCAACAGGGAGTGCAATGTTGACAATTTGAAAGTTTGTAATAGTTGCTCCCATTGTGTCTAAAATCATAACAAAGGTAACATCTTCACTATATGGATTTCCGATAAATCCATCTGGCAAAGAGTCAGGATAAATTCCAGGTTGAGTATATGAATAATCTATCGTACATGTTTGAGAATAGAATAAATTAGAATTAAAAATTGAAAAAACAAGAAGTAAAAATGCTATAAATTTTTTCATTATTTAGAGTGATAAATTCTATATAAAGCTAAAATATTTAAAGTAAAGTAAAAAATACAAGCTAAATATTTCAAAAAATGAATGATTATAAAGTTGTAAATGTTTTATTTTTTCATCGACTAAAAAAATAAACTAAAGGCGTTTTGTTGTAGAAATTAGAGATTATTTGTCTTAATAAATCCTTTGGATCCTCTAGATTTAAAAAGTGCATTTCTGGTATTTGCCCATTGAAACGAAATTTCAAATCCACCAGAATTTGCTTGGCTAATTTCTGAAACTGAAAGTTCGTAAAGCAATCCAATTTTACAACTTCCAAATTCAACCATAATTTGAGGCGCAATGGCATCTTTAAGGCGATGAATTAAGCCAAAGCCAAAGTATGATTCTGTATATATTCCTGTGTATTTAGTTCCATTTCTAAGCCTTGCTTTCATCATGGCATTTATTAATAACATTTGATGAGGTCCTTGATTCATGAAAACAAAAGAAACTGCTGAAGCCCATTCAGAATTTGGTATATCAAGCTGCGCACCTGAATGAATTACAAGTTTAGCATCTAGCTTATCTTCATTACCATTAGAGAATTTTAATTGAGGTTGAGAAACATGAAAATAAGCAACACCAGCATAGATATTGGATAGCTCATTTCTAGTTAAATTATTTTTTTTACCGCTATAACTGTAAAAAACTCCAGCGCCAAAATCTTCATGAAAGAAAGAAGAATTTGAAGAAGATTCATTAGAGTTAATGTTAGAATCAAAAGAAGTTCCGTCAAATTGGTTACCCCAACTTAAATTGCCTAATTTTCCTGTTCTTTGTACTGCCCCCATTTGAATTGCTGCCGAAACAGTTTGATTTTCAGCAATTGGAATAATTCCGGAAATGGAAAAATTTAGTTGGTTAATTCCAAATTGACCTTCACCTGCTATATCATTGAAAAAAGACAAACCTAATCCTAAATAACTCTTTTGTTTTCCGTTGTCATTCTTTAAAAGATTCATGTCAAATGAAAATTGAGAAGTCATATAAGATTTATCAATGCCTAGCCACTGTTTTCTGTTCGATATAGTTACTCTTTCCCAACCATTGAAAACACCTATTGATGCAGGGTTGATAAGTTGAGGTACAAAAGTGCTTTGAGCAAAATGTACATCTTGTGCTTTAAAATTAAAGCAGGTGAAAATTAATAGTAAATAAATTAACTTTTTCATCTTACAAGGGTTACTGTTCCTTTTTTAACTTCATTTTCACCATCATTGTAAATTACATTTGCTTTATAAACGTAAACTCCAGAATTAACTGGTTGATTATTGAAACTACCATCCCATAATATAGATGTAGACTGAGTGTTGAACATTAATTGTCCCCATCTGTCATAAATTGATAAATTGAATTTAGCTACGTCAACCCCTGCAAAAATATCTAGTAAATCATTATTGTTATCGTTGTTTGGAGAGAAAGCAGAAGGAATGCTAATGCCATCATAAGTAGGAGTAGGAGGTGAGCCTTCTAATCTAAAATGTCCAGTTATAGTTTGAGCTCCTGAAGCTTGAAAGTTTGCAAACGAAGAGTCAACTGCAGGGTTAAATGTTTCAGAAAGAGATGATTCCCAATAATCAAAAACATACCCAGCATTTGGACTTGAATTCACATTAATATCTATTCCACCAAAATAATTTCCAGTAAAGGGATAGGTGTCAATCCAAATCGAATTAACTTTTATGTTTCCTGAAAGTGGAGGAGCAACTTCAAATGTAATGTCATAAGGTCCCAAAAGGTTGTAACAATCTACTAGCCCTGTATTAAGGGCTACACATCTTGCATTTATAAAATCTTTTAAATTCTGAACATTGTTATTCCAAGTAGCCATACTTCCGCCCCATTTTGCAACTTGACCCGGCATTTCAGGTTCGATTAAAGCAATAAGACTGTCTAGATGATTTATCATATAATCACAACTATAAACAGTGTTTCCCAAATCAATGTATCTAGAAATGTAAAATTGTTCAAATGTAGGATTGTCCATTAGTTTGACCAATATTTCAGTATGACCTTGTCCGCCAGGGTCTGGAAGTGATTCTGGATTACAAGGGTCAGCGTTTGCAGATTGGTCAGGAATTCCGGTGTAGTTAATGTAATGACCAAATGTTGCATCCATATCCCAAAGTGTATATCTCCACTTTTTCTTGTCTCCGTCTGGGTTTAAACCCCTCCACCATGCAGTATTCCAGTTTAACCAATCCATACAAACAGTGTAGCTATTTAAGCAAAAATAATCGACTAAACTTTTCCAATTGTATAAGCTATCAACATAGTCAAAATTTGCTTGAATTGACATGTCGTTTGTTTGAATATAATTTAGTAGAGAATTCCAATCAGATTGAGCATTTGGAGATCCAAATTGTTGCCAAGTACCTCCCCAAGTTTTAAGGAATTGAATGTACTCAGGACTATTACTAAATTTTTCATCTTGATCATAATACCTAGAAAGAAAATCATCATCATCTACTTTTTCACGAATTTCATAAACTCCCCAATATTCACCGTCTACATATAAAATACACGGTTCATAAGATCGTTCATCTAGCCTTAAACCACCAACTTGAGATAAGGAGTGTACATAGGCATCTCTTATGTGTGCTCCGCCACTTTCAAATGAGATGTTGTCATTTGCAGCTGCTTTAATTATTAAACGCTGGTACTTATCTCTATCTTTCCCTCTAAAAATAGGGTGTTTGATGGCGTAGTTATAACCCTCTTGATCTTTCATTATAAAATCTATCCCTCTTTGATCATATGACCAGCTGTCATTTCCGTGTTTATTGTAATCTCCTGTTCCTTCGTCTATTAAAACTCCTGTACTTGCAAAATATTCAATTGCACCATTAAAATTATCTGTAAAGGCATTCGAAAGATCATCATTTATAAAGTCAGTAATTTCATCACCACATATAGAGATGATAGCAATCGTGTGAGTAGTATTAATAAAATAAGTATTTGTTTCAATAAAACTATTTGGAATGTTTGGGTCAGAACTAATAGCGATAGCTCTAATCACTTTATTTGTGTTAACAGAGATTGCACCATTTGCTATATTAGAAGTAGCATTTGGAATACTCCCATCTGTTGTATAATGAACATTCGTGTTAAAATCAGGACAGGTAATGTTTAATGAAATGGTACCGCTATGGTACCCGGGATCCAAGTCAAAAATTGGAGTTGCAGCATATTCTAAAGATGAATTTGAATTTGGGCCATTCGGAGTTGAATTTGTGAAAAGTGACCAATAGTTACTTCCATCACTAGTTCTTCCTCTTGAGTGATTTAGCTGACAGGGTAAGATTTGAACCTGATCAATAACAACACCATTTGGATCGGAAATTAAAATTTCTTCTGGTTTTGTTTGGGTTAGTTTAAAAGATGTATGTATAATTCCTCCCGTAAATTCATCTCTTCCAGAGCATACAACCATAATTCTTCCTCCGGCAGGAATTGTTCCTGAGCTAATTTGATACTTTATAATGTCTGTAGGTTTATCTGATAAATACCAACCTGTTAAATCTACAGGGTTTGTAGAATTATTGTAAAGTTCAAACCAATCTTCAAAATTTCCGTAATTATCTGCATAATTAGAATTATTTGATGCACAATACTCGTTAATTAAAACTTGACCATTAGAATTAAGTAAAATAAAAATTGAGAAAAGGAATGAGATTATTTTTTTCATTAAAAATTTGTTAATCGTTGGGGCTGTGTATACAATTAATAGACTTGTAAGTTAAGTGTTTAGTTGCTTAATTAGTAATGAATTTTATATGTAAATATACTATTAATTTAAAAAATCTCTAATTGGGGAAAATTGTCATGAATTTCACTTGTAATATTGCATTAATGTATTGATAACCACTTATTTGTTTGTTTATTGATTTAATTAACTGGTCTAAATGGTTGTCTGAACATTGATTTAAGTTGTCATTAATGCTAAACATATTCCAAAAACTTTGAATAAAAGCTATTTTTTCAAATCGTGACATAATATTTTATACGTTGTTATCTTAAAAAAGATATTATCTATATAATAAAAACACAATTTTTTTGTAGGTGTTGTCTAGTGATCTAATGAATTTTAAATTTCATTTAAAAGATTAGCAACACTGTCTTGGGTTAATTGGGCAAGTTGCTCTGCTGAAAAATCAGGATAATCAATCGGATTTATAGGGTGACCAATATTTACATTTATTTTATGAGATCTTAACTTGAAACTACTTGGTGGGTTTACTTCTAAGGTACCTTTTATTGCTACAGGTACAATCGTTATGTTACTGTTCTTAGCAATGATAAAGCTTCCTCTTTTGAATAGATTTAATTCTCCATTTTTAGAACGTGTTCCTTCAGGAAAAGTAACGACATTTCTACCGCTTAAAATTAGTTCTCCAGCTTTTTGCATACTAGACATGGCTTTTTCTGTATTTGAACGATCAATAAAAATCATTCCTGCAGAACTTACATACCAACCAATGAAAGGAATTTTTTTCAACTCTTTTTTAGCGATAAAATGAATGGGTTTGTCCATAGAAATAAACATTGCTGGAATGTCATACATTGATTGGTGATTTGCACAATAAATCACAGGTTTTTCAAGTTTTGATATTCTATCTTTATTATGCAAATAAACTGGGGAAAAAACAATTGCACAGAGTAGTCTTGACCAAATGTTTTTTGCTATCCAAAATGAAAGGTTTTTAGAAATAATTAAAGCAAGTATTGCTAAAATTCCAGAGAAAATAATGGCTAAAAAGATAAATACCCATTGAATTAAATTAATAATTTTCCACATGAATATTTATCTGTTAACTAGTTATTAGTGTCTAAGACTTTTTCTGAATGGTATTCGCCAATATCTAATTTAGATTTTATTGCTTTGAATATTTTAATCGTGTAGTCTACATCATCAAGAGAGTGTGCTGCTGTAGGTATTAGTCTTAATAGTATCATTCCTTTAGGAACTACAGGATAAACAACAATAGAGCAGAACAAACTGTGATTCTCTCTAAGATCGAATGTTAAATTGGTTGCTTCACCTAAAGTTCCAGTTAGCATTACAGGTGTAACACATGAGTTTGTATTTCCTAGGCTAAATCCTGCATTTTTTAATCCGCTTTGCAAAGCATTGGTTATGGTCCAAAGTTTTTCTCTTTGTTCTTTTCCTTTTAAAAGTTCTAATCTTTTACGAGCCCCTACCACTAATGGCATTGGAAGAGATTTTGCAAAAATTTGAGATCTCATGTTGTAAGCTAGATAGTTAATGATGTCATCATTACTACAAATAAAAGCACCAACACTTGCCATAGATTTTGCAAATGTTCCAAAAAGGACATCAATCTCATCTTGAACGCCTTGGTGCTCTCCAGCTCCTTGTCCCGTTTCACCTAGAGTTCCAAAGCCATGAGCATCATCTACAAAAAGTCTAAATTCAAATCGTCCAGATTTTCTGTATTCTATAATTTCTTTTAGTTTTCCTTGATCACCACTCATTCCAAAAACCCCTTCAGTAACTACCAGAATACCTCCTCCAGTTTCTTCAGCTAGTTTAGTAGCGGTAACCATTTGCTTTTCAAAACTAACCATATCATTGTGAATGAAAACCTTTCGTTTACCTTGGTGAAGTCTTACTCCATCAACCATGCAGGCATGAGATTCACTGTCGTAAACAATTACATCGTTTCTGTCAACAAGAGCTTCAATAGCAGACATGCAACCTTGGTATCCAAAATTCAATAAATAGCAAGCATCTTTGTCCATAAAAGACGCTAATTCTTCTTCTAATTTTTCGTGTTCACTTGTTTGCCCTGACATCATTCTTGCACCCATTGGATAACCGAGTCCCCAACGTTTAGCAGCATCTGCATCAGCTTTTCTAACTTCAGGAAGATTTGAAAGCCCTAAGTAATTGTTGATGCTCCATGTAAGAACTTCCTTGCCTTTAAAGGTCATTCTAGGTGCAATGTCACCTTCAAGCTTAGGGAAAGTGAAATAACCGTGTGATTCCTTAGCATGCTGACCAAGAGGTCCTCTGTTGGCTTTAATTTTGTCAAAAATATCTCTCATGATGTTGTTTTCTATGTGTCTTTAGTCTTGTAAGTAGGTTAATAATCGGCTAAATTAAAACACTTATATATCCCTTACAATACTATTGTCGTTTTTTATTAACATGTTGTAAATATTTATAGCTTACAATTTTATTTTCAATGGTGCGTTAGTTACTAAAAAAATTATATTTGCAAACGCATGAAATATTTCAAATTCTTATCTATCTTCTTAGTATTCACTTTTTTAGTGGGATGTTCTGATTATAGTAAAATTGTAAAAGGAACGGATTACAATTTAAAATATGAAACAGCTGTAGATTGTTATAATAATGGCGATTGTTTCAAATCACTTCCTTTATTCGAGGAGTTAATGTCTTATTTTAAAATGACAGACAAAGGTGAAGATGTGTATTATTACTATGCCAAGACACAATTTTGTTTGAATGATTATTATTTAGCAGGTTATTATTTTAAAAGGTTTTCTAAGAATTTTCCCAATAGTGATCGAGCAGAAGAATGTTCCTTTAACAGTGCGATTTGTTACATGAAAAATTCTCCAGATTTTTATTTAGATCAGTCAGACACCTATAAATCGATAGATGAGTTTCAGTTATTTATGAATAGATATCCTCAAAGTCCTCTGGTTGATAGTTGTAATGTTTTGATTAAAGCTCTAAGAGCTAAATTAGAGCTTAAAAGTTTTGAAAAATCTAATTTGTATTTTAAAATGGAAAAATACCGTTCTGCAGTCATAGCTTTTAATTCAACTTTAGAGCAATTTCCAGATACAAAATATAGAGAAAAAATACTTTTTATGATTGTTAAGGCGAATTATATGTTTGCTTCCAATAGCATTGACAAGAAAAAAACAGAAAGATTTGAAGCAACTATCGATTCTTATCTTACCTTTGTGGACTCTTTTGAAAAAAGTGATTATTTAAAGACTGCAGAGTCTTATTATAATTCTTCTTTAAGAGAAATTGAAAAACAGAATAATTTAAATTAGAATGGCATATAGAGATAACACTGCAGAAAGAACAACTATTACTAGGAATCTTAGGGATATGGAAAATCCTTTAGGAAATGTTTATGAAACAATTGTTGTACTATCTAAAAGATCTAACCAAATTAATTCTGAGCTGAATGAGGAGCTATCTCAAAAGCTAGATGAATTTGCTTCTACAACTGACAATTTAGAGGAGATTTTTGAAAATCGAGAGCAAATTGAAGTCTCAAGATTTTATGAGCGTTTACCTAAACCAGGTGCAATTGCAATTCAAGAGTTAGAATTAGACACTTTGTTCTGGAGACAACCAGAAACAGAAGAAAATTAATTTCAATAAGAATGCTGAATGGGAAGAATGTGCTTCTCGCAGTAACTGGAAGTATTGCTGCTTATAAATCAGCATTAATCGTTAGAGAATTCATTAAAAAGGGTGCTAATGTTAAGGTGGTAATGACAAATGCTGCTTGTGATTTTATAACTCCTTTAACGCTTTCAACCCTATCTAAAAATCCCGTTTTTAAAGACTTTGTTAAAGATTCTGAAAAAGGTGTTTGGAACAACCATGTAGAATTAGGTCTTTGGGCAGACTTGATGATTGTTGCCCCTGCTACTGCAAATTCAATTGCTAAATTGGTTTCTGGTCATGCAGATTCTTTTTTGTTAGCTACCTATTTATCTGCTAGATGTCCTGTTTTTGTTGCTCCAGCAATGGATTTAGACATGTTTAAGCATGAATCTACACAAGAAAATTTGTCAATTTTAACAGAAAGAAAGGTGACGATTATTCAGCCAGAATATGGCGAGTTAGCTAGTGGATTAGAGGGTGAAGGAAGGTTAGCTGAACCTGAGAAAATTGTTAAAGCTGTACAAGATTATTTTTTGGATTTAGCTACATTAAAAGGTAAAAGAATTCTAATTACAGCAGGACCAACTCATGAGTCTATAGACCCTGTTCGTTTTATTGGAAATCATTCTTCCGGTAAAATGGGATTTGCATTAGCAAAGGTTGCAGCTGAAAGAGGAGCCTCCGTTCATTTAATAGCTGGTCCAGTTGTGTTGGAGACGCCTTCTGGTGTTGATCGTGAAAATGTTACTTCAGCGAGAGAAATGTTTGAAGCTGTGAAAGGTGCTTTTGAATCCACTGATGTTGTTATTATGGCAGCAGCTGTGGCTGATTATAGAGTTCAAAATCCAGCTTTAGAGAAGATTAAAAAAAAATCATCTAAAATGGAACTCCAACTCGAGAAAAATGAAGACATTCTTTTGTATTTGGGGAATAATAAACAGCATCAATTGCTTATTGGTTTTGCTTTAGAAACAGAAAACGAAATTAAAAATGCTGAAAAAAAATTAATTTCAAAAAAACTTGATGCAATAGTATTGAATTCATTGAAAAATAAAGGTGCTGGTTTTGCTAAAGACACTAATCAAATATCTATTCTACAAAAAGATAATAAATTGATTAGTTTTGAGTTAAAACATAAAAACGATGTTGCAGCAGATGTTTTAGACGTTATTGAAAAATTATTATGATTAAACGAATTGTATTATTTCTTATTTATTTATCATTTGTAAATGTTAATGCACAGGAGCTTAATTGTCAAGTTTCTGTTATTGCTCCTACACTTCAAAGTAATCCTGCAAATCAAGAAATTATAGAATCTTTACAATCTTCTGTTTTCGAATTTGTAAATAATACAAAGTGGACAACTGATCAATTCCAATTGCATGAAAGAATAGAATGTAATATTTTAATTAATATTCAAGATAAAATTTCTAGTGATGAATTTAGAGGAAGTATTCAAATTAGTTCATCAAGACCTGTTTTCAATTCGAGCTATAAATCAAGACTTTTTAACTACAGTGATCCTAATTTACAATTTAGATATTTAAGAAATACAGCAATAATTTTTAAACCAGATAATCATTACGATAATTTAGCTGATGTTCTTGCCTTTTATGTTTACATGATGATAGGTTATGACTACGATTCGTACTCTTTGGAAGGTGGAACTCCATTTTTTAATAAGGCGATGCAAATTGTATCTAATTGTCAAAATGCTGCAGAACCTGGTTGGAAACCTAGTGAAGGAAATAGAAATCGCTATTGGTTAATTCAAAATGCAACTCAAGCACTCTTTATTCCTTTGAGAAAATGTTATTATAATTTTCATAGGGTCGGTTTTGACAATGCTTATTCAAATAGAGAGCAAAGTTTGTCAACCATGTTTAAAGCTTTAGAATCTTTAGATGCTATACACAAAGCGCGCCCTAACTCCTTTAATGTTCAACTTTTTTTTACAGCAAAAAATGATGAAATAGTTAATTTGTTTTCACCCGATCAAACTGGTCTTAGAATGCAAGTTTATAATTTAATTGTTAGACTTGATCCAGGAAACATTTCAAAGTATAATAAAATTAAAGCAGGTACAAAATGAAAACAAACTTTGGTGGTGTAGGAGTAGCTTTGGTTACTCCGTTTACTAATTCTGGTATAGTTGACTTTAACGGGCTTAAGAAATTGGTAGAACATCAAATTTCTAATGGAACAAATTATTTAGTTGTTCAAGGGACTACCGGTGAGTCAGCAACACTTTCTGAAAAAGAAAAAATAGCAGTTTTAGATTTTATTTTGGAAATAAATGCTGGAAATCTTCCTGTTGTTTTAGGAGTTGGTGGTAATAATACTCTTGATGTTTCAAATAAATTAAGTGGGTTAAATCAATATGGTTTAAGCGGAATCCTTTCCGTTAGTCCATATTATAATAAACCTTCTCAAAAAGGCATTATTGAGCATTATAAATCCGTCTCTTCATCTACAGATTTGCCTGTTATTTTGTATAATGTGCCGGGCAGAACAAGTAGTAATATGCAGGTTGAGACTACACTTGAATTAGCTGAAATTAAGAATATAGTTGCTGTTAAAGAAGCATCTGGTGATTTAGAGCAAGTTATGTCAATAATAAATCAAAGACCAGAAGGGTTTCTTGTTTTATCTGGTGATGATGCTTTAACATTGCCACATATTTCAGTCGGAGGTGATGGTGTTATTTCTGTAGTTGCGAATGCATTTCCAAGAAGATTTTCAGATTTAGTAAATGCAGCTTTAGTTGGTAATATGTCTTTAGCAAGACAGAAGCATTATGAGCTTTTTGAGGTTATTCAACAACTATTTGCTGACGGTAATCCTGGAGGTGTAAAACATGTACTTAAACTTTTAAATATTTGTGGCGATTCAGTTAGACTTCCATTAGTAAATATTAATGATAAAGTAGCTGAAAAGCTTTATAAACTAACAGCAAACCTTGGGGAGAAGATGATTTAGTCTTCCATTTCTTTGTAGCTCAATAATCTGTTTTTTAATTTAAGTTCAAATTCTTGCTTATTCTTTACTGGGCATTTTACAGTAAATTGACAATGTATCTCTAATTCTTTTTTGAGAACAGTTAGTTTTAGTTCTTTAGCTAAATTCATGATAAAATTCATGTCGCTATAATTGAATTTAATTAAGAAAGTTGAAGTTATTTCTTTTGTAATAATTTTGTTATTAGCTATTGCATCTTTAGCTGCTTCTTTGTAGGCTTTAATGAGGCCTCCAACTCCTAATTTAGTTCCACCGAAATACCTCACAACAACAATCAATGTATAAGTTAATGAGAAACTGTCTATTTGTCCCAATATGGGCTTTCCTGCGCTGTTATTTGGCTCTCCATCATCATTGTATCGATAATTTGTTCCATCTGGTAATAGTCTATATGCGTAGCAAAAATGTCTAGCGTCATGGTGCTTTTTCTTGATAAAGTTTAATTGTTTCTTAAAGTCAATCTCATCTATAACAGGAACTGAATAGGCGATGAACTTACTTCCTTTTTCTTTGTATATACCTGTGGATTCTCCTAAAAGAGACTTGTAATTATGCATTAATAAAAGATTTGCATAATTTCTTTGGTAAAGGTGATTAAAGAAATAGCAACAACTGCTAATAAAATTCCAAGCCAATTGCTTCTAGATAGTTGTTCTTTGAATAATATTATACCTGATATAGCTGTTATAATTATTACTCCCATATTAACAATTGGAAATATTTGAGAGCTTTGAAAAACATCAGAGGATAAAGCTTTTACAAAGAAATATAAAGTGAAATAATTCGGGATGCCTAAAATAATTCCCCACAAAATATTTTTGAGCTTAAATTTATGTTGACCTTTTATTGTTTCATAGATTAAAAATAATGAGCCCATTAGTGCTGCAATTATGAAAGTTGATGCGAAAAATGTACCGTTATTTGATTCATTCAATGTTTTTTCTTGCGCCCATTTTAGAGTGCTATCGGCTAAACCTTGTCCTATAAATATTAAAATTATAATTAATAGATACTTTTTGTCAAATGATAATTTTCCATTTTTGGTAGAAGAGTAGTAGATGGCAAAAACAGCTAGTAAAACACCTGCGATTTTTATAAGATCTTTATCTTCATTGAAAAGGAATAAGCCAGCTAAAACAGGGATTATCATCGACATTTTATTGGCAACAGTGGTAATGGCAATGCCAATTTTTTGTGTTCCGTATGCCACTAAATTAAAGGTGATAATAAATAAGACCCCAATTACAAATGCTTGAGGAATGTAGTCAGCATTTAAAACTTTAGTTAAAGATATTTCAGATTGATTATTGTCTAATGCAATTGCTAAAAACCCAGCTGTAAAGTAGTTAACTATTATGGCTTGTAGGTTGTTAACTTTAAATAGCTCAAAATATTTGAATATTATGAGCATCATTGAAAAGGTGATTATCGTTAGAATTATGTCTATCATTTTTTTAAGTAAATAGTTAATTGATCTTCTCCAAATCCAGTGCTTAAAGTTGGTTTTGTTTTAAGTTTAGGTGCTTCTATACCATTGATGTAGTATTTGTTTCCTGTTAACACTCTCGCTTCATCCCATAAGCTCTTCTCAATAAATTGATTTATAGTAAACCCACCACCTTCAATAATTATAGATTGAATTTTACATGTGTGTAAATAGTCACAAATATCTTCTATTTCTGTTCCTTTATTTATTTTAACCAGATTAACTTTCCCCTGCTTTGAGTTTTTTTTAAAATTGAAAATAGAGATTGGGAAATCATCTTTAAAAATGTTGTGTGATTGGTTAATTTCTAAATATGGGTCAATCACATACCTTGCAGGGTTTTTACCAGAAAAAGCTCTAGTTGTAAGAGATGGGTTGTCAAAAACAATTGTGTTTTTACCAGTTAAAATAGCATCTTCTTCAGCTCTCCATTTATGTGTGAGCTTTTGTGTGTTGGTGCTTGTTATCCAGTTTATTCCTTTAGATTTTTCGTTTCTAATTTTGTCAATAAAAAGATCTCTTGTTTGTGCCCACTTAAGAATTATATAGGGTCTTTTTTTGTTGTGAAAAGTGAAAAATCTCTTATTTATTTCTAAGCATTCATTTTCAAATATTCCAACTTTAACGATTACGCCTGCTTTTTTTAACGCTTTTATTCCCCGACCATTTACTTCACTGAAGGGGTCCTTACAACCAATTACCACTTTAGGTATTTTATGCTTAATAATTAAATCTACACAAGGTGGGGTTTTCCCAGTATGACTACAAGGTTCCAATGAAACATATAGAGTGGATAAACTTAATTCGTTCTTGTTTGAAATAGAATTAATTGCGTTGACTTCAGCATGATTGTGTCCGTATTTTTGATGATATCCTTCACCGATTATTGTGTCCTTATCATTTACGATAATACTACCAACCATTGGGTTAGGAGCTGTATTGCCAATTCCTAAATAGGCTAAATCTAAACACCTTTTCATGTAAAATTCTTCTACATTCATGTTGCTAATTTAATTTATGTTGTTGTATTCTTTTAAATATCTCAATTTTATTTATTTAAAAATTGAATATTAGTATTTTATAATGTGTGATAAGTTTGAATTTAATAGATAAAACATTAAATTTGCAACCCGAATTATAAACCTGACGGTACAGGTATGTTTAACACTCTCGAATTTACCGTAATCGAGATACAATTAATTTTAAGCCAAATGGCCGAATCTAAAGAAACAAAAGCTGCAGCTAAAAAGGAGAAATCTCCAGCTAAAGCTAAAACAGCTGCGAAGAAAACTTCAACTGCAGCAAAAAAAACCACTACAACAGCTAAAAAAACAGCAACAGCTAAGAAAACTACTGCAGCAAAAAAAGCGGCTCCTGTTAAGAAAGTAGCTTCTGCAAAGAAAGTAGCTTCTGCAAAGAAAGCAGCTCCTGTTAAGGAAAAAGTTGTTGAAAAAGTTGAGGTGACAAAAGAAGTTGTTCAAGAAATTGAAGCAACAAAAGAAGTTGTTGTCGAGCAAAAAGCCAAGCCAGCTAATAACGAAGCTGTTCCTGTCGAAGAATTTGACTGGGATGCTTATGAATCTGATATAGATACATATTCCAAAGAAGAAAGAAAAAAGTTAAATGATATTTATGATGTTACTTTAACTCAAATTGAAGAAAAACAGCTTATTAAAGGTTTTGTTATTGCAATAAATAAAAAAGAAGTTGTAATTAATATTAATTATAAAAGTGAAGGTATTGTTCCAAACAATGAGTTTCGATATAATCCTGATTTAAAAATAGGAGATGAGGTTGATTTATACATCGACAGCATGGAAGATAAAACTGGTCAGCTTGTTGTATCTCATAAAATTGCTAGAACTCACAGAGCTTGGCAAAGAGTTAATGAAATTCTTGTTTCAGGTGAAATCATTACTGGTTTTGTTAAATGTAGAACTAAGGGTGGTTTAATTGTTGATGTTTTTGGCCTTGAAGCTTTCTTGCCAGGTTCTCAAATTGATGTTAAGCCAATTAGAGATTACGATCAATTTGTAGGTAAAAACATGGAGTTTAAAGTGGTTAAGATTAATCATGAGTTTAAAAATGTTGTTGTTTCTCATAAAGCTTTAATTGAAGCTGAGATAGAAGAACAGAAAAAACAAATCATGTCTGGGCTTGAAAAAGGTCAAGTTCTTGAAGGCACAGTTAAGAATATTACTTCTTATGGTGTGTTTATTGATTTAGGTGGTGTTGATGGATTAATTCACATTACAGATTTATCATGGGGAAGAGTTAATCATCCTGAAGAAATAGTAACATTAGATGAAAAGATTAATGTTGTTATTCTTGATTTTGATGATAACAAGAAACGTATTGCTTTAGGTCTTAAACAATTAAGTGAGCATCCATGGGAAAACCTTGATGCAAACATTAATGTTGGAGATAAAGTTAAAGGAAAAGTTGTTGTATTGGCTGATTATGGTGCGTTTATCGAAATAGCTCCTGGTGTTGAAGGTTTAGTACATGTTTCTGAAATGAGTTGGAGTCAACATTTAAGAACTGCCAATGATTTCCTTAAAGTAGGTGATGAAGTTGAATCAGTTGTTATTACTCTTGATAGAGATGAAAGAAAAATGTCATTGGGTATTAAACAATTAATGCCAGACCCATGGGCAGATATAGAAACTAAATACCCTGTAGGTTCTAAGCACAGTTCTAAGGTTAGAAACTTTACGAATTTTGGTGTTTTTGTTGAAGTTGAAGAAGGAATAGATGGTTTAATTCATATTTCTGACCTTTCTTGGGAGAAGAAGTTTAAACATCCATCAGAGTTTTGTGCAGTAGGTGATGAACTTGAAATTATAGTTTTAGAGCTTGATAAGGAAAATAGAAGATTAAGTTTAGGTTACAAACAATTGGAAGAAAATCCATGGGATGTATATGAGACTTTGTTTGAATTAGGTTCTGAACATGATGGTACAGTTGCTAAACTTAAAGATAAGGCTGGAATTATTTCTCTACCATATGGTGTTGAGTCTTATTGTCCTGCTAAGCACATGAAAAAAGAAGATGGAGCAGATTTAGCAATTGATGAAAAAGCTAAATTTAAAGTAATTGAGTTTAATAAAGACAGTAAGAAAATTCTTGTTTCTCACACGCAAGTTTGGGGTCAAGTTGAAGAGAAAAAAGCAAAAGCAAAATCTTCATCTACAAGTAGAGCTGTTAAGAACTTAAATAGCGCTTCTGAAAAAACAACTCTTGGAGATTTGGGCGCTTTAGCTGAATTGAAAAAAGAGATGGACAAGAAAAAGTAATTTCAGGTTCATTTATTATAATGTTTAAAAACCGCTCATAATTGAGCGGTTTTTTTTTAGTTATATAAATCCAATTTTTTACATTAGCGTTTTAATATTTAAAAATTATATATTCTTGATATGAGTGTTTTAGTAAATAAGGATTCAAAAATTATTGTTCAGGGTTTTACTGGGAGTGAAGGTACTTTTCATTCAGAACAAATGATTGAATATGGAACTAATGTCGTAGGTGGTGTTACACCTGGAAAAGGTGGCAGAACACATCTAGATAAACCTGTATTTAATACTGTTTCTGAGGCAGTTTCAAAAACTGGGGCAGATGTTTCTATTATTTTTGTTCCTCCAGCATTTGCTGCAGATGCAATATTAGAAGCTGCTAGTTCAGGAATTAAAGTTATTATATGTATTACTGAAGGTATTCCTGTTTCTGATATGATTAAAGTGAAAAATTACATTAATCAGATAGATTGCACTTTAGTAGGTCCAAATTGTCCAGGGGTTATTACGGCTGGAGAAGCAAAAGTTGGGATAATGCCTGGTTTTATTTTTCAAAAAGGAAATATTGGAATTGTTAGTAAATCTGGAACATTAACTTATGAAGCAGTAGATCAAATTTCAAAAGTTGGTTTAGGTCAAACAACAGCTATAGGGATTGGTGGTGATCCGATTATAGGTACTTCAACTAAAGAAGCTGTAGAGCTGTTAATGAACGATCCAGAAACTCATGGTATAATTATGATTGGTGAAATTGGAGGAAATCTTGAAGCTGAGGCTGGTAAATGGATTATGGAACATGGCACAAAACCTGTTGTTGCTTTTATTGCTGGTGATACTGCCCCTAAAGGAAGAACTATGGGTCATGCTGGTGCAATAGTTGGTGGTGAAAGTGATACTGCTGCAGCTAAAAAACAGATATTAAGAAACTGTGGTGTTCATGTTGTTGATTCACCTGCAGATTTAGGATCTAAAATGTCTGAATTATTATCCATAGCTGTTTAATTTGCTACAACATTAAATCCTTTTTTTCTCAATAGTTCGATCACACCATTTTCACCAGGTAAATGAGCTGCTCCTATTGCTATAAAAGTTGAGTTTTCTTGAAGGTGTTTTATACACCTTTCAACCATTTTTTTATTTCGTTTTACAATGAAAATCTCGTTTATTATTGAGTTGTATTCATTGTTTATGGAGTCATTCTGAGTTGTGAAAGCTAATAGAGATTCTAAATCACCTTCAACATAATATGATATTAAATCATCAATTTCGTTGTTGTTTAAATCATTTGCTTTATTTACTGCATTTACTAATTCTTTAGCTTGTATTTCGTATGAAATACTATTTATAGCATCTATTTGTTCAGTCATTTTCTCTAATCCAATTATTTTTTTCCCTTGGTTTTTAGCTTTTTTATGAAAAAATAAATCTAAAGCATCCTCTTGTTCACTACCTAGATTTTTCATTGTAATAAATTGAGAAGTATAAATAGGAGATATTTTGTCAAAGAAAAATAAACTCAGCCCCATTGAATCTTTGAAATATTGATCAACTAATATGTAGTCAATTGAGGAAAGTAAGTTTTTTAAATTTTGAGATGAATCCATTATTAATTCCTTTAATAGAGCTGCTTGATTAATGCTGTCTACATTTAATTCCATCGCATAAATATTAGAACGATTAAATGCTTCTAAAACACCATTTTTAAATTGAAAAGCTCGTTTGTCTTGCGTGTGCATGGTTCCATACAGATAAGAAGTGTCTTTTAGTTTATTCCCATAAACTTTCCAGAATAAACTTTTATACTCCTTCTGGGCGTAGTTAGTATTAGCTATTATAAATATTAATAATGTTAAAAAATATTTAAGCATCAAAACATGGATTAGATTTATGATACAAAAAACCCCTTGATAAATTCAAGGGGTTAAGTCAAACGATTTAAATGAATAATTTATTCACTAACAGGACCTTCTGCAGGTTTTACTGGAGATGCAGAGGCATCTGGTGCTTTAATTTCACCCTTAATTCTAATAATTTTAGTTGGTTCATTTACTGCGTTAGATTGAATTGTAACAGATTTGTTAATTAAGCCAATTCTTTTAGTATCATACTTAACTTTTAATTCACCAGTTGATCCAGGAGCAATTGGTTCTCTTGGCCAAGAAGGAACCGTACATCCGCATGATCCTTTTGCATTAGAAATAACTAAATCTTCTGTTCCATTATTAGTGAATATAAAAACACACTCACCATTTGCATGCTGTTGCATTACTCCATAATCATGTGTCTCTTTGTCAAAAGATATTTCAGCGCCTCCAACTTTGGCAACGGTTACAGTTTCTTGTGCATTTATTGAAAAGCTTGAAACTAAAAGTGCAATTAGCAACATGCTTATAGGTAAAGTAATTTTTTTCATCTTGTTTAAATTTGGGTTTTAAATTTTAAGTTAATATATGAAATCATTTAACGTATTGTCTTTTCTTAACAATTGATTAACAAAAAGGTTGCCAAAATCATTCAGCCTTTTCTTTTTCTTTTTCTTTTTCTTTTTTTGCAGCTTTTAAGACTTCTACATAGGGAAGTTCAATTTTTTCAACTCTTTGAATTAAGTCTCCAAGGGTTAAGGCATCAAGTTTTTTACCTATTATTTTTTTGTTTTCATCAAGAAGGTAGATTTGAGGAGTGCTAAAAATATCGTAGGTTTTTCTGAAATTTAAACTAGCTAAATCTGTAACTCTTAGATCATATAAGTATTTTTTTGGATTTTTATTAGCGTCTGGAAAATCAGAAATGTTGAGCCATGGTAATTCATTTTCTTTAACGAATTTGATCCATTTTTCATTTTCCAAATTTGTTCCTATTCCAATAAATTCAATGTCAATATTTTTTGCTTTAAGCTCAGCATATAATTTCTTTAGTTTAGGCATTTCTTTTTTACAGTGTCCACAATCTGGATCCCAAAAGATTAGCAAGTTGTATTTTTGTGGTAAATCATAGAAATTAATCCATTTTTTTTCCGAAGTGTCTGCTAGAATTACTCTGGGAGCATATTTGCCTACAAGCAGTGGTTCTAGATTGTTAGCTTTGTCGCACAACTCAACTAATTTTTCTTTTTTTAACCAATAAGCCTTTGAGTTGTCTGCTGGGCAATAATAGCTTTGCGCCATGCAAACAAAGACTGCGTCCATTCCCATTATTTTAGAAGTTTCAAAATTATAAGTGATAAAATGTACCGTATATTTAAATAAATCGGTTCCTTCCTTTATTTGATCAACCACTTTGTGAGCATAGTTGCATATGGTATCTGGATGCTGAATTAATAGCTTCTTGAAAAAGTAATTTAATTTATTATGATAAACAGGTGAATGAACAATTCGTTCATCAGATAAGTCTATATTATCCCAAAAATGCTCAATGTAGAATTTGTATTTCAAAGTGTCATTCCCGCTTATTTCATCTGGAATTACTGGGTCTATAGACATGTTTAATATTTTACTAATTAACATGTCTTTGTTTTCAATAACTATTTTCTTTTGAAAAGCTTTAACCTCTTTATCAAGGTTGGCTAGTTTTTCTTTAGCCCCTTCTTTTTTAAATCGCTCAGCTTCATTTTTTTTTGTGTTAATAAATTGAATGTAGCTGTAGAATAACTTGTTTTCTAAAGATTTTTTCACCTTCATGTTAGGAATGAAAGAGTTAATTGAGGTTTCCATCTCTATTTCTTTATCACCCATTAAAAATTCAAAATACTTTGGACCTGGACAAATAAGAGCATAAACTCCACCAGGGTAACTTTCTTTACTGAACTCAACTGTTCCTGCTTTAGAATTTGCAGTATCAGCATAGTAAAGTCGGTCACCTAAATATCTTGCTAAAAAGATGGTGGTGTCTGAAAGGCCATCTATTTTAAATTTAAGTTTTTGGGCATTAAGCTGAAAGCTAAAAATAAGCAAGAATGTAAAAAGATATAATTTCATAATTAGTTAGATAATTCTTGAATGTAAAAACAAAAGACGAACCAAAGTGAAGTTTTGTGCCTAAGTTTTGTGTTTTTAACAAAAATTTAAGAAATTTTAACTATTCTGCAGAAGCGTTTTTCAATCTTCTATTAATGTTTAATTTGTTAATTGTAATAATTGAAAGTATAAAAAGTAGTGCTATCAGAACTGTATATACATTAATGCCACTGTTTAATTCAATTCCCTTATTGTTTTTCAGCCAAAAATAAAAATAGCTTTTGGCACTAATAAATAATGTGAAGCTTAAAGTGAATACAATCAAATAAGATCTTATAAATAATTTATTTATTGCTACTGAAATAGTTTTTCTGTTGTAGCCCAACATCAAAAGAGTTTTAATCTCAAAATCAGATTTGTTAATGATTATTCTAGCGTAGAAAATAAATAATATTATTGATTGTGTTATTATTATTAGACCAATTATAAATTGATACAATACTCCATTATTTAAGATAGATTGAATCTTATTTTCTCTTGTTTTTTCTGAATTTGTAGTATATCTATGCTCCTCTAAGAATTTTGAAACAGCTGGATTTTTTAAATCGTTTGTAGCAATTATCACCTTATTGTGTTTGGTTGTTTCCTTGTTTCCATATAGCTTATTTGTATAATTTAAAAAGTTTTCGGGAACTAGAATGCTGTTTATCCTATCTGAGAAGCTAATTACCCTTGCAAAGTAATTTCCTTTTTTATTGTTTCCCTGAAGTGTTAGTTTAAATGGAATAGAAGTTAAAAGCTTTTTACTTAATTGTGGTGTTCCCATGCTTAAAGCAATTCCAAAATTATAAGCATCTATATAAGTGTTAGGCAGTATAACAGGTATTTCAATGTTGTTGGTGTCCCAAGCCCAATTATTTGTTGTTACGTCAATGAATTCGTCTGGAACTGATTCAAAATAAGCTAAGGTTGAGAATCCAGGAAACTTTCCGCCATCAGAGCTTAAGTGAGCAAATACCTGATATTGACAGCCTTTAAAAACAGCAAGAGATTTAACAAAAGATTGATCAGCTATTTCTTGTATTTCTTTTTCACTAAAAGAGTTGTTAATTCCTAATATTGATAAATCTGACACTTCTTTTTTTACAATTAGAAACTCACTAGACATTAATTCATTTTCCCCACTTAAAAGCAATCGAAAGTCCATGTAAAGTTGTAGGGAAAGGAACAGTAGGGTGAGTCCAATTATAGAGCCTAAACTTGCAAGAAACATTGAGAACTTGTTGTTATTATTTTTGAATACTTTATTAATCATAAATAGAGTTGTTCAATTTTTCTAAAAATAGTTTTATCATTTAATGAAGTAATGATAAGATTGGCATTTTCTTTTTTACAGGTTTGTTCGATTAAATCACAAGCAGTTATAACATTGGCTTTGTCAATGTGTGAAAAAGGTTCGTCCATAATTAAAGTCTCAAATGGCTGTATTAATGCTCTTATTATTGCAACCCTTTGTTGTTGTCCTAACGAAATTAGATGAGGTTTTTTGTTTTTACATTTTTCTAATCCAAAAGCTTTAATTAATTCATTAATCTGTGCATTGGTTTTATGATTAGTTAAGTCGTTTTTAAGTTTTAAATTCTCCCATACGGTTAATGATGGAATCAATGATAATTTTTGAGGAACATAAGCAAGCTTTTCGCTTCTTATTCTAGACCAATCATTCTTATTTGTTAAAAGAATTGATTTATTGTTTAATGTTAGCTCTCCATTAAAATCTTTTCTAAATCCACAACAGAAAGATAAAAGTGTTGATTTGCCTTTGCCTGAGGGTGATGTGATGTTGTAATTTGTGTTCTCTTCAAAAGAAAATTCTTTGTTCCATATCTCTGAATCTCTTGTGTTTTCATCTACAAGTGGATGTGGAATGATATGTTTAAAAGTCCATCTCAATTAGCTTAATTTAAGTTTGCAAAATAATCAATATTGTTCTACTTTTAAAGAACGCTTATTCTTTCTATAAGTTAGAATTTAAGTCAGGTTAATAACCGCCCACATGGTGAAGTTTTTAAACTTAACACCTTAAAAATTGGAGATAATATTTTTTTAGTTATGGCGTGCCGACCATTTTTAATGTCAGTCGGATTACAGATCTAAAAGTGAGTTTCCATACATGTTGAACTCAAGTTTAACAACCTGTCAGCTGTGTGGGTTTTTTTTATTCTATTATTACTTTTAAACTTTCATCATCGACTTTAAGAATGTAGATTCCTCTATCAAGAGTAGTTAGAATTTTGTTTTCACACACCCCTCTTTGAACTAATTCCCCTTGAATGTTAAATAATTGATAGGCTGCTGTTTTATCCAATCCGTTAATGTTGATGATGTTGTTACACGGATTTGGATATATAGAAATCTCGTTAAATCTAGTATCGATTACTGCTGTTGGATCATTAATATCTATTCTAATGTTGTCTAACCCTAAAATGAATTGATCGTTTCCGTAGTGTCTAAAAACAATGTTTACTGTTTGATTTTGTAACCCTAAAGTATCTAAGTCTACTGAAAAGTTAGTCCAATATGGTGGTGATGCAATGGTGTCGAATAAAACACCATTAGCTAGAATAGTGCTAACGTTAAAATCGTTATATGTAAAAAGAACTTGAATTCCATCTGGATATGATTGATCAATAGATTTAGTGTCAAAATAAAGTATGTTTCCTCCACTTCCTAGCGTAACGGCAGGAAGAATTAAATAATCATCAGCATCTGTAATAGGGTCTAGCCATGATGTAGCAATTAAAATGGAATCACCAGTTCCAATAGAATCATAATCTTCAGTTATGACAAAAGCATCGTTTATAAAGTTAACTAAAGGATCATTATATGGGGTCCCACCATCGTTATCTATTAACAACCAATTAGCTGGTAATCCATTGTTAAAATCTTCGGATAAAACATTGGTTTGACTTGTAAGAATAATAGATGATAGGCAGAAAGTAAAAAGTAATATTTTTTTCATTGTAGATTTTAAAGGAGCAAATGTACTAATTTGTAAGAAGTATATTTTTTGATTTTTAATAAATAGCTATTTGCACATTATTATTGAGTTCTAAACGGCATGAAAATTGACTTATTATTAATTAACAATTAAAATTGAAAAAATATAAATTACCTAAGTTTTCTATTCTTGTTTTTAAAGTTAATTTGTCTATATGAAATCTACATCTATTATTTTCCTTTTTCTTTTTCCACTTTTTGTTTTAGGACAGAAGTTTGAGCTTAACGATTTTTTTGTCTACCAACCAAGCCTTCAGTTAGAGGTGGACAAGGTTTTTAATTCATTGAATGACACATTAAAAGTTGGTCAATTGATTGTGCCAGCTGTTGGTAGATTAGGTAAATCAGATCAACATGTTATTGATTTATGTGAAAAAGGAAAAATAGGAGGGGTGTTACTGCTTAATGGTACAGTTGAAAGTTTTACAAATTATGTGAATTTATTTGATAGCATCTGTTCGGCAAATGGCTATTTGCCACCAATTTATAGCGCTGATGCAGAGCCAACTTTGATTAAGTATAAAATTAAAGGGTCAACTCCTGTTCCCAAAACAAATAAAATTAAATCCATTGAGAAAGTGGAAGAGGTTGCCCAAATAATTTCTGATGATTTGAATAAAATTGGAATTACTCAGAATTTCGCACCTGTAATAGATGCTTCTCCTAATGAAGTGGTGAGTAACCGCAGTTTTGGTTTAAATATGGATACGGTAATTAGTTTCTCTAATAAATTTATTGAGGTTACTCAATCCAATGGAATAGTTGCTACTGCTAAACATTTTCCTGGTCACGGTTATGTTTCAGGAGATACGCATAAAAAGTTAGTTTATATTGATGGTCAAATGAAAGAGGTTGTTAATTACATCCCTGTAATTGATAACAAGGTGATTTCTGTAATGGTAGCCCACATTGCTGTGAAAAACAATGATCAATATGAAACTAATGACATGCCGGCAACATGCTCAAGGAAAATTGTTACTGATTTATTGAAAGATTCTTTGAATTTTAGAGGATTGGTAATTACAGATGCAATGAATATGGGGGGTGTTGTAAATGTCCCTTCTTGTGGATTAAAAGCGATTCAGGCAGGATGCGATGTTTTATTGATGCCTGTAAATGAGGAAAAAGACATAGATGATATTCTTTTTACAATGAATGAGAATATAGATTTTAAGCTTGAGGTTTATTCATCTGTTAAAAAAGTAATAAGATTGAAAATTTGTTTAGGTTTAATTGAAACAGAATAGATGGCCTATGTCAAAGAGCTGTGTAAAATAAACCTATTAGCTCTTTGTCTTCCTTTAGGCTTCTACTTATTGTAGTTTTTATAACTTCTTTATTCGATCTTCTGTTTGTCATTGGTAGTGCATCTTTGTTAGAAGACACACTTGGTTCTGAAAAACCACTAAGAACTAATTCTTCAGAGTCACTTAAAATATCATCTTCTTCATTAATAGTGAATTCTAAATCTTCAGTTGAGTTATTAAAATCAACAGCCATTCCGGTAGATTCATGTTCAATAAATTCATCTAATTCTATTATTTCCACTTCAAGCTCTGCTCTTTCTTTATCTTCAAACTCTACTAAAAATTCAGTTTCTTCTTCAAGAATTGGAATTTTTAAGGGGGCATTGCTTTTGTGAATTCCTTCCTCTTTTTCATTATTAGCTAAAACCTTGTTTTTAATATTTGAAGGTTCAGTTTTGTCAACTAAATCTAAAACATTCATGCTGTCTGAATTGTTTTCAATTTTTGGTTGTTCTATTTGATTTTCATTAAGAGAAATTGCAGAATTTGTATTGCTGAATTCATAGTTAGTATAAATAGTTAAGATTATAATTAATGAAGCTGCTATTCCGCAAAGCTGAACTCCAGGCATTGAAATAATTTTCTTGTCTTTAGGGAAAAGTGTAGTGGAAATAACATTTAGCCAGATTTTATTTTGATTGTTGTGTTGCCTGAATTCATTTATTAATTCAGTTTTAATAATTGGGTTAGGTTCTATAGTGTTATTTGAAATAGTATTGCTCTCAAATGAGCTAAATAATTTTTTAAGATTATTGTATTCTTCCTCACTTTTTACTTCCATAGAGATAAAAGCTCGCTCTTCTGTGGTGAGCTCAGCATAATCCTTATTTAAGAGGTAATATTCGATATCGTTTTTTGAGTAATTCATTGTTTAAATAATTGTTGTAATCTCATTAATTAATAAAACATACGCAATTGTATTTACTGGCTTAAACTCTTTTAAGCTGGTGCTAAGTTTTTTTAGGGTATAAAAAATTCTTGATTTAACGGTTCCTTCGCTAGTTTCCATTATTTCAGCAATTTCTTTAATGCTTAAATTATGCTTCATTCTCATAATAAAAACTTTTTTATGGTTATTGCTTAAAAGGTTAAGTTCTTCGTTTAAACGTACATTAAAAAGGTTTTCATCGTAATTTTCTTCGTAATTTCCATGAGTTGATTTTGCTGTGTTTTCATTTAATCTATTGTTAATACCTTTTCTGGTTTCATTTTTTCTATATTCATTTTTGCACATATTATATGCAATAGTGTAAATCCATGTTTTGAAGGACTTATTTACATTAAAGAGTTTTGGCTTTTGAATAATTTTTGTAAATAAATCTTGCATAAAGTCTTCAGATTTCTCTAAATCTTGCCATAGCATTTTAAAGAAATAATTTAAAATTGGTTTACTCCATCTTTCGTAGAGTTCAATAAAGGCATTTTCATTTCCTTTTATGATTTCTGCCATTAAATCTTCATCTGCTAAAGAATTGTATTTAGATTTTAGTAACCTCATTTATTGCCAATGTGTTTTTGAATCAAAGACTCTTGATTTCCTTCTTTTGCAATTTTTAAAATTATTTTTTCAACTTCTTTTTTCTTTTTAATTTCTCCTTTAGAATCATAATATTTATATGCTATTATTAAGGGCAATGAGTAGTTTAAATTTATTTTATTTAGCGTTAAATTTTCAGTGGGTTTAATTAACTCGTTTGCATTAAATTTATACTCCCAATTATTAATTAATAATTCTATGTTATTCATTTCAGCTTCGCTGTATTTAAACGCCAAACCCGTTATGTATAGATTTTCGCTTAGGTTAGATAATAGCTTTGGATTAATCGTAATCGATAAATAGATATTTCTGTTGGGATTTTGCTGAATTGTTTTTTCGATTAATTCATCTATTGAGCATTCGGGAGTTTTTAGTGATAACCTTTTATAGTAATTCTTTCTGTAATCTAAATTTTTTAAAAATTCAAGATTTAGAATTTTAATGTCCTTTCTTATATTCTTAACTTCTTGTTGTATTAAAGAGGGGTAGGTGTCGTTGTTGCCATATGTAAATAAAATTGAGTTATCCTCTAAAGAGTTCAATAAGTTGTAATTGTATTCTAATAGCCCCTCTGAAAACACATTGCTTTCATATAGTTTTTGACAATATTGTTTTTTCTTTATTGGATTATTCGATAATTCATAATAAGTGATATAGCTTTCATAAAGCTCAACATTATTTGGAGATATCTTTGCGGCTTTTTCGAGGTTAGAAAAAGTATTAGGTGCGTGATTTTGGTTAAGAACTTCAACGTAATTATACTCGTATGAATTAGGGTCTTCAACCTTTAGTCTTTTCACAATACTATCTAACTCTTTTTGGTCATTTGGTTTTATTTGTTTTGAATATTTTGAAGTTGACCGTTGTCTTTTTTCTATATAGTTGTCTAACAAAATAGCATTAGATGTTTTAGCTTCAGTTTTTAAAGCTTCATCTTCACTAATCTGACTTATAAAGCCATTCGAAAAAACCAATATTAAAATGGTTAGAAATAAATTTAATTTCATCTTCATATTATATATTACAATTATGAGCCAAAAAGGTTCAAAATTATTTATTAAAAATCTCAGCTGTTAGAACAAGTCTTTTAGTTGTTGGGAATGCATCAGACAGAATCGTAATTGAATTCACTTGTTTTCCAATTAGATTAGCTGTGTTTAATTCAACGGTAACCTTTCCATATTCTCCAGGTGCAATTGGTTTGTAGTTAAAGTCGGCTACAGTGCAACCACAGCTACTTATTATTTCTCTAATATTTAATTCTTTTAATCCAGTGTTTTGAACTCTAAAAGTGTGTTCTACTGTTTCACCTTTGGTGACTTTGCCGAAATCATGAGTTGAGATTTCAACGTTTAGTTCTGCAAAATTTGAATCCGTATAATTCGCTTTTCTTGCTGTCTGTATTTCAATCCTTCTTTCTAATGCAGCAGCTCGGTTATAAATTGAATTTCTTTGGTCGTAATAATCATCGCTGACAACCTTTTTTGAGGTGTACTCTCCAAATGGTATTTTGTTGAAAATCAAATTTCCGCTATTAATGTGTTTTTTAAATTGTTGTTTGTCATATTCTAGTAAGTAATTAATTAAGCTGGAAATCCTTCTTTTAGTTAAATTTACGTTATAGTCAGATTTAGCTAATGGACTTGCAAATCCTTTCACCGTAAGTTCAATTTTCTCACCTTTTTCTAGCTCATCTAATAAGAGTTTTGTAAATAAGTTTAGATCGTCAATACCTTTGTCTACATAATGTTTGAAAAAGTCATCGATATCTAATTTAGCTTCGCTTTCTTTTGAGTCTTTTAATCCTTTTGAATATTCATTTCGATAGGTTTCTTGAAGAGTCTTGTAATAGTCATAACTTGTTAAATAATTTAATTTAACAATCGTGTCATTACTTCTACGACCAGGTCTGTCATTGTGAAAGTATAATGTAACAGGTAAATATTTGTTAATGTCATCTAGTGTTTTTATCGTTATTTCTTGATTTTCAATTTGATCAAAGAAAGTTATTTCCCAAAGGTCATTGCAACATGTAGAACCCTTTTTGTAAATAATTCCTTTTCTGTTTGAAGAAATCACACCTTTTAATTGATCTTTGGTTGTGTTAAAATAAATATCATTCCATGATGAATTTATAGGTTTTAATAAGTTTTTAGGACTGCTAAATGAATTGTTTTCGAAAGAGCTACTAAACACATCAAATCCTCCAAAACCGTTGTGCCAGGTGCTACTAAAATACAATTTACTCGTTTGAGAGTTAAAGAATGGAGTTATTTCTGGGTCTGGGCTGTTAATTTTTTTCCCTGCGTTTACAGCTTTTCCAAATGTTGGACCGTCAAGAATTTCTGCATACCAAATATCTAGATTTCCTTCTCCACCTTTTCTGTTAGAGCTAAAAAAAAGGAATTGTTTATTATTAAATTGACTAATGTTTGGGTGAGTAGTATTTGCTGTTTTAGAATTAATTTTTTCAGGTAACTCTAAAGGTTTTGTGAATTTGTTGTTTACTATTTTTGAATAAAAAAGCTTGCAATTACTAAGGCTATCACACCTTGAGAATATATATAGCTCTCCATTTGCTGAATAAGTGCCATTAGCATTGTGAAAATTTGAATTGTTTATTATTGAATCTATAGGAATTGGATTGGTCCATGGATTGTTGTTTTTTGAGTTGTATATTTCAACTTTATAATTAGGTTCAAAAATCTCAAGATTTGTATTTATACTATCTGCTCTTAGTGTGCTAAATTCTAGCTTTTCATTTATTAGTTTCCCGCTAAATTCAGATGCTGTAGTATTTATGGTGTTGCCAAAATTTTCTACTATACAGTTTTTGAGTGTGTCATTGGTTGATCTTATGGCAAATACACAGGAGTTAATTTCTTTTTTAGCTTTTAAATATTCGTACGATTTTTTGTTGTTTTTATAAAGTGATTTTACTTTTTTCCAGTTTTTAATTGATTCCTTATAATGTTTGTTGAATTTTTGCATCGATGCTAACCAAAGTGTTGCATCTTTAAAAATCCTTCCTCCTTTATCTTTGTTTGTTACTTTTTGAAAGTAATACTCGGCTAATTCATAGTTGTTGTAGTTTTTTAAACTATTAGCGTAGTTATAAATCACACCTATATCTGAAGAATCTTCATTAAGTGCTTTTTTATAATAAATAGATGCACCATAGTAATTTCCTTCTTGTTTTAGTTTGTTTGCGTATTTAATAAATTGTTTTGTTGATTGACTAACAATTGAATTTGATATGAAAAACAAAAACAGAACAGAGAATATGTAAATGTTTTGTCTTTTCATTATAAATAATCTGGACATATTCTATGAATAATTCTTTTGCTTGGAGTGTTGTCTATTATGTAAATTAGAGCAATCTCAAAACCTCCTCTATATACTGAAGCAGGAACGAGTTTAGATAAGTTTACATCATAACTTAATCCGATTTGCCAATTGTCATATTTGTAACCTGCGTTTAGGAAAAAAGCATCCTTATTTCTGTAGGAAATCCCACCATAAATTGATCTATAAGTTTTCATGAATTTTTCCAAAATAAATTCAGAGTTAATACTTAAAATGAATTCTTGATGTTTGCCTTGTTTAAGCCATAAAAGACTTGGGTTAAATATTAAGTTTTCAGAAAACAACCATTCGCAGTTGGAGTGAATCGATATTCTAGGATCTAATCGAACAGATGCGTCATTAAAGTAGCTTTGTTTAGAGCTGTTTAAGTTGTATAAAGAGATTCCAGAATTCAGACGAATGTCTTGTGAAATTTGGATTAAGTGACTTAATCCAAAATTCAAGTTTAAATAAGTATTTGAATTAGTGGAAAAACTTTCTTGATTAGGTAGTGTAGGGTCGTAAAAACTTCCGTTGTATTGAGCATCAAAAGATAATGGATTGTAATCTAAATTTCTTTTCGTGAATCCTATTTGAATGCCTGTAGATATAAATTGATTGCTGTCTATTTTAAACACAAAAGAGCTGCTTGGGTTAAATTGAAATGTGTTCAATTTTGAGTCTCCTGCACGGTCCTGATTTATTTGAAAGCCAATGGATATAGGTTTTTTTAACAGCTTATTTTTTTCAAAAGAAAAAGCAAAAGTGGCGTAAGGTGTAGTTACTGATGACCATTGATTTCTGTGAGAACCTGTAAATCGATAATCTCCATTATAGCTGCCTGTTAAACTTGGGTTTAGGTTTAAAGGACTTAAGTTAAATTGCGAAAAATGAATGTCTTGTGAATGAAAATCATTTATTAAACTAAAGGTTAAAATAATATATGTTAAAAACCTGAATATCATTATTTTATTATTGTTATATTTCCTTTTTCAAAATACTTTTCATTGTCAATGCATAACGCCTCAAAGTAATAAACAAAAACGCCAGGATCGCAAGCTTTTTCTTTGTAAAATCCGTCCCAACCAACTGTTGGATCAAATGTTTCAAAAACTAAATTACCCCATCTATCAAAAATGCGGAATATGAATTCATCATTAGAAATATAACTCCCTCTAACTTTTAAAAGTTCATTAGAATTGTCTTTGTTTGGTGTAAATGCATTTGGTAAAAAGATATATGGAGGTCCACAAATAATTTCACTCACATAAATTGTAATTGAATCTAGCTTTGAACAGCCTCCTCCAGTAATATTTACGTAGTAAGTTGTGGTTGTTTCAGGGCTTGCAATGGGGTTTTCTATTAAAGAGTTGTCTAAGCTGTTACTTGGTGACCAATTGTAATTATATCCACTAGGTAAAGCATACAATCCTGTTGATCCACCTTCACCAATAGTATCATAATCGCTTGTTAATTGAATGGGTTGATTAACTAAAGTATCTACAAAAACAGTAACTGAATCATATATAAGACAACCAGTAATTAAGCTTAAAGAATTCACATAAAAAGTGGTTGTTGAAAAAGGATTTACAGCTATGCTGTCGTTAGTGTTGCTTCCATTTATTAATGAAATTGGTTCCCAAATATGAGTTAATGAATCTCCAGGAATTAAATTAACAATGTTTAAATTGACAGAGTCTGAAAAGCAGATGATAGTGTCTGGTGAAATTGATGTGCCTGCATCAGCTAAAAAAACATTAATACTATCTGAAATTGTACAGCCATTGTTATTTATTTGGATAAAATAAGTGCTGTTTGTAGATGGTGAAACAGTAATAGATGGATTGTTAATATTATTGTTTATTGTATCTGTAAATGCTGCATTATTTGACCATATATAATCAATACTTGAACCAAAAGAATTGGCTGTTATCGTTAAAGTGTTTGTGTCTGAACATAAAGTGGTATCATTTGGAATAGAAAGAATAGGAGTATT
>JAQWSL010000060.1 GCA_029243225.1 Flavobacteriales bacterium
TGTCTGAAAGGCTATGTTCGTTAAATTGTATGGCGATGTAAAGCTATATCCACAATCGTTTGATATGGTAATTGGTTCTGGACCATTTGTCTCAAATGCTGTACCGCAATCTTCAAATAAGGTTAATGTAATTACGTATGTGTTTGGACCTACACACTGATAAGTGATGTTTCCACCAGGTACGTGTGATGCTTTTACGCTAAATACCATTGCCAAAACAATGATTATTGATATTAAAAACTTTTTCATAAAATATAAATTAGTAGGTAGTTAGAACCTAAATAAAATTATAACTACAATCTTATAATAAATTCTAACGCTAAAATATGAAAAAGTTGCCTTTAAATAACTCTTTTGATTTAATCTTGGAATCCTACAATAGAATTAACCCTTATTTGCGAGCTTATCTCCTATAATTGTACCATCGATAATTTGCTGCTGAAAATCTTTCATTCCACCTGGAGTATGAGGAACCATAATTGTACTGTTAGTACTATTAGAACCAATAGCAGTAAGCGTATCGAAATATTGAGTCATTAAAACAAATTGCATGATTTCTTGTGGATCAACATCTTGTAATGCTTTTTGGAAATCTTCTACAGATTCTTTAAATCCTCTGACAATTTCTAATCGTTGTTGTGCTATACCTTCTCCGGATAATCTTTTACTATCAGCCTCTGCTTCGGCTCTTTTAACTATTGTAATTTTTTCAGCTTCTGCTTCCTGTACAGCAGCCTCTTTATCTCTCATTGCTGCATTAATCCTGTTCATGGAAGTTTTAACTACTTCATCAGGAGTTATATCTGTAATTAAAGTTTTAACAATTTTATAACCGTACTGCTCCATTTGTTCAGAAATATTATCTCTAACAGCAATAGCTATATCTTCTTTTTTAGCGAAAACATCGTCTAATTTCATCTTTGGAACTTCTGCTCTAACCTCATCAAAGATATAAGCAGCTACTTGACCATGAGGATCTTCTAACTCATAAAATGCTTCATAAACTTTATCTTTTAAAACTCTATATTGAACTGAAATTTTTAAATCAACAAAAACATCATCTAATGTTTTTGTTTCAACATTTACATCTAATTGCTGTATTCTTAAATTTTCTTTAGAGGCAATGGATTCTAAAAATGGGATTTTCATTTTTAAACCTGGTGAAGAAATCCTATTGAACTTTCCTAAACGCTGAATAACCCACGAAGATCTTTCAGGAACAATCATGAATGTTTTAAGAATTAATATTAAAGTAATTAAGAAGAAAGCAATGAGAAAAATAGGCATAAGTAAAAAAATTAATTATAAATAAATATTTTATTAAAGAACAGGTTAAATTTAAGTATTTAAAAATTAAACCAACCTCTTTTCTAAAGCTAAATCAAATTTTTCTTTGAACTCATTTATGAAACCATAGTGTTCATCGTCAATAACAACTTTCCCCTTAGTTACATGACCAAGAAGAATAAAAGGAACATTAGTTTTTTCAATACATTCAACAAATTCATCTTCTAAGTCTCTATCAATTGAAACAACAACTCTACCTTGACATTCTCCAAACAAAAATGCATCTTCTCTTATTTCAGAATCTGTAACTATGTCGAATCCCAAATTACCAGCCATACCCATTTCCGAAAGCGCTATAAACAAACCACCATCAGAGCAATCATGAGCAGCGGTAATCAAATTTTGGTGAATCAAAGTTTTAACAGCACTGTGTAATTCAAACTCTTCTTCCATGTTAAAATATGGAACAGGAGACTCTTTAACGCCATGATAACTGTATAAATATTCTGAAGACCCAATATCTTCAACGGACTTACCCAGAAGGAAGATTAAATCACCTTTTTCTTTGAAATTTAGACTTGTAATGTGAGCTTTATCTTCAACAACTCCAAGCATTCCAATTGTAGGAGTTGGAAAAACTGGAACCTCTTTGCCATCAATTACAGATTGATTATAAAAACTAACATTTCCGCCAGTTACAGGAGTTTTAAATTTTTCACAAGCTGCTGACATTCCTTTAATAGCTCCAACAAATTGCCAGTAAGATTCAGGGTTATATGGATTTCCGAAATTAAGACAATTTGTAATTGCAGAGGGTTGACCACCCGAAACAGTGATGTTTCTTGCAGCTTCTGAAACTGCTATAGATGTTCCGATTTCTGGATCTGCATTTACATATCTTGAATTACAATCCACACACATAGCAAGCGCTTTGTTAGTATCTTTAATATTAACAATACCTGCATCTGTGGGATTATTTGTAGACATATTTACAGTTCCAACCATACTATCGTACTGTTCATAAACCCATTTTTTTGAGGCCACATTAGGATGCTCAAGTAAAAATTGACCCACTTTTTTCAAGTCTGAAGGCTGTTCAATTGAATCAATTGAGAATTTCTTAAACTCCTGATAATATGCAGGTTCTTTAAATTCTCTATCATATATAGGGGCTCCTCCACCTAAAACAAGGGAGTCTGGAGACAATTTAGCAACTAATTCCCCACCCATATGAAACTCTAAAACATCACCCTCAGTAACTTCACCAATTTCTTCACAATTTAAATCCCATTTATCAAAAATAGCTTGAACTATTGCTTCTTTACCTTTTTCTACAACAACTAACATTCGTTCTTGGGATTCTGACAATAAAATCTCCCAATCTTTCATGTTCTTTTGTCTTGTAGGTACTTTATCTAAATCTATTTTCATTCCAACACCACCAGCAGCACTCATTTCAGAAGTTGAACAAGTAATACCTGCAGCACCCATGTCTTGCATGCCCACAACAGCATCTGTTTTTGCCAATTCTAAAGTAGCTTCAAGTAATAATTTTTCTTGGAATGGATCCCCAACTTGAACGGAAGGTAAATCATCCATAGAATCCTCAGTGATATCTTTAGAGGCAAAAGCTGCTCCATGTATTCCATCTTTTCCAGTAGAAGAACCTACTATAAAAACTGGATTTCCTACACCAGAAGCTGTAGCAGAAATCATATCACCAACTTTCATAATTCCGGCAGAGAATGCATTAACTAAAGGGTTTTGATCATAACACTCATCAAAAAACACCTCCCCTCCCACAATTGGAATTCCAAAAGAATTTCCATAATCTCCAATTCCTTTTACCACTCCTTTAACAAGCCATTTAGTTCTATCTGAATCAACTTTTCCAAATCTTAAAGAATTAAGCTGAGCAATTGGTCTAGCTCCCATTGTAAAAATATCTCTATTTATGCCACCAACACCTGTAGCAGCACCTTGATAAGGCTCCAAAGCACTTGGATGATTGTGAGATTCTATTTTAAAAGCACAAGCTAATCCATCTCCGATATCAACTAGCCCTGCATTTTCTTCACCAGCTTTCACCAGCATATGAGGACCATCTTTAGGAAGTGTTTTCAACCACTTAATAGAATTCTTATAAGAACAATGTTCAGACCACATTACTGAATAGATACTTAGCTCAGTAAAATTTGGAGTTCTACCCATTATATTACAAATGTGTTGAAACTCATCTTTTTTTAATCCTAACTCAACAGCTTGTTCTTCCGTTGAGATTGCAGCATTTTTAGTTGTATTCATTGAATAAATTTAAAGGCACAAATGTATCAAAACCAAATAAAATCTATGTAAATAATTCACTTCTATTTATTAACATAATGTATTATTACTATTAATTAAAAAAATTGTATCTATGGACTTATATTTGCCTTAATGGAATTCATTCTAACCATAGTCTATTTATTAATTTTCCTAAAAATTATTAACAGCTGGAAATTCTTTAAAAACAAATGGGTATCAAAGAAAAAAATTAAAGCTTTCTTTATAATAAAAATTATTGTCGGGTTATTCCTATTCTGGGTTTATTCTAACCACTATTCAAAAGATAAGCTTACAAGACAAGATGCAGATATATTCAAATATTTTGATGACAGTGAATACATCTTCAATTCCATTTACGATAAACCCCTAGATTTTACAAAAATATTACTTGGTTTAGATTTTGATAAGAGTTATTTCTCAAAAGAATATTACATAAACATGAATAATTGGGACAACCATTACAATTCACATTTATTTAATGACTCTAGGGCTATAATAAGAATAAATGCAATTATTAGAGTTTTCTCTTTTGGGTTCTACTCTATACACATTTTATTTTTCTGTTTTATAGGATTTACTGGGCTTTTCGCCCTATTTAAAGGATGTACAGCATATTTTAATAAAAAAGAAAATTGGCTTTTTTATTCTCTTTTTCTAATCCCATCTGTATTGCTGTGGAGCTCAGGTGTTTTAAAAGAGCCACTAATGCTATATTCTTTAGGTTTTATTTTTTACTACATGACATTAAAAAATTATTCTAAATCGATACTTTTAAATTTAATAGCTTGTCTAGTAATTCTTTTCTTTATTAAATTTTATGTTTTTTCAATTTTACTTTGCCTATTAGTTCCTTTTAAATATAATCTTGTCAAAAATTTCAAGCATAAGTTTGTTCCTTATATTCTTAGCCTTTCTTTATTTTGTTTGCTAGCAATACTCTTAAATCCAAAAATCAATCTTCTAAATCTAATTGATAAAAAACAAGAAAGTTTTATATCTGAAACTAAATACAAAAACTCAGGAAGTTATTTTGAAATAACTAATATAGAACCAAATTTAGAGTCAATAATTAAAGTTATTCCAGAAGCCATTTTCAATTCCTTAACAAGGCCTTTACCTTGGAATGTAAACTCATTGATTCAATTGCCAGCAGTACTAGAAAACATCTTACTCTTAGCTCTTATTGTACTAGCCTTTTTAGATTTATACAGAAAAAAAATGCTTAGAAAAATAGATGTAAACTTTGTTTTATTTTGCTCAATTTTTGTGTTTTTAAATTATGTAATAATTGGCATCATCACTCCTGTTTCTGGAGCACTTGTACGATATAAAATGATTGCACTGCCCTTTTTAATTATGCTTATTTTACTAACAGTAAATCTTAATAGATTTAAAATGAAAAAATCATGAAAAAACTATTTTTCTTATTACTAATTTGCTTTTTCAATTACAGTTGTATTAATAAAGAAAAAATAGATTTAATTATTCATAATGCGAAAATTATTTCTTTAGATCAATATGACAATTTTCACGAAGCAATGGCAATTAAAGACGGTAAAATTATTGCTATTGGAAAAGAGAATCAGATTTTAAATAAATTTTCTGCCAGCAAAAAAATTGATGTAAAATCAAACTTTATTTACCCTGGTTTTATAGATGCTCATTGTCACTTTCTAAGCTATGGACAATCCCTAAACCATGTAGACCTTAAAGGCTGTATTTCATATGAAGAAATGTTAGAAAGGTGTCAATTACAAAAGATAGCTGTAAATGAATGGCTTATAGGTAATGGTTGGGATCAAAATTTATGGACATCAAATTCTTTTCCAAATAAAAATAAATTAGACTTGAAATTCCCAAATACACCTGTTATTTTATTTAGAGTTGATGGACATGCAGCTCTTGCAAATCAAAAAGCTCTTCAATTAGCAGGGATTAATTCTAACAGCAAAATTAAGGGTGGACATGTTGAAATAATCAACAATGAGTTAACCGGAATTCTTGTAGATAATGCGATGAATTTAATTCTTGATTCAATTCCAAAAGAAAGTGAACAACAAAACAAAAGAGCTTTACTATTAGCACAAAAGAAATGTTTTGAATTAGGACTCACAACAGTAGATGATGCTGGACTAAATAAAGAAGATGTTTTTCTTATCAAAAAACTCCATAAATCAAATGAATTAAAGATTAGAATTTACGCAATGCTTAGTGATAATGAAGAGAATTTCAACTACTTTTTAGATTCTATAGGAAAACCCATTAAAACAGAAAAACTTAATATAAGGTCATTTAAATTTTATAGTGATGGTGCATTGGGATCAAGAGGCGCTTGCCTAATAAAACCCTACAGTGACATAAAAGATTCTACTTATGGCATGCTATTAAGTGACATTGAACATTTTAAAAAATCAGCAGAAAGGCTCTATAAGCATGGTTTTCAAATGTGTACACATTCAATTGGTGATTCAGCTGCTAGAACAATACTAAACATATATGGTAACATTCTTAAAGGAGTAAATGATAAACGGTGGAGGTTAGAACACGCTCAGGTAATAAACGAAAATGACTTTGAAATGTTTGGGAAATACTCTATTATACCCTCTATTCAACCCACACATGCAACTTCTGATATGTTATGGGCAATTTTAAGACTCGGGAAAAATAGAATTAGAAATGGATATGCCTACAAAACACTTTTAGAACAAAATGGAATGATTGCTCTTGGAACAGACTTCCCAATTGAAGGAATTAATCCTATTCATACTTTTTTCGCAGCAGTTGCTAGAAAAAACTTAAATGGTGAACCTAAAAATGGTTTTCAGAAAGAAAACTCGTTGACAAGAATTGAAGCCCTTAAAGGAATGACCATTTGGGCCGCAATTGCAAATTTTGAAGAAAAAGATAAAGGCTCATTAGAAAAAGGTAAATATGCTGATTTCACAATACTAAGCAACAACCTCCTTGAAATACCTGAAGATGAAATTTTATCTACTAAAGTTATTTCTACTTATTTAAATGGCGAACTTGTTTACGGAAACTAATCTTTGTAAATAATTTTCAATTCTGTTCTTCTATTTAACCGATGCATTTCTTCTTCACAATCCTTGTCATCTTCACAAAAGTTTACTAGCTGAGATTCTCCATAAGCATTTTTGGATATTCTATCAATAGACAATCCTTTTTTCAATAAATAAGAAACTACATTTTCCATTCTTTTTTCAGAAAGTTTCATATTGTACTGCTCAGAAGCCAATGAGCTAGCATGTCCATTAACCTGAACAGAAGCCTTAGAATTCATATTTAAACTTAACACCATTGAATCTAATTTCAATAAAAATTGGTTTTGTATTGAAACCCCATTATTTGGGTAATATACTGTGAAATTCGAAATATGAATATTGTGTTCTTCTACAACTATCTCATTTGTTTCAAGCTCATTAATCTCAGTAACATTGTACTTTGATGAAACCATTCTTTTATATGAATACATTCCTAATTTATCTTTTTCTAAAATTATAAGAGATTCATTCTTTCTATTTAAAATATTGAGTTTTAAATCCAAGTCTAGATAAGGTGATTCTTCATCCAATCTAAAAATGAAATTTTCTAAAAGTGGTAGATTGTTTAAACTGAATTCAAAATTATCGCCTGTTTGACCTTTAAACAATAGATGACCTTCATTGTCTAAAACATCAAAACTTATCTTATCAGTCAAATGATTTAATTCATCAAACATAAATTTACCAGAAATCATCATTTTTTCTTTTCTAAAAACCAATGCTCCTTCATCTTCAGTAATCAATTTAATATTTGTTGAATTATTTGTTTCCAACATTCTATAAATGAAATTTCCATTTTTACCATTAGTCATCATAGCTACAACATGATCTACATTATTAAAGACCATTAATATCATATCTGAATCATCATCAATTCTAACAATGTAATTTTTGTCTGTAGGCAATTCTTTGAAAACAAAATTACCGAACTCATCTGTTGTTGTCTGCTCAACAATATTACCATCCTCATCTAATAAGTAGACTGTCATTCCTCCTGGGTTCTGAGTATCTAATTTTTGATATTGGAATTGGCCCTTAAAATCAACCAATCCTGTCTCTAAGTCTATGTCATTTTCATCAATAAGAGACATAAAGCTCGATCCTTCGTGAGATAATTTTCTAAACACAAATTCTCCGTTTTCATTAGAAAGAAAAATAGCATTTCCATCTCCATTAAATAGAGTAAGAACAACATCTCCCTCTTCATTTACCTTTATAGTGTATTTTTGATTTGTAGGAAGGTAATTAAACACAAAATTACCGTTCTCATCAGTTTTAGTTTTTGAAACAATATTACCAGACTCGTCCAAAAGAATAACCTCCATTTTATCTGGAGAACCTTCTAAATGCATGTATTCAAATTGTCCTTTTATTACATCTAGATTATTATTAACTATGACTTTTTCAATCTTAATAAAACTATAAATATCATCACCGCCATTTCCATTTTCTCTATTTGAGGAGAAGTATCCTGTTTTTCCATTGGGGTTGAAAACCATTCCAAATTCATCAAAAGAAGTATTAATAGATGGACCTAAATTTTGAGGACTACTCCACTCACCATCAACGTACATAGATTCATATAAATCTAAACCTCCTGAACCGTCATCTCTATCCGATGAGAAAATCATTTTATTTCCTTTAACAACAGGAAACATATCATTTTTATCTGAGTTTAAATTAGCAACAAGAATTGGGTTAGACCAAGAACTTTCCAATCTTTCAGAAACAAAAATATTACTCCCGCCTAAGTCAGACGGCAAATTAGAAACAAAAAATAATTTCAAGCCATCTGCAGAAAAAGTTGGTTGTGAATAGGCATAATTTGGATCAACAAAATTAAGTTTCTCTTTGTTAGTTATTTTTTTTCCATTAATAGCAATTATATATAATTGAGGATTTAATGACTTAATTTTTGATTTTTTCGACTTTCTTTTATTTACTTCAGAAAAAACAGCCTCATTGAGCCCATTAAATGCCAAAGGACCAACATGGTCGTCACTTAGCAAATGATTATTAAAAAGTTCTGGTTTCTCAAAAACAACAGAGTCACTTTTGTATGAACTAACTTTCACCTTAAACAAGTTAATTTTCTTGCTTTTATTCCAATTAGATTCACCATAATTGTTATAATTCCACTCCCTGTCTGAAGCAAAAACCAAATCTGTATAGTGCCATACAGGACTGAAATCCGCATATTTTGAATTAAGCCCAAAAACACTATTTACTTCATATTCATATTCAACTCTAACAGAATCAAAAATCTGTGTCGTTGCATAAATATGACTAAACATAAATTGAAAAACCAATAGAAATAAAAACTGATATAAAGTTAATTTCCTCATTAGATATATCTGGGTGATTTACTTGCTTTACTATTGAAATTTAAATCGCAACCAATAAAAACTTCATGAGATCCTGAATGAAATTTTCTAAGTTTACTTAAGTCAAAATCATAGCTATATCCTATTCTTAAGAAGTCGCTAATATTGTATTCACTTATAAAAATGATACTTTTACTTGATCTATAAGTAAGTCCTACCCAAATTGTTTTCTTAAATAAAACTGAAGTGTTTAAATCAAAACTTATTGGACTTCCAGCATTATACCTCACCATAAATGAGGGTTTAAAAACCAAATTTTCATTCTTTACAAACACAGCTCCTGTATTGAAAAAGAAATGTCTATTTAAGTTTAAATGAGTTTGAGATGTGTTTTCAGCATTATTATCAAACATATGATTGACACTTAAACCAGAATAAAATTTTGGAGCATAATAATAAACACCAAAATCAAAATTTGGAGTTATTGATTGATAAACAGCACCAGTGTTGTGCACATCACTGCTATTGAAAAAGTTAAGTTGACTCGTATTTAGAGAGCTTGAATAGAAACCACCTCTTAATCCAAATGAAAGTTTCCCTTTACTTGTTTGAAGATGATAGGCATAAGTTCCCATTATAGAAGAATTTTTAGAAGGTCCAATTTCATCAGCAATGAAATTCAATCCCAATGCCATTTTTTTGCCAGAAAAAGGGGTGTGAAGAGAGAAATTTAATGTATTTGGAGCTCCTGATAAACCGCTCCATTGATTTCTAAATAGAAGAACTGAACTAAAAGAATTTCTTGTTCCAGCATAAGCTGGATTTATAGTAAATTGATTAAACATGTATTGACTGTACAAAGCATCTTGTTGAGCCAACATTTGTAAAAATGCAAAACTTAATAAAATTGAAAAAATTGTTTTTTTCATTGTTTTTTACAATTCTAGTTCAAATATGAAAATAATAATTTAAGTTCATATAATTACAATAAAATATTATGATTTATTTATAAACAATAAAAGTTCACAGTTAATTTATTTTGAAAAATAGTAATATCCTTAAAGGATTTCAAAACAATTAAAGACTTCAACAGAAAAAGATAAAAAACAAAGCTTTATTATTTATATCTCTTTTTTATTAAATTTGCGAGAATTTATTTGGAACCAAATTTATTCATTTATGTCAAAAAATTCCGCAAAATTCGTTGGTGAAGGTCTAACTTATGATGATGTCCTTTTAGTGCCAGCTTACTCAGAAACTCTTCCTAGAGAAGTAAATCTTAAATCTTTATTTACAAAAAATATTAGTTTAAAGACTCCTATTGTTTCTGCTGCAATGGATACAGTAACTGAACATTCTCTTGCAATATCAATTGCACAACAAGGTGGAATTGGGGTTATTCATAAAAACATGTCCATTGAATCTCAAGCTCAAGAAGTTCGAAAAGTCAAAAGATCTGAAAGCGGAATGATTCAAGATCCAATCACTCTCTCAGAAGATTCAAAACTTTCTGATGCATTAAGATTAATGTCTGAAAACAAAATTGGTGGAATACCTGTTGTTAGTAATAGCAGGAAGTTGGTTGGAATTATAACTAATAGAGATTTAAGGTTTGAAAAAAAATTAGACCGAAATGTCTCTGAAGTCATGACATCTGAAAATTTAATAACAGCAAATGAAGGAGTTAATCTATTAATCGCAGAAGATATATTACAGCAACACAAAATTGAAAAACTTCCTGTTGTTGACGAACAAAATCATCTAATTGGGTTAATTACATTCAGAGACATTATAAAAGTTAAAGAGCACCCTAATAGTTGTAAAGATAAGTTTGGAAGACTCAGAGTTGCAGCAGCAGTTGGAGTTACTTCAGACACCAATGAACGAATTGCAGCCTTGGTTGAAGCCGGTGTAGATGCAATAGTTATTGACACAGCTCATGGACATTCTAAGGGAGTTATTGATGTACTTAAATCAGTTAAAAACAAATTTAAAACCATTGATGTTGTAGTTGGAAACATAGCAACTGGAGAAGCCGCAAAAGCGTTAATCAATGCTGGTGCAGATGCAGTAAAAGTTGGAATTGGACCTGGATCTATTTGCACAACAAGAATTATTGCTGGAGTTGGGTACCCTCAATTATCAGCAATTATAGAGGTTGCTAAAGCTACTACTGGCTCAGGGGTGCCAATTATTGCAGATGGAGGAATACGATTTACAGGAGATATTCCAAAAGCAATTGCAGCTGGGGCAAGCTCAGTTATGCTTGGCTCAATGTTTGCAGGCACAGAAGAGTCTCCAGGAGAAACCATTATATATGAAGGACGGAAGTTCAAGTCTTACAGAGGAATGGGGTCAGTAGAAGCTATGCAAAAAGGTTCAAAAGACAGGTATTTCCAAGATGCTGAAGATGATATTAAAAAATTAGTTCCTGAAGGAATTTCTGCAAGAGTTCCTTTTAAAGGCAAATTGGAAGAAGTAGTTCATCAACTTATTGGTGGACTTAGAGCAGGAATGGGGTACTGTGGAGCAAATAATATAGACAAATTAAAAAATTCAAAATTTGTGAGAATAACCAATTCAGGAATAAAGGAATCTCACCCACACGATGTAACAATAACAAGAGAAGCACCAAATTATAATTTAAGATAATAAACTACATAAATGAAAAAAATCGCCCTTTTAGCTACATTATTTACGATAATATTTTCTAATAATATACAATCTCAAGAAGATCAAATTTTACTAACTGTAAATGGATCTCCTGTTTATAAATCTGAATTCGAACAAATTTATTGGAAAAATAAGAAAGAAGATATAGCTACCAAAGAAGACTTAGATCAATACATCGGACTGTTTAAAAATTTCAAATTAAAGGTTACTGCTGCTGAACAGATGGGGCTCGATACTAACAAAAAATTTATCACTGAGTTACAAGGATATAGAGTTCAACTGGAAAACCCATATTTAGTAGATACTTCAATAAATCAAAAGTTATTAAAAGAAGCCTATTACAGAACAGTAAACGAAATAAGTGCTAGTCACATCTTAGTAAAGATAGACCAAGATGCCAAACCAAATGACACATTAAAAGCTCTTGAAAAAATTAATTCTATTAAAAGGAAAATAGAAAATAAGGAATACTCATTTAAAGATGCTGCAGCAAAATTTTCAGAAGACCCTTCAGCTAAAAGAAATAACGGATACCTTGGCTTTTTTGGAGCCTTTAGAATGTTATATTCTTTTGAAAACGTTTGTTACAACACTAAACAAAACGAAACATCTCAACCTTTCAGAACTAAATATGGATATCACATAGTTCAAGTAAATGACACACGAAAAGGAAGAGGTAAAGTTAAAGTTGCACACATCATGGTCAGTTCTAAGAAAGATGATCAGGAACAAAAAAAGATAAATGCAAAGAAAAAAATTGATGAAATTTACGGCAAGGTGAAATCAGGATCTTCATTTGAAAATTTAGCAAAAGAATTTTCAGATGACCGTAATTCAGCAAGAAAAGGAGGAGAATTAGATTGGATTGAATCTTCAGGTAATTATTATAAAGAATTTGAAAACGCTGTGTTTTCTTTAAAAGAAAACAATCAACTCTCAGAACCTTTCTTAACACCTGCAGGTTGGCATTTCATTAAACGTTTAGATTACATTCCTTTAGGAGATTTTAAAAGCTTGAAAAGTGAATTAAAAAACAAAATCAAAAAAAATGTTAGAGCTGACAAATCAAAAGCCTCTTTCATTTTATCGTTAAAAAAAGAATATTCATTTAAAGAAAATCTTTCTAAAATAAATATCGTTATCGATTTACTGAACAATAAAGGGTTTGGCCCAAAACTTATTGAAGAAAACAGTAAAAATTTATCTTCAACATTATTTTCATTTGCGAGTTTAGAATATTCACAGCTTGACTTTGCAACTTACCTAGCTAAAACAAAAGCTAGGGATCTTGGAGAAGTAAAAAAGTATGTAATAAAAAAATACAATACTTATGTTAATGAGATGATTATTAAATATGAGAAAACCAGACTAGAAATCAAACACCCAAGCTTCAAAGCTTTGCTTAAGGAATACAGAGATGGTATTCTTTTATTTGAAATCTCTGATCAAATGATATGGAGTAAAGCAATTAAAGACACCACAGGTTTGAAAAACTTTTATCAAGCTAATAAATCAAAATGGATGTGGGAAGATCGTTTAGACCTTGAGCTTTTTTCTTCTTCTGACAAGAAAACTATCAAAAAAGCTTACTCATTAAAAAAGAAGGGGAAACTTAAAAATGACTCTATTTTAAACTACCTAAATAAAGAATCACAACTTAACATCAAATTTGAAGAAGGTAAGAAAAACAAAAATGAATTAGATTTCATTAGCTCAGTTGATATAAACCAAGGACTAAATAAACCATTCGCTTTTGAAGGCAAGTATTATCTAGTTAATTTAATAAAAGAGATTCCAACTTCTCCTAAAGAGCTTTACGAAGCTGAAGGCATAATTACTGCAGCATATCAAGAATTCTTAGAAAAAGAATGGTTGGACAAACTTTCTTCTAAATATAAAATTGAAGTAAACACAGATGTTCTTCATAGTATTGTGAAAAAACCCAATAATTGAAAAAATATTTAGTTTATATCCTTACAATAGTAATTTCAATTTCTTGTCAATTAAATGACAGTGCTGTTAATGAAGAAAAAATTGCGAGTGTTAATAACGAATTGCTTTTAAAATCAGATTTAACTGATATAATTCCACAAGGATTAAGCAAAGAAGATAGCATAAGTTTCCTCAATCAGTATGTGCTAAATTGGATCAAAGACCAACTTGTTTTACAAAAAGCAGAAGAATTACTTCCAGAAAAAACAAAAAATGTTGACAAGAAATTAGAGGAATACAGAATCTCATTACTTTCCTACGAATATGAAGAAATCTACATCAAAAAAAGACTAGACACTGCTGTTGCTGATAGTGAAATCACAAACTATTACAATCTCCATAAAGACGACTTTATTCTTAAAGACTACCTTGTTAAGTGCCTTCTAATAAAGTGTGGAATTGAAACACCAGAAATTGATCAGATTAAGAAAAGTTATTTACTTAAAAATGAAGAAGATGAATCAATTTTAAGGAATTTTGCTCAAAAGTTTGATGCAGAGATATATTTAAATGAAGATGAATGGATTTATTTTGATGAATTAATTAAAAAAGTCCCCATTGCAGAGTACAACAAAAGAAAATTCATTATTAAAAAAAAGAAACTTTTTTTTGAGGATAACAATGTGCTTTACTTCATTAATATTTTCGATTACAAATTAAAAGATGATGTATCTCCACTAAGCTTTGAAAAAGAAAAAATAAAAAGTATTATACTAAACATAAGGATGAATGAGTTAAGAAAAAAGCTTAGAATAAATCTTTATGAAGATGCTTTAAAAAATAATTCATTAGAAAACTATGTCAATGATTAAAATATTTTACACTTTATTATTCTCCACATTGCTCATTACAGGTAATTCACAGAAAATTATTGACCAAATAGTTGCTGTAATAGGCGATAAATCAATTCTCCTTTCTGATATAGAAACTCAAAAGCTTCAAGCTGTTCAGCAAGGTATTTCTGTTACAGAAGAAACAAATTGTATGATTTTAGATGAATTAATGTTTCAAAAACTATTAATTCATCAAGCTGAAATTGACAGTCTTGAAGTAACTGAAGATATGGTTAAAACTGAATTAGAGCAACGAATTCAATATTTTGCAGCTCAAATTGGAGGCGTAAATGAATTAGAAGAATTTTACGGCAAGTCAATTGAAGAAATAAAAGATGAATTTTATATTCAGATTGAAGACAGAATGAAAGCACAAAAAATGCAACAGGAAATCTCTGGCGCAACTTCAGTTTCTCCAAAAGAAGTAAAAGCTTTCTTTAATTCGTTTCCAGAAGATAGTATACCATTTATAAACAGTAAAGTTCAAGTTGCACATTTAGTTATTGAACCCTCTATTAATGAAGAGCAAAAAAAATCTATTAAAGAAAAACTCAATAAAATAAGAGATAGAATAATAAAAGGGGAAATTAGTTTTTCAGTTGCTGCAGAATTCTATTCCTGTGACCCAGGAACACAAGCAAATGGAGGTGATTTTGGATGGGTTAATAGAGGTGACTTTGTCCCAGAATTTGATGCTGTTGCTTTTAATATTCCACTTAATACTGTTTCAGAAATTTTTGAAAGTCCTTTTGGTTTTCATATAACTAAAATTGAGAAAAGAAGAGGTGAGCAATATTACGGATCTCATATACTTCTTTGCAAACAAGTAAGTGAAGACCAACTCGCTAAAGTGAAAACAAATTTAAGTGACATAAGAAACGAAATTATGACTAGTAATTTATCATGGGAAAATGCTGTTAAAAAGCATTCTACTGATGACAAAACAAAAGGGAGTAATGGTATAATCTTTAATGAATCTTCTGGCTCAATGTTCTGGGACATGCAAGAAATTGACAAACAAGTTTTTTTAGGCATAAAAAATTTAAAAACAGGTGAAATAAGTCAACCCATATATATGGAAACAAGTGGTGGTGATTATGCATACAGATTGCTCAAACTAATTGCTCAAACAGAACCACACAAAGCAAATATGAATGATGATTATCAAATGATTCAAGGTTATGCTCTTTCTTCTAAACAATTTGAAGACATTGCTGAATGGGTAAATTCTAAGGTAAACTCAACCTATATTAGATTAAATGATGATTACAATGAATGTTCATTCAACTACAATTGGGTGAAAAAACCCTAGTGAAATTCTTTTTTTTAACAAAATCAGCAGTATTTTAGTCCATATAATACTTTAATGGAAAAATACATAATTGCTTTAGACCAAGGAACAACAAGTTGTCGTTCCATTCTATTTAATAATAAAGGTCAACTAATAGCTAGTGAACAAAAGGAATTCACGCAAATCTTCCCTGAAAGCGGATGGGTAGAACACAATCCTAAAGAAATTTGGGAAACACAATACAAGACTCTTTTAGATTTAATAAAAAACAATAATTTAAATGCTAAGCAGATAGATTCTATCGGCATAACTAATCAAAGAGAAACAACTCTAATCTGGAATAAGAATACTGGAGAACCAATTTACAATGCCATTGTTTGGCAAGACAACAGAACAAGTGTTTACTGCCAAGATTTGAAATCAAAAGGGCATGAGACACTTTTTAGACAAAAAACAGGTCTAGTTCTTGATTCTTATTTTTCCGGAACCAAAATAAATTGGATATTAAATAATGTTACAGGGGCTAAAGAAATGGCAAATAATGGGTTGCTACTATTTGGAACTATCGATACTTGGCTAATATGGAATCTTACAAATAAAAAAATTCACGCTACAGATATTAGTAATGCTTCAAGGACATTAATTTGCAATATTCATGAATTAATTTGGGACAGTGAACTTCTTGAAATTTTAGAAATACCTGCTAAAATTTTACCTGAAATAAAAGATTGTTCTGCTGATTTTGGTTGTTGGGATTTTAACGGGATTGATATTCCTATTTGTGGTGTAGCTGGAGATCAACAAGCTGCACTTTTTGGTCAATGCTGTTTTGAAGATGGGTCTGCAAAAAACACCTATGGAACTGGTTGTTTTATGTTAATGAATACTGGGCCAAATGCTATTGAGAGTACTAATGGACTGCTTACTACCGTTGCATGGTCTCTTGATGGAAAAGTAACCTATGCACTTGAAGGAAGTGTTTTTATTGCAGGTGCTGCAATTCAGTGGCTAAGAGATGGTTTAAAAATCATTTCATCTGCTAGTGAAACTCAAGACAATGCAATGAATAGTAAAGCTGATGATTTAGTTTTCGTTCCCGCATTTGCAGGTTTAGGAGCACCTTATTGGGACATGAATGTTAAAGGGGGAATATTTGGTCTTACTAGGGACATTGGAATTAATGATTTATGCAAAGCAACACTAGAATCTCTCGCCTTTCAAACTAGAGATGTTATTGTTGCAATGGAAAAAGATGCTGAATTAAATTTAAATACACTGGCTGTTGATGGTGGCGCTTGCATTAACGACTTTTTAATGCAATTTCAATCAGACATATTAAATGCTCAAGTTAAGCGTCCAAAAACAATTGAATCTACTGCACTTGGAGCAGCATATCTTGCGGGAATTAAAACTGGTTATTACGATATTAAATCACTTAAAAACAATCACAAAATTGAAAGAACATTTCAACCCGAAAAAGATTTAAAAGCAATTAAGAATAAAATAATTAATTGGGATAAAGCGATACAATGTCTTATCAAATTACATAACAATAATGAATAAAAATTCATTTAATTTTTTAGATAGAATTGATTCGCTTAATAAAAATCAAACTCAACTTTTTGATCTTATTGTAATTGGTGGAGGCATCACAGGAGCCGGTATTCTTTTAGATGCATCCTCAAGAGGTTTGAATACTTTACTTCTAGAAAAAAAAGATTTCGCATCCGGAACTTCAGGTAGGTCAACAAAATTGATACATGGTGGGTTAAGGTATTTAAAAGAATTTGAATTCTCTTTAGTAAGGAAAGTTGGCAAGGAAAGAGCAATTGTTTTCAATAATGCACCTCATTTAATCGTTCCACAAAAACTACTTTTACCTATATATAAGAATGGAACTTTTAAAAAGTGGCAATTATCAATTGCTCTTAAGCTGTATGACTGGTTGGCTGGAGTTAAAAAAAATGAAAGGAAAAAGATTTTTAATTTCAACAAAACCATTTTAAAAGAACCTACTTTAAACAAAGAAGGATTAGTTGGCGCTGGCTTTTATTCTGAATATAGAACTGATGATGCAAGACTAACATTAGAAATAATTAAAACTGCAATTAATTTTAATGCAGAAGCATACAACTACTTAGAAGTTAGGACTATCAAAAAATCAAATAATATTTTCCATGTAAAAGCTTATGATACTGTAAACAATATTTCTTTTGAATTTAAGAGCAAACAACTTGTTAATGCTAGTGGACCATGGACAGATGATATTAGAAAAAAAAACAATAGCATTTCAAAAGAAAAAATTTGTCTTTCCAAGGGGGTACATATAGTTCTAAAACACGAAAATCTTCCAATTAAAAACCCAGTATACTTCGATACATTAGACAAAAGAATGTGTTTTGCAATTCCTAGAAACAACTGTACTTACGTAGGCACTACTGATACTTTATATGAAAAAAGTGAGAAAAAAGAACCAACACCAAACATCAAGGACATTACTTATATTTTAGATTCGGTTAATAGCTGCTTTGATGTTCCAAAATTAAAATTAAATAATGTTATTTCTTCATGGACTGGACTAAGACCATTAATTCTTGAAGAGGGTAAAAAAACTTCTGAAATTTCTAGAAAAGATGAATTAATTATTGCTCAAAATAAGATGATTAGCATTGCTGGAGGAAAGCTAACTGGATATAGGCTAATGGCAAAAAAAGTTGTCGATTTAATCGTTAATAATTTAGACCGATCAGAGAAATGTTATACTTCAGAAATTAAAATTTCTGGAAGCAAAAATATTAATCAAGAAAATGTAAATGAAGTAAAAATACGCTTGAGGGAAAAACTTGCAGAAATTGAAATTCATTCAAATGAATTAGATTATTTATTTCACAACTATGGCTCTCAACTAACAAAAATAATTACACTATTAAAAACTAATCGATACAATACGATTGTTGAAGCAGAAGCTCATTTCTGCATAATGGAAGAAAATTTATATTATCCATTAGACTTTTTCTTAAGAAGGACTAGTAAACTTTATTACTCTCCTGAAAAAATTGAGGAAGAAATCATTTTAGTTACCCCAATTTTTAGTAAGTTATTGAATTTAAATTCAGACGAAATTAAATTATTAATTAACCAATTATTAGCTTACAAAAAAAGATTAACAAATTTCAATGATGATTAAAAATGAAATTTTAGTTACCAAAAAAGCTAGTTATTATTCAAGTCAAAAACCTAGTCAATCTATTAATCAAGTCTGGATAATATGTCACGGTTATGGACAACTAGCAGAATATTTTCTAGAATGGTTTACACCTGTATTTTCAGAAAAAACATTAATAGTAGCACCAGAAGGACTTCATCGATTTTATATTAAAGGTTTTTCTGGTAGAGTGGGAGCATCTTGGATGACTAAACAAGACAGACTAAATGAAATTGAAGATTATGTGAATTATTTAGATGAAGTTTATTTAAAAATTAAAAACAGGGTCTCTCCCTCTTGTTTTATTCATGTTTTAGGGTTTTCTCAAGGTGTTTCAACTGCAGTTAGGTGGGTTTGCAAAAGTAAATTACAAGTGAATTCATTAAGTCTCTTCTCCGGAAAAATACCTGAGGACATAGATTATAAATTACATAGCAAAAAGCTAAATACATTAAACCCAAAAATTATATTTGGAAATAATGATGAATTTTATTCTTCCAAAACAATAGATAAAGAACTGGATTTCATAAAAATAAGTGGTCTAAACTTTAGATACATTAAATTTAACGGTGGACATAAGGTTGAAAAAAATATTATTACTAAATTAGGAATGATAATTGATGAAGAAATAAACATTAAAAACAAGTTTTAAATATCTTTTTTGTTATTATCTTACAACCTTTAGTCAAAATTTGAGTCTTAGAAATAGTAAACATTAAATAATGTATTTAAAATAGAAACCGATAAAATTATCATCTGAAAAATAATAAACTATTTAAATCTAATTTAGACAAATCAAGAATCTATAAAATGAAAACCCTGAAAAAATTAATCCCTTACATCTTTGTTTTATTAAGTTTTCAAACTTATTCTCAAACAAGTTTCCACACCATTGGAACTGATTCTGTTAGAAATTCTGCAGGAACATATCCATCTCCGTATGGTAATTGGTTTTGGGGAGCTAAAAATCAATTTTTAATTCAAGCATCAGAACTTCAAGCATCAGGAATGAGCGCTGGAGATATTTACAGCATTAGTTTTGATGTTTATGAAGCAGCTACAACAAGTTTGGACGATTTTCAAGTTAGTATTAAATTAACTACAGATCCAGACTTAAGTGCAGGTATACAAAATGGACTTAATACTGTTAGTGGTCCCCAATCATATTCAGATATAAATGGTTGGAATTTACACGATTTTTCAACTCCTTTCTTTTGGGATGGATCTTCAAACATAATTATTGAAACCTGCTTCAACAATTCTAGCTGGTCATTTCCGGGAAACGCAATTATGAATATGTCCACTTACGGATACAAAAGCACATGTGTAAGAAGATCAGACAATGCAAATGTTTGCAACAGTACTTGGACCAATGAAGACCATTTTGACCGGCCCAATATTAAGATAGAATGGCAAGATCCAAACACCCCTCCTGGAGTTGATTTCAATTCCAAC
>JAQWSL010000069.1 GCA_029243225.1 Flavobacteriales bacterium
TTCCATTTTCAGATAAAAAAAGCATGCATGAAAATGTGTTGAATTTTGAACCTGCTAATGCACTTTTTGTTTCTGATAATAATCCCTTACTATTTTATAACGCTGTGGCAAAATTTGCTTTAAATCATTTAAATAATGGGGCTTTAATTTTTTTTGAAATTCATGAAAAAAAGAGTGATGAAACTTTAGAATTATTAGCATCTTTAGGTTTCAAAGAAATTGAACTTAAAAAAGATTTGCAAGGGAAAAATCGGATGATTAAAGCAAAGTTTATTGAAAATTAATTTAATGACAAACAAAGCGAAGAATAGAATAATTCAACTTAGAAAAGAGCTTTCTGAGTATAATTATCAATATTATATTCAGAATCAATCTTTAATCTCAGATTATGATTTTGATCTTTTATTAAAGGAGCTAGAAGAACTAGAGAGTAATTATCCAGAATTTTCAGATGAAAATTCGCCAACTAAACGAGTTGGTGGAGATATTACTAAAAATTTCCCAAGTGTGAAGCACCAATATCCAATGCTTTCGCTTAGTAATAGTTATTCTAAAGATGAAATAATCGATTTTGAAAAGAGAGTTAAAAAGTTAATAGATCAAGATGTAGCATTTACTTGCGAATTAAAATATGATGGTGTCGCAATTAGCTTAACCTATTTGGATGGAAAATTATTAAGAGCTGTTACTAGAGGTGATGGTGAAAGGGGAGAGGATGTAACTGCAAATGCAAGAACAATAAATTCAATACCACTTCAACTTAGAGGTGATTATCCAAAAAGATTCGAAATTAGAGGCGAAGTTGTTTTCCCGCATGAAGCTTTTAATCTTCTAAATGAAAAGCGAAAGCAAAATAACGAGCAATTGTTTTCCAATCCTAGAAATACAGCCTCAGGAACAATGAAAATGCATGATTCTTCTGTTGTTGCAAAACGAAATTTAGATTGTTATTTATATGGTTTGTTTTCCGATAAATTACTTTTTGATTCAAGTTTCGAGGTGTTTGATGAACTAGCTAAGTGGGGTTTTAAATCTCCATCTTCTAAAAATAGATATGTCGAAAAAGTAAATTCTATAGATGGGGTTATGAATTTCATCAATTATTGGGACAAAGAGCGAAGTAATCTGCCTTTTGATATAGATGGTGTAGTTATTAAAGTTGATCGATTAGATTTTCAAAATGAATTGGGTTCAACTGCAAAATCTCCCAGATGGGCTATTGCTTATAAATTTAAAGCAGAACGCGTAAGTACAACCCTTGAAGAAATTAGCTATCAAGTTGGTAGAACTGGAGCAATAACACCTGTCGCATTTTTAAAACCCGTACAGCTTGGTGGAACTATTGTTAAAAGAGCGAGTATTCATAATGCCGATCAAATGTCTAAACTTAATTTGCATTTAGGAGACACTGTTTTTGTAGAAAAAGGAGGGGAGATAATTCCTAAAATAATTGAAGTAGATTTTAGTAAAAGATCAGCAGAATCTATACCTGCTAAATTTATTAGTATGTGTCCGAAATGTAATTCACAGTTGGTAAGAAATGAAGGAGAAGCCCAGCATTATTGTAAAAATGAAATTAATTGCCCTCCGCAAATAAAGGGAGCTATAGAACATTTTGTCGGAAGAAAAAGAATGGATATCGATGGTTTTGGCTCAGAAACTGTTGATTTGTTGTATGAAAATAAATTGATTAACAACTTTTCAGATATTTACGATCTTACTTTTAACGATTTAATTCCGTTAGAAAGAATAGCAGAAAAATCAGCTAGTAATTTAATTAAAGGTATAGAAGCTTCTAAAGCTGTTCCTTTTGAAAGAGTTTTGTTTTCCATAGGTATTCGTCACGTGGGAGAAACTGTTGCTAAAAAGCTAGCTAAACATTTCAAAACTATTAATCGATTGATGCTAGCTACTTTGGAAGAACTTTTGCAAGTTGATGAAATTGGTGAAAAGATTGCGGTTAGTTTAATTGAATATTTTAAAAATGATAAACAGAAATTAGTAATTAATAACCTTATAGAACATGGATTGAATTTTACAATTGTTGAAGAATATCAAAACTCGGATGTCTTTAAGGGTATGAATATTGTTGTTTCAGGTAAATTTAATTCTCTTTCAAGAGATGAAATTAAAAAGGTAATTCAGGAAAATGGAGGTAAGGTAATAAGCTCAGTTTCATCTAAGACAGATTTGTTAGTTGCCGGAGAGAATATGGGGCCAAGTAAATTAGAAAAAGCAAAGAAATTAGCAGTTAAAATGTGTACAGAACAAGAGTTCTTGAGTAAAGTTCCTAAGAAGAAGGATGATTCTTCAAAATCTTTATCTCAAGGCAAATTGCCATTTTAGGTTTATATTTAATGACAGATGCAAGGTTTTATTAAAATAAAAACAATTATTGGGAAAAAGGTTTTGGCAAATCTTTTAAAAAAGAAGAGTAAAAGACTTGTTAAGTTTTGTAATATAAAAGATGCTAATTCTTTTGGACTTTTATGTGTAATTAAAGATGAAAAAGATTTTAAAAAAATCATAGGCCTAATTAAGTATTTAAAGGATGAATTCGGAATAAGAAACATTAAAGCTCTTGCTTATTATCCAAAGAAAGATAATCCTATTTTTATTCAAAGTCGTTTGGGCTTTGATTTTTATAATATAAAAGATTTAAATTGGTTTTGTTTGCCTAATACGGTGACTACAAGAAATTTTATTAATGAAAATTATGATATATTACTTGATGTTACTGATGGTGAATTTATCCCTCAAAAGTTTATCTTACATTACTCAAAGTCTTCTTTAAAAGTTGGAACTTTTTCTGAGAAAAATAAACCCTATTTAGATTTAATGATTGATTTTAAGTCAAAAGATTTTCAAGAAAATATTAATCAAGTGGTTAGCTATTTAGATATGCTTAATAATAAGAAAGACAATTAGTGAAATGAATAAAAATATTATTCTAATTGGCATGATGGGTGCCGGAAAATCGTCTGTAGCAAGAGTACTTCAAAATACCATGGATGATGATTTTGACCTTATTGATTCAGACACTATAATTGAAAAAAAAATAGGATTAAGTATACCACAAATTTTTGCAGACAAGGGTGAATTTTTTTTTAGAGATTTAGAAGAAAATTTTATAAAAAATTTTAGTGGGTCTAATACAATTTTATCTACTGGAGGTGGAATGCCTTTCTATAAAAATAATTGGAAATTATTGAATAGATTGGGAACAACTTTTTTTCTTTCTCATTCTTTAAAACAACTATTGGAAAACATATCTAAATCTAAACGGCCAAGGCCTCTATTCAATGAAAATAATTTCAGGGAATTATATGAAGCAAGATTGCCTTTGTATCAAAAAGCTGATTATTCGATAAATTGTGCAAACCTGCATCAAACTGAGATAGCTAGAAAAATAATTAAGCTTTATAAAGCTTAATTATTTTGTTCAAGCATTAAAATAAAGGCGTAGTCTAAAGCAATTTCTTTAAGGTATTCAAATCTACCACTTGACCCACCATGTCCAGCATTCATGTTTGTCTTAAGAAGTACTAAGTTATCATCTGTTTTAAGCTCTCTAAGTTTAGCCACCCATTTAGCCGGCTCCCAATATTGAACTTGAGAGTCATGAAGTCCTGTAGTTACAAGCAAATTGGTATAATCTTTAGCCTCTACATTATCGTATGGAGAATAAGACAGCATGTAATTGTAATAAATACTGTCATTTGGGTTTCCCCATTCATCATATTCACTTGTTGTTAAAGGGATGTCTTCATCAAGCATAGTAGTTACAACATCAACAAATGGAACAGCGGCTATTAGGCCATTATATAATTCTGGTCTCATATTGAACACAGCTCCCATTAAAAGTCCTCCTGCACTTCCTCCCATTCCATAGAGTTGATTGCTATTAGTATAGCCTTTTTCGATTAAAAACTCTGAACAATCTATAAAATCGGTGAATGTGTTTTTCTTTTTAAGAAGTTTACCATCTTCATACCAACTTCTGCCCATTTCCTCACCTCCTCTTATGTGAGCTATTGCAAAAATAAAACCTCTGTCTAAAAGACTTAATCTATTAGAGCTGAAATTGGGATCCATACTGTAGCCGTATGATCCATATGCATATTGTAAAAGGGGGTTGTTCCCGTCTAATAAAATATCTTTTCTGTGAACAATTGAAATCGGTATTTTAACACCGTCTCTAGCGGTTGCCCACAATCTAGAACAGGAATAGTTTTCAGACTTAAAATCACCAATTATTTCTCTTTGTTTTAAGATGGATCTTTCTTTAGTGTCCATGTTGTATTCATATGTTGTTCCTGGTGTTAGCAAAGAATTGTACCAAAACCTAAGTTTATTGGTCTCGAATTGGAAATTAGCAGAGGTGTATGCCACATAAGTGTCTTCTGGGAAGTCTACATAATGTTCATTCTTATTTTCAGTATTGATTATTCTAAAATTAACAAGACCATCCGTTCTTTCACATATTAAAATATTGTTTTTAAAAATTTCAATATATTCAATTAATGTTTCATTTCTGTTTGGAATTACAATTTTCCAATTTTCGCTACTTGTCTGCTTTTCATTACATTCCATTAAACAGAAATTCTGAGCTTCTAAATTTGTTTGTATATAGAATTTATCCTCAAAATGATATACTCTGTATTCAAGACCTCTTGTTCTCTTTTGAAATACAATTGGTTTTTCATTTGGATTGTCTGTTGGGATGTATTGTACTTCATCAGTAAGAGTGCTTGAAGAAGTTATCATTAGATATTTTTGAGATTTAGTTTTATTAATGCCACAATCAAATGTTTCATCTTTTTCCTCAAAAACTAATTCATCATTTTTTGGATCAGTTCCTAAAATATGTTTGAAAATTTTATTTGAACGAAGTGTTACAGGGTCTTGCTGAGTATAAAAAACAGTTTTATTGTCATTTGCCCATTCCATAGATCCATTAGTATTTTTTATGATTTCTGGATATAGTTTGCCAGTTTCTAGGTTTTTGAATTGAAGGTTATACATTCTTCTAGATAATGTGTCGTATGAGTAAGCAATTATTTTATTGTTTTTACTAATTTCAAATCCTCCGAGGTCAAAATAATCATACCCTTTTGCCATTTTGTTTCCGTCAAGCAGTACTTCTTCATTATTGCCTTCAAAAGTTGTCTTTCTTGTGTGGATAGGGTGTTCAGATCCTTTATCATATTTAGTAGAATAATAGAAACCGTTAAAGAAATAGGGCACACTTTGGTCATCTTCTTTAATTCGATTCCTCATTTCAGTATAAAGTGAATCTTGTGTTTTTTCTGTTTCTTTTAATATTGCATTAGTATATTTATTTTCCTCATTTAAATAATTTATTACATCCTTATTTTCTCTTTCTTTTAACCAATAATAATTGTCTATTCTTAAATCAGAATGAATGGTTAATTTTTTAGGTGTTTTTTTACAAGTTGGAGGTAAGAATTTTTCTTCCATTGTTGTTGTTTGATTAGTGTTGTTACAAGAAATAAAAACTAGGATTAGAATAGGGTATGTAAGTAATTTCATAATAAGCTATTAGTAAAGGAAAATTGAAAACACAGCCAAAGTAATAATGATTTTATAAATGTTGTTGATTTTATTAAAGTGAGTGGTTGTTTTGGCATGTTTTAAAAGATAAAGACTGGATATAATTAAAATAGAGCTTAAACCAAAATAATAGACTATAGGCTTCAATAAAATAGAAGGAAAAATAAATACAATAGGAGCTAACGATAAGAACATTAGTGTAAGAATAATATATTTTGTATTTCTAATTCCAAATAGAATAGGAATGCTTTTTTCTTTAACAATTAAATCACCTTTTAGGGATACCATTTTTTTTATTACTTCTCTTGTGAATGTGATGGCAAAAATATAGCAGACAAAAAGAAATATTGTTGAATTAAGTTGCATGTAATGCAAGCTAAGACTTGCAAAAGGAGCAACGCTTAGTAATGATGCTCCCATTTCACCAGTTAAGGGTTTTTTTCTCAATTTATGAGAATAAATCCATAATCCAGTAGAAAAAAAACTGTTAAATATAAATACTTTCCATCCAAGAAATAAGGAAAGAACTGTTCCAAGAAATAAAAAGAAAATGTATGAATTTAAACAGAATTTTTTGCTGATAATTCTATCAAAAACGGTGGTTTCAGGATGGTTAATCATGTCTTTTTCAAAATCATAAAAGGCATTAATGATATAGCCAGCCATTATAAAATTAGCAATTGCAAGAATGTTTAGATGAAGTGATAATTCTTTAAGAACAGTTATCTTACTAACATCTTCTTGCAACATAAAAATTGAACTTAGATATAGACCAATAGTAATAAGGAGTACATTGTACCACCTTACTAAAGAGAGCATAGCTAGTAATTTGACAAAAATGGATAGTTTTTTATCAGATTGGGAATGTTGTTTTTTAGAATCTGTGGATAACATCTAAAGAGTAACCTTCTAATTTTTTTTGTGCTTTTTCAAAATCTTCAGTAAATCCAAGAATGAAACCGCCACCACCGGAACCACATAGTTTTAAGTAGTAAGCATTAGATTCAATGCCTTCTTCCCATAATTTGTGGTATAATTTTGGAATCATAGGTTTGAAATTATCTAGAATTACTTTAGACAGGTTTTTAACATTCTTAAGAAGAGGTTTCACATCATTCTTAAGAAAGGCATCGATGCTTGCATCATTGTATTTCTTGAATTTTGTTTTTAACATTTTACGAAATCCCTCTTCTTTACATCTTTCTAAAAAATGTTGCACTAGTGGTTGTGTTTCTCCAGTTTGACCGGTGTTCATTAAAAATATTGCACCTTTTCCATTTTTAGAGATGGGAATACCAACTGTTCCTAACTCACTTTTTGATTTTATTAAAACAGGAAGATTTAAGTAGCAAATTAAAGGATCTAAACCAGAACTTGTTCCATGAAAATAGGATTCAATTTGTCCGAAAATAATTTTAAGCTTTAGAATGTTTTTATTGCTTATTTGAGATTTAGAAGATATTTTATTTATACAATATTTATCATAAACTGCAGCAACCAATGCTCCTGAACTTCCTACTCCAAAACCTTGTGGAATAGACGAGTCGAAAAATATTCCATTTTCAATGTCAGATTTAAATTGAGCTAAATTTAATTTACAAGGAAGTGAATCTGTGTCTTGTAACGACTTGAGGTGACTGTAAAATTTATTTAAATTTTTATTTGAAGAAGAAGCAAAATTTGATTTTTTATCTGAAAATATTAAAGAGCCATTGTAGTCATTATATGGAATAGAAAGACCCATGGAGTCTTTTATTATTCCATATTCTCCGAAGAGCAATATTTTGCTATAATACTTCGAGTCTTTAAGCATAATGTTCCATAATTAATTTAGGTCCATTTCCTACTTCATCGCAAATATACTGTTCATTTTCACAATAAACAATTAAATCTTTTTCAATAACAGATAGAACTTCAGTTTTTATATTATTTGGATAAAGTAAATGTACGTTAGCTCCGGCATCTAATGTTATACAGATTGGAAGTTTTCTTTCTGCTCTTATTTCCCATATTTTTTGAATTATACTCAAAGTATTTGGTTTCATTAATATGAAGTATGGATCTGAAGTCATCATCATAGAATGTAATGTAAGGGCTTCTTTTTCTACCAATTTGATGAATTCAAATAAATCTCCCGACTTTAATATGTTTTTTAACTGAACCATATGGTTGTTAGCTTGATTATACCTAAGAGATGAGTAGGGATGGTTATTCATTAAATCATGACCAACAGTAGAGCTAATTTCTTTTTTACCTTTGTCAACAAGTAAAATGGTGTCTTGATAGCTGTGAAAAACAGGAGAGATGTCAGTGAAAGAAATGGCATATTCGTCACTACTTCCATTAAATGAGGCGTGTTCTCCCCAAACACCAATTGATCCGTAAATTGACCTACAAGCACTGCCTGAACCTAACCTACTAATAAAAGATACTTTTTTGTAAAATTCCTCATCAGACAAATTCAAAGCCTTTTTCTCAATACTAACAAGACATAATGCCAATGCACTTAATCCAGATGCAGATGATGCTATGCCACTACTGTGAGGAAAGGTGTTAGTAGTTTTAATTTTTATATGGTAATGAAAAATGTAGGGACAATATTCTTTAATTCTATCTATGAAAGTTTCAATTTTATTTAAAAAGGATTTATTTTTTTTGCCATCAACATAAAGTTCTAATGAAAATTTTTCAGCTTTTTCAAATTCAATAGAAGTTTCAGTAAAACAGTTTTTTAAAGTAAAACTTAAAGATGGGTTTGCTGGTATTTGAACAGGTCTTTTACCCCAATATTTAACCAATGCTATATTGGATGGACTTGTCCATTTTACATTTCCCTTTAGCGGAAAATTAGAATTAGTAGCACAATGAAATTTTTTAGTCATTTTTTGAAAATTGATGTTTCAAAATTATTCATTTCTTAAAGCTATTATAAAATTGGTGATAAAATAATTCTGTTAAATAATAAGTGCATCATCAAAATTTAGTTGAGTAAGATAACCCCTATTTTTAAAATATTCTCTGGAAGTCTCATCACCACATACTAAAATAAAGTCACCTCCCCAAGCACCTAAAGATTTGATGGATCCTTTAAAATCTTTAAATAGTTTGTCTTTAATCGTAGGAGTGTCAAGAGTTTTACTGATGACTTGTTCATGTTTTTCAATAAGATTTATAAATTCAGCAAGCGAGTTTGTGTTTAAAATTTTTTCTGTTATTGAACTAATTGTTTCAATATTAAAAGAATTATTTTTTGAATTTTTATTGAATTTAGCTACTTCTTTAGCGCTATCTTGTTTGGTGTTTAGATGAACAAAATACAAAGAATCTTTATATGAAGGGTTCCATTTTACTTCATTAAAAGTTGCTTTTTTATTTATAAGTTTATAGCAAATTGAGCTCGTTGCTGTTGCGCAAGCTATATCATATCCACTTCCGTTACTTACACTAAAATGCAGTTTAAAGGGATTTATATTAAATAATTTTGCTACACATGTAATTAAAGTAGAGCTGGATCCAAAACCCCAATTTCTTGGAAATTCTAGAACAGTTTTTATATGTCCAGAAACTCTATTTTTATTTTCACTTATTGATTTAGCCTTTTTTAGAAGATTTTGTAAAAATTCAGCTTTAATGGAATTTGATGTTTCAATAATATTAAATTCAGCTGCTGAAAATAAAGCATCAAACCATTTGTTGCCATTTACGTCTATACTTTCCCAGCTAAGAGTATTTTCATTTTTATGATTATACATCAAAGATTGCCCTTTTTTAGTAGGTACAGCAAGTGAAACCGCCCCGTTAAGAACCAAATACTCTCCAGTAATTAGGAGTTTTCCGTTGGCATGAAAAGTTTTCAATTTTTAGTTAAATCTTTTTGATTGATTCCTCTAATCTTACAGAAATGTTCAACAACTGCTTGATGTGATACAACTTTTGTTTCAAAATATGATTTAACTTCTAATCGTTCTTTTTCTGTTGCTCCAAGTTGATTTAGTATGTTTAAAAGATGCATTTTCATGTGCCCTTTTTGAATTCCTGTTGTTACTAAAGAGCGAATAGCACCAAAATTTTGAGCTAAACCAGCCGATGCGATAATTTTCATTAATTGTTCAGCATTTGGATTTCCTAATAGCTGATGAGCAAACTTTACCATTGGGTGAAGTGAAGTAAGGCCTCCAATGGTTCCTAAAGCTAAAGGAATTTCAATCCAAAAATTAAAGATGCCATCTTCTGTGATTTCAACATCTGTGAGACTACTGTAGCTTCCATTTCTAGATGCATATGTGTGGCCACAAGCCTCAATAGCTCTAAAGTCATTTCCTGTGGCAATTACAACAGCATCTATGCCGTTAAAAATACCTTTATTGTGAGTAGTTGCTCTATAGGGTTCAATTCTAGCAACATGAATGGCTTGTTCGAATTTTTTAGCAAACTCATCAGCTGAAAGATTTGTTCCTTCAGTAAGTTCTTCAATATTGCAACTGACTTCTGCTCTTACAATACACTCAGGTGTGTAATTGCTCAAGATACACATAAGAATTAATACTTTTTTATCGTCAATAGATAGTGAGCTGTTTTCAAGCTCAGCCTGGAATATTTTAGAAAATTCTTCTAACAAACTATTAATAAAATTCGCACCCATAGCTTCACAGGTCTCGAATTTTGCCATTATTTGATAGTAGTTGGGCTCAAGATCAGTTTTGTTTACAAGCTGTATGTCTTTAATTCCACCTCCCCTTGCTCTCATATTTGAAGTAAGGTGAGAAGTTCCTTCTAGAAATTTATGTTTTATGCTCTCGAAAAAAGCTGCTAAAATTTCATAATCACCATACCAAGCAAAATGAACATGTCCAATTTTAGTAGTAGATAAAACTTCAGCTTTGAATCCCCCTCTTTCCATCCAAAATGTTGCTGACTTAGCAGCAGCTGCAACTACCGAACTTTCTTCAATTGCCATTGGAATGCAGAAAATCTCATTGTTGATTAGGAAATTTGGAGCTATCCCGAAAGGTAGATAGAAGTTTGAAATGGTATTTTCTATAAACTCATCATGAATTTTTTGAGTTGCTTTATCATTGTGCCAATAGCTTTTTAATAAATGAATACAATTCTCGTCACCATTTAAATATTCATTGGCAATCCATTCAATTTTCCCATCCTTAGAAAGTTTAGAGAAACCTTTAACCGCTTTTTTAGTCATTTATTAGTTTTTTGCAAATTTAATCGAAAGACTATAGTATTTTTAATGTTTATAGATAATTAATAAATATATCTAAATTTAACAACTTTACTGAGTGCCTTAAAAAGACATAGTGTTTATTTTACAATAATTCAAAATATTATTGTTTCTTTAAATATTATAAATTAAAAATTATGACAAATAAAAATAATAATTCAGCATTAGCAACACTTGTTACTGTTTTCTTTTTTTGGGGTTTTATAGCTGCTTCTAACGGTGTATTTATTCCTTTTTGTAAAACATATTTTAACATTGATCAATTTCAATCTCAATTAGTAGATTTTGCATTTTACGGTGCTTATTATTTTGGAGCTTTATTGTTGTTTGTTTTGTCAAGCTCATCTGGAAAAGATATACTAAATAGTTGGGGTTATAAAAATGGAATAATTTATGGTCTTTTGATATCAGCAATTGGAGCTTTGGTCATGTATCCGTCAGTAAATGGAGCAGAGCAGGGAGATACTGCTGTTTTTTATTATGTGTTGGGGGCATTATTCATTGTTGGTTTAGGATTTTCTTTACAGCAAACTGCTGCACAGCCTTTTGCCATCTCTTTAGGAGAGCCTTCCAAAGCATCACATCGATTGAATTTAGCTGGTGGCGTGAATTCATTCGGAACTACTATCGGCCCTATTGTGGTTGCACTTATTATTTTTGGTTCAACTCCAATATCTGGAGAAGAACTGGAATTAATGGTTAAGAATAATCAGATTAAATTAAATACCATTCAAAGCTTGTATCTTGGTGTAGCAGGCTTATTTTTAATGGCCGCTGGCTTATTTTATTTTTCGAAAAACTTACCTCAAGCTAAGTCAGATGCTGTTTTTCAACCAGCAAATAAGGCGAAAATTTTATTGGTTGTTCTTACCTTAGTCATGGTAACATGTTTTGCTCTTGTTTTTATGTCTTATGGAAATGAACCAGTTAAGGATATTGAATTATTAGAGAAACAACGTTTAGGTTTGCTTTTAATAGCTTTATTGGCAATTGTTTTAAGTATATTTTATGCCTATAAAAGTTCTTCTAAAAACCCTGTCGGTTGGGGCGCTATGCAGTATCCTCAGTTAGTGTTGGGTATGCTTGCCATTTTCACTTACGTGGGTGTTGAAGTTACAATTCAAAGTAATCTGGGAGAGTTGCTTAAAAATGTTGCTGATAAAGTAAGTAATTTAAATCCTTTAGGTTTAAAAGTGATGAATGATGCTGAAATAGCTCCTTTTATTTCTTTATACTGGGGGGGATTGATGATTGGTAGATGGGTAGGAGCAATTACTGTTTTTAATCCATCTAAAGGATTGAAAAAATGGTTGTTAATTTTAGTGCCTTACGTAGCATTAGGTGTTATTTTATTGGTTAATTACGGTTCTTACTCTTTAAATGAAGTTTTAATTTTTAGCTCTTGTGTAGCTGTTCAAATTGTTGGTTTCTTTTTAGCCAAAGATAAACCAGTTGCTACTTTAAAGATTTTTAGTGCTATTGGAGTTGTAGCAATGTTGATTGGTTTATTTAGCAATGGTAACATTGCTCTTTTTGCATTTTTAAGCGGTGGCCTTTTTTGTTCTATAATGTGGCCTTGTATTTTTTCTTTAAGTATTGCTGGTTTAGGAAAATATACTTCTCAAGGTTCTGCATTTTTAATTATGATGATTTTAGGTGGAGCCATTATTCCACCTATACAAGGTAAGCTTGCAGATATTGTTAGTATTCAGTCTTCTTATTGGGTTGCAGTTATGTGCTTTTTATACCTTATTTTCTACGCTTACAGAGCTAAAACCATCTTGTCAAAACAAGGAATAAATTATGATACTGAATAAAAGGATTAATATATTTTTAGTTTGTTTTATTGTTTTTTTGAATTCTTGTTCATCAGCAATTAAAAAAATTGAATTTGTAGATCCTTTTATTGGTACAGGAGGACACGGTCATACTTTTCCTGGTTCAACTGCTCCTTTTGGAATGGTTCAATTGAGCCCAGACACTAGAATTGAAGGTTGGGACGGGTGCTCAGGTTATCATTTTTCAGATTCTGTTATTTATGGTTTTAGTCACACTCATTTAAGTGGAACAGGTGTTGGAGATTATTGCGATTTGTTATTAATGCCAACAAGTGGAGCCGTAAATTTTAATAACGGATATAACCAAAATAATGATGGTTACTCTTCAAAATTTAATAAATCCAATGAGTTTGCTGAACCTGGATTTTACAATGTGATTTTAAATAAAGACAAAATTGATGTTTCTCTTACCAGCACAGATAGAGTTGGTATCCATAAATACAATTATTCTGAAACTGATACTGCTAATGTAATTATTGATTTAGAGCATAGAGATCAATTATTAGATTGGAGTTTAGAACAAGTTTCATCAACCGAGATAGTTGGTCACAGAATCTCTAGAGCTTGGGCTCAAGAGCAACATTTTTATTTTTACCTTCAAACTTCTTCAGCAATTAATTTTGTAGATTATTTTTCTAATGATAAAACTAAACCCACTAAAATTGCTCTTCGTTTTACTAATTTAAAAGACAACAGTTTATTGCTGAAAGTTGGTGTTTCTGCTGTAAGTATTCAAGGAGCTAAGGCTAATTTAAATGCAGAAGCTAATCATTGGGATTTTAATAAATACAAAGAAAATGTTCAAGATAAATGGGAAAAGGCATTGTCTAAAATTGAAGTAACTGGAGATTTATTAGATCAGAAGAAAATTTTTTATACTGCTCTTTATCACAGTATGATTGCTCCAAACATATTTAATGATGTAAATGGTTTTTATAGAGGAACTGATTTGCAAGTTCATCAATCAGAAGATAATACCTACACTATTTTTTCACTATGGGATACATTTAGGGCTACACACCCATTATATACAATAATTGAACAAAAAAAGACAAAGGAGTTTATTAATACTTTTTTGAAAAATTATTTAGATGGTGGGCAACTTCCTATATGGGAATTATCTGCTAATTACACGGGTTGTATGATAGGTTACCATGTGGTGTCTGTTATTTATGATGCGTTGGTTAAGGGAATAGAGCTGGAAAATGAAGAATTGCTTTTAGAGGCCATGTTACAAGTGGCTGAAAGAGATGATTTGGGTATTCCTGAATACAGGTCTAATGGTTTTATTCCTGCAGAAAAAGAAACAGAATCTGTGTCTAAAACATTAGAATATTCATACAATGATTGGTGCATTGCTATGATGGCTAAAAGGCTCAATAAAACTGAAATTTTTAATGAATATATTGCTAGAGCTCAGAGTTATAAAAATTGCTTTAATCCAGCTACTGGTTTTATGCAGTCTAAAGTTAATGGTGGTTGGCAATATGGATTTATTCCTTCAGAAGTAAATTTTAATTTCACTGAGGCTAATTCATGGCAGTATAGCATGTTTGTTCCTCATGATATTAATGGTCTTATTGAGCTTCATGGTGGTGTTGCAGCATTTGAATCTAAGCTAGATCAACTTTTTGAAACAAATTCTAGCTTGACAGGAAGAGAGCAGTCAGATATTACTGGTTTAATAGGTCAATATGCTCATGGTAATGAACCTAGCCACCATATGGCATATTTGTACAATTATTTAGGTAATCCAGCTAAAACTCAAAAAAGAGTTTATCAAATAATGAATGAGCAATATTCTAGTAAACCTGACGGTTTATCTGGTAATGAAGATTGTGGGCAAATGTCTTCATGGTATGTTTTAAGTGCTTTAGGTTTCTACTCTGTCACTCCAGGTCTTGCTTATTATACAATAGGAACTCCTCTTTTTAATGAATCAATAATTAATTTAGAAAATGGTAATCAATTTAAAATAGTAGCAAAAAGGCAAAATCCTAATGATTTTTATGTTGTCGCAGCTTTTTTAAATGGTATACAATTAGAAGACTCATATCTATCGCATAAAGATATAATGAATGGTGGTGAATTAATTTTAGAGCTAGGTTCAACTCCAAATTCAGAATGGGGAAGACTTAATGTTCCAGTGTCAGAAATTTCAAAAGATCATTGTATTGTTCCGGTTCCATATTTTAGTGCTGTAAAACAATCTTTTGTTGATTCTTTAAAAGTAGAATTAGCTGTTTCAAATAAAGCTGCTAAGATCTATTTTAATTCAAATGTAGATACAAATTATAGGCTTTATACAGCTCCTTTTTACATAAGTAAATCCGAAAGCTTTAAAGCTTATTCTTATTTTGGAAATGACTCAAGTAAAACAGTTTTGGCTTCCTATTTTAAGACTGATGGTGGTAGGATCTTAGATTTAAAATCAACTTACAGTAATCAGTATAATGCTGGGGGTGATAATGCTTTGATTAATGGTCTTAAAGGCCCAGATAATTTCATGACTGGATATTGGCAAGGTTTTCATGACCAAAATTTTGAAGCAGTAGTGGATTACGGTAGTGTGAAGCCTCACAACTACATTTCAATTGGAGCTTTACAAGACATTAAGTCATGGATTTGGTTTCCAAAAAAAGTTACTTTTTCGGTTTCATTGGATGGGAATAAATACAAAGTTGTTGCTGTTGTTGAAAATGATTTTTCAGATAATAAATATGGCTCTCATATTAAAGATTTTGAATTTGAATTTAAAAATGAAACACCTTTTAGGTTTTTAAAAGTTGAGGCTGAAAATTATGGTAATTGTCCTGAGTGGCATTTAGGTTCTGGTGGTAAAACTTGGTTGTTTTTTGATGAAATAACTGTTAACTAAGCTTTTTCATAATTGCGCTTATTTTTTTTTCATTTATATATTTTGTTGAAGATTCTTTAACATCTTTGTTGTGAATAGAAAAGTGTACGGCATCAATTTTAATTGATGAAAAAGCACTTGCATTTTTTTCATCTATACCACTGCCAGCCATTATTTCAATTTCATTTTTGCTTATTAATTTAAGTTCTTTAATTAATTCAATTCCATTGATCGCTTTTTCTTTTTGCCCTGAAGTTAATAATCTGTCAAAGCCAATTTCAATTAATTTATTAAATGAATTTTTTGGGTTTTTACAGTAATCAAATGCTCTGTGAAATGTTGTTTCTAGCTTAAAGCTTTTAGCATAATTATGAAGGTTTTTCGATTGAAGAGTATCGAGTTCACCATTTTTTAATAACAAACCAAATACAACTCCTTTTAAGTTAAGTTGATGTGCTAGTTTTATTTCTTTTTTCATTTGAATGATTTCTTCATTAGAGTAAATGAAATCACCTTCTCTGGGTCGTACCATAATGTGAATCTCTCCATGGTATACACTTTTACATCTTTTAATTAAATCTAGGGTTGGTGTTAAACCATCTTTGTCTAACGATTGGCACAGTTCAATCCTATCTGCTCCAAACTTTTGAGCCGCTTTTGCTGCAGTTTCAGTTTCTATACAAAATTCAATTTTCATTCCACAATAATTTCATCTAAGAAAAGCCATGTTTTTGCTCCTGCAGCCTCGTGCCAATGAGGAACTTTTTCAAGTCGTTGCGTTTGTATGTTTATATACCTCGTTTTTGTTTTTGATTTTTTTGATAAGAATTCTTGTATTATTTCCCCTCTGTCTTTAGGAGAGTGTTTATTAGAAATTTCATTCCATTTTGTCCAATTTAAACTATCGATTGATGTTTGATATTTAATTTTTTCGGGGAAAAAAATCCATGAATTGTTGTATTGATAAAATCGTGTTTTAATTTTTTCAATTTCAGTGATCTCTTTTAAATCAATTGTGCAATCTATGTTTGTATCCCAAAAGCCTTGCCAATTGCCATCTCTAAATTCCAATGTTCCAAGTTTTGCATCTGTAAGACTGATTTCATTATTTGCTGGATAGCTCGGGCTATATTTATTTCTGTAGTTAGTTGTTTTTGCTACTGCTTTATGAAACTTAAAGGGTTGTGAAATTATGTCACCATATTTATTCCCATTTTTAAAAGTTTGAACAAATAATTCTCCTGAATTATTTTCTATTACTGAATCTTCCGAATATTTAATATAGTTTGTTGTATTTCCCCACTTATACTTTAGTTCAAGTTCATTACTTCCTTTAATTAGCTTAATGTTTAATTTTTCATTTTTTCGCTCAACATCAATTTTGCATGGTAAAACTTCAATTCCATAATCAACTCCTTTAATTTTTAAAATTGGATAATGATTTTGTAATCTTTTTTTAAAACCTTCAAAATCACTTTCATTCTCGTTTGTCCATAAGACCTCAGCCATTGCTAGTAACCTTGGGAAAACTTTACTGTCTAATTCTTCTTCGTTGTTAATGTGTTCGGTCCAAACATTGCATTCTCCTCCTATGATGAGCTTCCTTTCATTTTTATTAAGTTCATTAGGAATCGGTCTAAATGAATAAACTTTTTCTAGATCTGTTGTCTTTATGCTGTAATCAAAATAGGCATGAGATGTTGGTGACATAATTGCTTTATTGCCACTTTTAGCAGCTTCAATACCACCCTTAGTGCCTCTCCAAGATTGAACTATAGCGTTTTTAGCAAGGCCGCCTTCAAGAATTTCATCCCATCCAATAATTGATTTGCCCTTTGATTTTAAAAACTTACTTATTCTTTTAATGAAATAACTTTGCAATTCATGTTCATCTTTAAGGTTGTTCTGTTTTATTCTTTTTTGACATTTTTTGCAGTTCTCCCATCTATATTTGGGGGCTTCATCCCCTCCTATGTGTATGTATTCATATGGAAAAATTTCTATAACTTCATTAAGGACATCCTCTAGAAAAGTAAATACACTGTCGTTTCCAGCACAGTAAATTTCTTTGAAAACGCCCCAATCATTAGCAACTTCATAAGTTTCACCTGTACAAGATAAGTGAGGGTAAGCAGCAATTGCAGCTTGAGAATGGCCAGGCAGTTCAATTTCTGGTATTATATTAATGTTTAAACTTTTGGCATATTCAACAACCTCTTTCATTTCACTCTTAGAGTAATAATCACCATATATTTTGTTGTTTTCATTTCTGTAAGCACCTTTTGTTATTAGATTAGGATATTTATCTATTGCTATTCTCCAACCTTGATCTTCGGTTAAATGCCAGTGAAGAATGTTCATTTTATAATAACTCATTAATCGCAAATACTTTTTTATTGTTGAAACACTAAAAAAATGACGGCAACAATCTAAAAGCATTCCCCTATGTTTAAATTTAGACCAATCATTTATTTTTAAAGCTGGGAGTTTAAAATTTTGGCTTTTGTTTAAATTATTATGATCTAAAAGTTGGAAGATTGTTTGACTTGCGTAAAAATATCCAACTTCACTAGAGGCATTTATTGTAATCAATTTTTCTGAAATGTTTAATTCATAATAATCGTCTTTCTTATTATTTGAATTAGCTAATATTATACAATTCTCTTTTTTGATTGAAGTTGAGTGATTTAACGAAATATCATATTCTTTTTTTATTAGCTTAATTAATTGTTTAGTTGATTTCTTTAGAGTTGAATCTGAATAAATTGATGTTTGATTATTTAGTAAGAAAAAGTTTGGGTTTTTTACAAGTTCTTGAGGATGTGGAATAATGGAATAAATTGGTGGAACTTGTTTAGACGTGTTTTTGACTGAACAGCAAGAAAAAACAACAATAATTAAAATTAGTTTACCACTCCATTTCATAGGCTGCATCAATCATTTTGTTACTGCTTTCATCCTTTAGTGCATAATTAAAACCTGCATAAACACTGTAAGCTCCATATTCACCTTTTTTATTTAGTGCAATAAACCCAACTTGAAGACCTTCTAAATTTTCATGTGCTTTAATAATTCTCTCAACAGCTAGCTTACATGCATCGTTGGGAGAATACCCTTGTCGCATTAATTCAACAACAGTATGACTTCCGCAAATTCTAATCACTGCCTCTCCTAATCCGGTTGCACAAGCGGCACCAATTTCATTGTCAACATATAGACCAGCCCCTATTATCGGAGAATCGCCAACTCTTCCATGAAGCTTGTAGGCCCAGCCACTTGTTGTACATGCACCAGAAATATTCCCTTTATTGTCTATAGCAAGAAGACCAATTGTATCATGATTTTCACTATTTATTTGGGGTTTTTTTTGCTCGTTTGTAGATTTCCATCTTTCCCATGCTAATTTTGTTTCGGGAATAAGTAAATCCTTATGTTTGAATCCTTTTTCTATGGCAAAATTATATGCTCCTTTTCCACTGAGCATTACATGTGGTGTATCTTCCATAATTTTTCTAGCAACAGAAATAGGGTTTTCTATATTTTGCAAAAACGAAACAGAGCCACAATTAAACTTGTGATCCATAATACATGCATCTAAAGTCACTTTTCCTGTGGCGTCTGGCAGGCCTCCTAGACCCACGCTTCTATTGGAAGCATCCGACTCTGTAGTTCTTACTCCTTGCTCAACAGCATCTAGCGCTGTTCCATTTTTGTCTAAAACTTCCCAAGCTATTTTATTAGCGGCTAATCCATGGTTCCAAGTAGATATTATTTTAGCAGATGAAATTGATAAATTTGATATTGTTGATTGTTTTTGTCCTAATAAAGAATTTTCACATGCAGAAACTGCAACAGCTGCAGTTCCCATTGCTGATAGTCTTATAAAGTTTCTTCTTTTCATTTGTTTTTTTATAATATCAAGAGTTAATTTTAAATAGAGAATTTTGAAAATAACTATAGTCTAATTAATTTTCTTTAATACTTTTATATATTAAATATATGAGTTATATTTAAGTAAGCCTCTACAGAAAAAAATTAACTTATTAAAAAATAACATTATGTACGGAATGGTTAATAAAGCAATTCAAGATTTGGTTACTTCAAATTTTGGAGAAGATAAGTGGCTTATTATTAAAGAAAAAGTCGGTTTTGAAGATGATTTTTTTATTAGTATGCAATCTTATCCGGATGAACTAACTTACGATTTAGTAGGTGCTGCTTCAGAAGTTCTAGAATTAGAACCAGCTGCTATTCTTGAAGCATTTGGAGAATATTGGATTTTGTATACTGCCGAAGAAGGTTATGGAGAGATGTTGGCCTTATCTGGTTCAACATTGCCAGAATTTTTAGGAAATTTAAATCTTTTGCATGAGAGAATAACCAATATAATGCCTCAACTTAAACCACCTAAGTTTTCTACAAAAGAAATTTCAGAAACTCAATTAGAATTAACATATGAATCTGATAGAGATGGGTTATCATCCATGGTTGTTGGATTGCTTAGAGGATTAGGTAAAAGATTTGGTAAGAATTGTAAAATTGATCAAATAAAATCTAGAGCAGATTCTGGAACAGATGTTTTTAGTATTTCTT
>JAQWSL010000081.1 GCA_029243225.1 Flavobacteriales bacterium
CTGGCTCAGGAGCAGTAAGCTACAGTTGGGATAATGGAGTAACAGATGGAGCTTCATTTACTCCACCACTTGGAACAACGACTTACACAATAACAGGAACAGATGTTAATGGATGTGAAAATACGGATCAGGTAGATGTAATCGTAAATGCTTTGCCAGATATAACTTCATTTTCAACAATTTTAACATGTGGTCAATATAGTCTTCCAGCAATTACTGGTCAGAATTTATCAGGTAATGAACAATACTATAGTGCTGTAAATGGATCAGGAACAGTTTATCAACCTGGAGATGTAATAAGTTCAGATATTATATTATATGCTTATGATGACAATTTAGGTTGTACAGATGAAGAAATCATAACAATCACCATAAATTCAGCATCAATTAATTTAGGTAATGATACAATTATTTGCTTTGGTAATTCAGTTACTCTAGATCCAGGTTCTGGATTTACAAGTTATTTGTGGAGTGATAATTCAACTAACCAAACTTTAACTGTTAGTTCAAGTGGTACTTATTCTGTTGATGTTACAAACTATGGTTTAAACATGGTTTCTAATGGGGATTTTGAGTTAGGTTCTCAAAATTTTAACACGAGTTATGTTCCAGGAAATGGTGGGGCTTGGGGGCTATTATCTAATGAAGGTACTTATGCAGTTACAACATCTCCTAGTTTAGTACATAATAATTTTGCACCTTGTGCTGATCATACTACGGGTTCAGGAAATATGCTAGTAGTAAATGGTTCTTCTATCCCCAATCAAGATATTTGGTGTCAAACATTTAATGTTACTCCTAATACTGATTTTGAGTTTTCTACTTGGTTAATGAATTTTGATGCAATTAATCCTGCGGAGCTTTCTTTTTACATTAATGGTGTTCAAATTGGTCCAAATTTCAATCCTCTTAACGCTGGTTGTACTTGGGAAAATTTCTTTGAAACATGGAACTCAGGCGCAAATACAACCGCAACCATATGTATTGTTAATCAAAGCACTGCCGTTGGTGGAAATGACTTTGCATTAGATGATATTTCTTTTACTCCTCTTTGTGTTTATACAGATGATATAGTTGTAACAGTGCAACAATTGCCAATTGTTTCTGCTGGAAATGATGTTCAGCAATGTAATGATGGATCTACTGTAACTTTAACGGGATCAGGAGCAAATGTATATTCATGGGACAATGGAGTTTTAAATAATACTCCATTTGTAGCTCCTTTAGGAACATCTACTTATACCGTTACTGGAACAGATTTGATTGGTTGTGTGAATACAGATCAAGTTGACGTTGTTGTCACCCCTCTTCCATCTATTGATGCTGGTTTAGATCAAATAGTTTGTGATGGTTTTTCTGTTCTTGTAAATGGTTCAGGAGGCGTAAATTATTCATGGAGTAATTCGATATTAGATAATGTTTTATTTACTCCTCCTTTGGGAACTACAACCTATACTGTTACTGGTACAGATGCAAATGGTTGTGATAATACGGATGACTTAAACATTACTGTAAACCCTTTACCAATTATTGACATGAGTTTAGATACTTCTATTTGTAATGGAAATAATGTAGAGTTATTTGCTGATACAAATGGTTTATTAGTTGAACAATTCACAATGACTTTTGATGCAGCCTTTTCTTATTCTACAATAAATACTAGTTTGCCTGGTAATTATTATGTAGTTGTAAGTGGAACATATACAGCTGTGGGGATGCCTTTAATTAGAGATGCAGCTTACAATTTTGGTAACAACCCACCTAATCAAGCTTTTGATTGGAAATGGAATGGAATGAGTCCAGCAACTCAATCTACACCACCATCTTCTTATAATCCTAACCATGTTTATGAATTCTATTTTAATGGTGGTTCTTCTCAAGTGTTTTCTTTTTCAGAACAACAAGTTTCTTGGTATAACGATAATTTTGGTAGTCTTGATTTTCAAGTTTATTATTTAGGAAATGTTTTATGGTCTAATGGAGTTACAACTTCTTTTAATACTGTTTCACCATCGCAAACAACAACATATACAGTAAGTATAGATTATGGAAGTGGGTGTTTAGCTACAGACAGTGTTGTTGTATCTGTTTCAGATCCTAGTTATGTTGAAAATATAGTTCAGTCAACATGTGGAAATTCAAATGGAGAGATTTCACTTACAGCAAGTAATGGAATTGCTCCTTATCAATTTTCTATTGATAATGGAATAAATTTTCAATCCAGTGGTTTGTTTACTGCATTAATGGCTAATTCTTACGATGTTTTAATAGTAGACTATATAGGATGTCAAGTAGCTGGGCAGATAAATTTAACAAATCAGGCAGGTCCAGTAATTAATTCAATAAATGCTACGGATGTTTCCTGTCAAGGGTTATGTGATGGAATTATTTCAATAAATGCTTCGGGAGCAACTATGTATAGTATAGATAACGGAATTAATTTTCAAAATCAAAATATTTTTACAGCATTGTGTACTGGAATTTATGATGTTTTAGTTGAAGATAATAATGGTTGTCAGGCAACAGCTCAAGTGGTTATTAATGAACCACAAGGGTTAACAGCTAACATTACAAAAGTGGATTTAAATTGCTATCAAGAATGTATAGGTCAAATAAATGTTGTTTCTCAAGGTGGAACAGGTCTACATGAGTATAGTATAGACAATGGTGTGAATTTTCAAATGTCTGGAGATTTCCTATCGCTATGTGCAGGTAATTATAGTGTGGTTGTACAGGACTTAAATAATTGTCAAACAATTCCACAACCAATAGTTATTTCCGAGCCTTCACAGTTAATTTTAACTTTAGGTGTTACCGATGAAACTTGTGCTGGTGCTTGCGATGGAATGATAAATTCTATTCCATCTGGAGGAACAGGTCCAGGAACATATAATTACAGTTGGGTACCGCCCTCTCAACCAACACCTAATTTACCTATAGCACTAAATTTATGTTCTGGTAATTATTCTCTAACAGTTTCAGATGCTAATGGGTGTGCAATAACAACAGATACAGCTGTTGTTGGCCCTCAATCAATTGTAATAGATAACGTTACTGCTGTTGATGAATTATGCCCAGGAGACTGTTCGGGTAGCTTAACTATTTTCGCACCTAACGCAACATTATTTAGCATGGATGGAATTAACTATCAACCTACAAATAGTTTTACGGGATTATGTGCAGGAATATATACACTTTATGCTAAAGATGCAGTTGGATGTGAAGTAACGATTGTAGACACGCTAAATTCACCTGCTCCTGTAACTCTTCAAGCTACAGGAACTACAATAATCTGTATTGGAGCTTCTGCTCAATTAGATGCTCAATGTTCTGGTGGGTCTGGAGGGTATACTTATAGCTGGGATAATGGTGTAAACACACAATCAATAACTGTGTCGCCAACCACAACTCAGTCATACTGTGTAACAGCCACAGATCAAAATAATTGTCCATCAAATAATGATTGTGTTACTGTAACGGTTAATCCACCTTTAAATGTACAAGCTCAATCAGATCAAACAATTTGTATGGACGACTATGCTGCTATTTCTGCTCTTGCAAATGGTGGTGATGGAGGCCCTTACTCATATACTTGGAATCAAGGAGTTGGACTTGGTCAGAATCAAAATGTTAATCCAACGGCTACAACAACATATGTTGTAACAGTCACAGATGGATGTCAAACACCATTAGTTAATGATAGTGTTGTAATAACTGTTGTTCCAATTCCTGTGATTAGTTTTAGTGGCGATAATCTTGAAGGATGTACTCCTCTAGAAGTCACATTTACAGATACTGGATTACCAGCAGGTAGTCAATGTAATTGGGATTTTGGTGATGGAAATACAAGTAATGATTGTGGTCCGGTAACACATACTTTTACAACTCCTGGTTGTTGGGATATAGGGTTAAGTATCACAACTACAGAAGGTTGTCTGGCAAGTGTTGATTTAGCTCAATATATATGTGTGTATGATTACCCAAATGCATCATTTACATTTGGTCCTCAACCCACAACAATTATGGATTCTGAAATTCATTTCACCAATAATAGTACTGGAGCAACCAATTATATGTGGAGTTTCGACACCCAAGGATCTACAGCTACTAGTAACCAAGAAAATCCAAGTTATACTTTTGATGGGACACAAGAAGGAACATATGAAGTTTGTCTCGATGCAACTAGTATTGAGGGATGTTTGTCTACTACCTGTAGTGTTGTAGAAATAAATGATGTTTTTTTAGTGTTTGTACCAAATGCTTTTACACCAGGTGGTGATGACAATATTAATGATATATTCCTACCTGTTGTAAATGGAGTAGAAGTTCAAGAGTTTGAATTTTATGTTTTTAATAGGTGGGGAGAGCTAATTTTTGAATCTCACCATATATATGATGGTTGGGATGGTAGATATAAAGGTGAAATAGTTCAACAAGATGCATATGTTTGGAAATTGCAAGTAGTTGACGAGCTAACAAACAGTATTCACCAGTACACAGGTCATGTGCTTTTACTTGGTAATCAGCAGTAGATTTAAGGAGAATTATAAGGTCTATCCTTATAGGGTTTTAATGTGTTAGCATCAATGTCTTTTAAGTAGTTCCATTTCCCGTTTTCTAATTTAAAAGCATCAAAACTAAGGTCTGTTACATACCAATCTTTCATGCCTTCTAGTTGAGGAGATTTTGGTGAAAGGTGATCAAAAATTATTAATTCTTTTTTCTTGTCTTTAGTGTATTTTAAAGACATGTAAGAGTTTTTATTGTATTGAAAAATAACTCTTCTTTTTGTTTTAGAATCTTCAGATTTAAAAATTGGCAATCCAAATTTTATATCATCTTTTTTCTGAAATTCCATTGATTCAATAATTTTTTTATTTGAAAATTGATTGTTCCCATCCCAACCAAGTAAAGTGTAAATTGTTCCGCTTGCCTTTTTTATAGGTATAATTGAATAATATAAAGCACCGTACCAATTATTTATTGAGTAAGAAAGGTATTCCGGATCAAAGGCTGAGGCTGATTTATCGATGAGTTTAAGAGTGATAAACTCTTCTTTCTTATTGTCATATTTCATTATTAAACAGCAATAAAATTGTTCTTGTTTAGGTTTTTCAATGTTCCAATTAAATATTCTAAAAGCATTGTCTGGAGACTTTACAGTACTGATTAGTTTCGATAACGAATCAAATGGAAAGTTAAATGCTTCATCATATCTTAATACTTTTCTTAAATGAGCTTCAAAATCATTGTTTAAAACAAATGCTTTTTTGAAATCTGTTTCTGACCTAGTTTTATTTATTAGGCTAATTAAAGTGTCTTGGTGAGCTTTTAATGATTTTATGTTTTGACCAAAAAATTGAAGTCCAAAAAAAATAATTATTGATAAAAAATAAACTTTCATAAGCTTTTTATTTCAAAAAATATGCCTAAAATAAACAAACGAGATTTTTATAAAGAAGTTACCTAAGAAATGTGAAGACTGTCTTTTTTATTTAACAATTCTTCTTCTGTTTCTTCCCATTTTTCATCATCAACACAACAATCGACAGGACAAACCGCAGCACATTGAGGCTCATCATGAAAACCTTTACATTCTGTACATTTATCTGTAACAATGTAATAAATGTCCATGTCAACAGGTTCGTTTACAGCATCTGCATCTGTTTCTATTTTTGAATTCTTCCCTTTATACAGCCCTTTTAGGGATGTGCCTTCAGAAAATTTCCATTCAGCCCCGCCTTCATATATTGCATTGTTAGGACATTCTGGTTCACAAGCCCCACAATTAATACATTCATCTGTAATTTTGATTGCCATTTATAAATGGTTGTTAAATTTGTTTGCGCAAAGATAACTTGAAAAATGGAAAGAACATCTTTATATCAGAAAAAAGAAACGCTTGTTCAACTTGGAAATATATTTCATTCATTAGTAAATGAAGGTAATTGGCCTGGCTATTCAATTGGAATAAATGAAAAAGAATACAATGATTTTAAAAGTTTATTGCCTGCCCTTAAAAATCATAATGGTTGGTTTTCTTATGACATGATTGTTTTAGCATTAAATGCGTGGGCAAATGCTTTTAAAATAGATAACCTAACAGTCTGGTTAAATAAGTATTCAATAGCTAACAATACAGATACTAAAAAAGTAGCCATAATTTGTGCGGGAAATATACCCATGGTTGGTTTTCATGATATAATCTGTGGATATATTTCTGGTCATTCACTTTTAATTAAGTTATCTACAGATGATGCTGTTTTAATTCCAGCTGTTGTAGAAATAATGTCAAAATTTGACAATAATATACTTAATCAAATAAGCTTTGTTTCAACTAAATTAAAGGACTTTAATGCAGTTATTGCAACAGGAAGTAACAATACTTCTAGATATTTTAACGATTATTTTAGTAAATATCCGAACATAATAAGAAAAAGCCGAACTTCAGTTGCTGTTCTTAATGGTGAAGAAAATGATGAACAATTAATTGAATTAGCGAAAGATGTTTTCACTTATTATGGCTTAGGTTGTAGAAATGTTACTAAATTATTTTTACCTAAGGGATATGATTTAGATAAACTATTTAAAGCGTTTTTTCACATGCAAGATGTGATTAATAATAACAAGTATGCTAATAATTATGATTATCATAAAGCAATTTTTTTATTAGACAATTTTGAAATTATTGAAAATGGTTTTATAATTTTGAAAGAAGATAAAGAGCTTTTTTCGCCTATAGGTACATTGTTTTATGAATTTTATAACCATATAGATGATGTGAATGAAGTTCTTACAAATGAAGATCATCGAATTCAATGTAGAGTTGGTTTAAATGGAATACCATTTGGTAAGGCACAACAACCAACATTATGGGATTATGCTGATAATATAGATACACTAAATTTTTTGAACACATTATAATATAATTATGAATAAGGAAGAAATAAAATCAAGACTTATTGAAGGAAATAATAGGTATGTAGAGGATAAAGAAGATTTGAAAAGTGACATTGTACTAAGACAAAAATTAACAGCTGGTCAGCAGCCATTTGCCATTGTTCTAAGCTGTGCAGACTCCAGAGTAGTCCCAGAAATGATATTTGATTGTAATATTGGTGATTTATTTGTAGTAAGGGTAGCTGGAAACATTGCTAATTCTAGTTCAATAGCAAGTATTGAATATGCTGTTGCAAATATTGGTTGTAAATTAATTGTTGTTTTAGGACATGAAAGTTGTGGTGCAGTTACTGCAACAATTAAAGGTGGTGACAACGGAAAAAATCTAAATCATTTATGTAGCTTTATTTCTCCTTCAATTGAATTAGCTGAAGATGCTCATGTGAATAGTGTTGTTAAAGCAAATGCTAAATACAATGCAAATTTATTAGAGAAAAATAGTGAAATAATTAGCGGTTTTGTTTCTTCTGGAAAGTTAAAAATACAACCTGCTTATTATTCACTTACAAAGGGAAATGTTGATTTTTTATAGTCTTAATGAAGATAAGCTTCAATTTTATTTTCTGAAAACTCAACACTAATGTGCTCCTGAAGTGTGGTAGATAACGTTAACCCAACCCAATCTGCCCTAATTGGAAATTTCCTGTGTCGTCTGTCAATCAAAACAATTGTGTTTAATTGTTTTGCTCCTTGAGATGTTATGTAATTTGCAGCGTGCATTAAAGTTCTTCCAGAATTTAATACATCATCTATTAAAATTATTGTTTTATTGTTGAAGTCAATTTTTGGTGCTATTGAAATAGGATCATTAAGTGGACTTTTTTTATTGACTTTAAGAGCTGTTAATTCAACTTCAATATCACAAATCAGAGCAAATTTATCTTGTAGTCTTTTTGCCAATAAAAAGCCTTTAGAAGAAATGCCCACAAACGTTATTTTTTTTTCATTGTGATAATTTTCAACTATTTGATAAGCTATACGATTAATTTTTTGAGAAGCTTTATTGCTGTCTAAAATTAAAGTTTTGGTTTCTTGCATAGATTAAAAATTATAAGTTCTAAAGTTAGTTTATTATTTTTTAATAAAAATGAAATCAACATCATAACCAGAAGGGATTTTAGGAACTAAAACCCAATTATCTTTTTTATTTTGTTCAACACAATTTCCACATTGGAAAAGTTCAATAGTGTAAATGTATTTTTTTTGTAATTCATTCTTCTCAACATTCCTGCTTAATTTAAACTTACAAGTTGCGAAAATTGTCTTGCCTAAAAGTGTATAATTATTGAAGTTTATTTCGTTGAATTTACATGTTGTAAGGTTACTGTGAGCTAGAGTTGAAAGCTGTTGATATTCATTTAATGAATTAATGACATATGAGCTATCAGGATTTACAATTACATTACAGTTGTCACTAGGATTGAAAGAACGAACAATAATTCCAGAGTTTTTTTCTTTTTCACCCCAGCATTTAGGAGATTTATGACAATTTGTTATAAAAATAAATAGTATTAGAAAAGCTATGGATTGAATAAAAAACCTCAAAATTGAACAACTAATTTTAAGTTAACTCTTCTAGAGGTTAAAAAGTTTGGAATAGAATATTGCCTTCCTGTAACGTCTTTTATCCATGTATAATTTGTTGTGTTTGAAATGTCTAACAGGTTAAATACTTCAAATGCAATCCACATGTGATTAATCTTATGTAAAATTGATTTTTCTTTAAATTTTGACTTGTCTGTCTCATTATTTATAATGTCTTTTGAAAAACCAATGTCAAGTCTTCTGTATAATGCAGTTCTTAACGTATCTGAGTATCGTTGTGCACTAGGAGGACCATATGGGAGTCTTGTTCCGAAAACCATGTTTAAGTTAACTTTAAAAGTACTCCATTTTATTTTTTCGGTATTCCATTCTACAGGCATTTGATCTTGAAAGAATAAAGCAAATGATACTCTTTGATCTGTGGGTCTTGCTATTAAGCCTGGGTATGTAATTACACTGTCAACAGCTATGTTATCTGTTGTGTAGCCGTTTATTATTTCTTGATTTTGCGCATTGTAATATGTCCAATAATAGTCATCTAAAATATCCTCTTCTGTTTTCATCCAGCTTAAAGAGGCATAAGATTCAATTCCTTTAACAAATTCACCATTTAGTTTTAAATCTATTCCAGTTGCATATCCTTTAGCGTTGTTTTCCCCATAATAGCGAACTCTAATGTTATCAATTTTATATGGAATAATATCACTTAAGTGTTTGTAATAAATTTCAGTTCCAAATTTAAACGGTCGGTCCCACATTTTAAAAATATAGTCTCCCCCTAATACAAAATGAATTGATTCTTGAGCTCTAATGTTAGGGTTTAACTCTCCTTGTAGATTACGAATAGCTCTGTAAAATGGGGGTTGGTAATAATATCCAGTAGCAAACCTAAATACAACATTTTCTCTAAAAATTTTACCATTTTTAAAAGAATACCAGGCGGGTTTTAGTTGGAAACTGATTCTGGGTGAGATTACAGCTCTATTATTGTAGCTCCAATAATTCGCTCTAACACCTGCTGTAAATGAAAAATATCTGTATCCAGAAAACAAGGTATCAGTAGTAGAGTTATCAGTAATGCTAGAGTCTGTTAATCTAATTTGCTTTTGTTTAGAAAATTTAACTCTGTCTTGAAAATATCCAGAAACTCTGTTGCTTTCTATGGAATTTGAAGCCTTAATGTTGTTGCTTAGGGTTAAATATTGATAGGGTATTGTTGTCGGATCTGTATAACCAATACTGTCCTGAGGATGACTTAGACTAAATCTTGCTGAATCTATAAAATTCCATTCATTAATTTGGTCGGAAATTATTTCATGTTGCACTTTTGCACCCCAATCAAAAGTTTGGTTGTATTTAATTAGACGCCCCTTGTGATAGGCGTTAATTACTGTAGCATCTATTTTATTTCGGGCATGATTCAAAAA
>JAQWSL010000095.1 GCA_029243225.1 Flavobacteriales bacterium
ACAGCTCAATTTGATGCTAATCCAAACCCAGTTGACATATTAAATCCGATAGTGAATTTTACTGACATGTCATCATCAGATGTAGTAGGTTTTGAGTGGTTGTTTTTAGAAGGGGCATCGTTATTGTCAACAAGTAGTCAGCAAAATCCAAGTTATGAGTTTCCGGAGGATGATCCAGGGAGTTATAACGTAGAGTTGTTGGTTGTTAATGGAGACGGATGTGAAGATACTGTATCGTTACAAGTGATAGTGAATGGAGTATTTACTTGTTATGTTCCGACAGCATTTACGCCAGATGGAGATGGTTTAAATGATTTCTTTTATGTAAAAGGAGAGAGTATAGATGTTACAAACTTCACTTTCATGGTATTTAACAGATGGGGAGAGAAAGTGTTTGAGACAGAAGATATCAATGATATGTGGGATGGTAGACATAAGAATAGTCCTGCACAGGAAGATATCTATATATGGAAAGTAGAGACGAAAGATGTTGTAACAGGAAAGCTTAAAGAATTTACAGGACATGTTAATTTAATGAGATAGTGTTTTTTTTACAATAATATATTGTGATTTCTTATTTTGTTAGAATTTTATTCTTTTAAATTTTTGTTTTTGTTTTTTTTATTTTAACTTAAAGTAGAATAAGGAAAAATAATCGCCCCTTTTTTTTTCTTATTTCGAATAAAATAAAAATGAAGGAGTCTACTAAAAATATTGAGACGATTTTGGGGCCAATTACCTATGTTAATGAAAGTGTTATTTTTTTATTAATTAATAAAGAAATGAATATTGATAAAGAAGATGGTGTAAATTTTAGAAACATGATTCTTTCATTATTTCAGGACCAAAAATTTTCTATTATTGTAGATGCAAGAAATTTTACAGGGAACGCATCAATGGATATGATTCAATACTTTACGAATGATGAAAAGTTTAATGCTCAGTGTGAAAATCAGGCGATAATTCAAAATAGTTTAAGTATTAAATTAATAGCAAACTTTTACATAAAGTTTGTTTCTAAGCCTGTTGTTGCTAAATTATTTACTGATTATGAATCTGCGTTAGAATGGATGTTGAAAAACTAAACAATTATTTAAAATTACATACAACTAAAATTGTTGAAACTAAATTAGGGGAAGTAATTTTTTTAAGAGGAGATATTATATATGTTGCAATTAAAAATGGTATAGATTTAAATCTCGAAGAAGGAATTTTTTTTAGAAATACTATTTTATCAGAATATGAATCAAATAATTTTTCTTTGATTTGTGATACATCTAACTTTAATGTTCAGGTATCAATTGAAATAATTAAACATTTCATGAATGATTGTGAGTATAATAGTAAATGTTCATTTCAAGCTATAATAATGAATAATATGGCCTATGAATTAATGGGTAATTTTTATTTAAAGTTTTTACAAAAAAGTGTTGCCGCTAGATTGTTTAAAAAAGAAGATGATGCATTAAAATGGGTTTTAGATAATTTCAAAACATCCTTGAGTAACCAAAATATGGAATTGGTATAAAAGGAACATCGTTTGGGAAAAGTGCATTTAATCCTGGGAATTTAATTCCAACTATACCGAATTTCCAATTTATTGTTTCTCTTCTTTTAAATTTAGCTGTAACATTTCCTAAATAAAAAAAATTGTAGGAATCTAAATTTATTGTTGCTAGCTCGCCAGCTATAGTCCATCGTTCATAAATTCTTCGTTGAGCCCCAAAATACCCTCCGTATATCCAGTTGTTGAAATTTTCAATACTAGCACCAATAAGACCTATTGTTATGTTGCGATTTTTGTTTCCAATACTGAATCTAGGAATAACAATTGTCCCAAATTGATCTTCACTAACATCTGATGGCATTAAATATGTTCCAAAAACAGTAGTTCCAAATTGTAAAAAATCAAATAGCTCTGCAGAATAAGTTAATCCAATATAGTTGTAAGCGATAGCTACACCACCAGCAGTTAGTTCAAAATTTTTATTTATGCTTGCCTTTAGATTATAGGTGGCGTCATAGTGCGAGTTGAAAAATAATTTATTGTCTTTAGTAATGTAAGCCGTTGGGAGAAAACAATTTTGACTGTAATTTAAGGCGTCTTCAGAAAATTCTTTTTTATTTTTAATTTCTTCAGATTTTAGAATTTCAAAACTTTCAACTCTTATTTTTTCAATTACAACTGTGTTGTTTTTACCCGAAAGAATAGTAAAGTTAAATTCATCCTCATTTATTAAAATGCCTCTTACTTCATCTCCACTTTTAAGTTTAATAATTATAATATCATTGTTAATTTTAGTAGAATTATTTTGACTTTGAATAGAAATGGGACAAAGCAAAAGAGGTTGTGCAATAAATAGAATTAATAATATTTTATAAAGTAGTTTAATCACGATATAAAAATAGTCATCTTATTCAATATGATTTCTAAATTTGTATTATGAAATTAGACAATGATTTGTTAATTAGAGCTTCAGAAGGTAAAGATGTTGAGAGAACACCAGTATGGCTTATGCGTCAGGCAGGAAGAATTCTACCGCAATATAGAGCCATTAGAAATTCTTTAAGTGGCTTTAAAGAGTTAGTTGAAACACCTGAGTTAGCTGCAGAAGTTACCATTCAGCCTGTTGATATTTTAGGAGTTGATGCAGCCATTATTTTTTCTGACATTTTAGTGGTGCCTGAAGCTATGGGTTTACCCTATCAAATGATTGAAAAGAAAGGCCCTTGGTTTGAGAATACAATTCAATCTATTAAGGATGTAAATGATTTAGTAATCCCTGATGTAAATGATCAATTGTCTTATGTTTTAGATGCCATTAAGATAACCAAAAACGAATTAGATGGAAGAGTCCCATTAATTGGTTTTGCTGGTGCGCCTTGGACAATTTTTTCTTACATGATTGAGGGACAGGGGTCTAAAACTTTTAGTAAGGCAAAAAAAATGTTGTATTCTAACCCTGAATTATCACATAAACTTCTTCAAAAGATTACGGCAACAACTATAAAATATTTGAAAGCTCAGATAAAAGCAGGAGCTGATGTAGTTCAAGTGTTTGATTCTTGGGCTGGGATTTTAAGTCATCAACAATATTTAGAGTTTGGTATAAAATATGTTAAAGAGATATGTGATGCTATTAATGAAGTTCCTATTACAGTTTTTTCTAAAGGGGCTTATTTTGCAAGAAAGGAATTGGGAGAGTTAAATTGTAATACTATTGGTTTAGATTGGAACATGGATATACTAGAAAGTAGAGCGTTAATAGGTCAGAATAAAACATTACAAGGCAATTTAGACCCATGTGTTCTCTATTCAGATTTTAAAAGCATTGAAAATCAAACAAATCAAATGCTTTGTAAGTTTGGAAAAAATCGCCATATTGCCAACCTAGGTCATGGAGTATATCCAGATATTTCTCCTGATAAGGTTATTTGCTTTATTGAAGCAGTTAAATCATATGAACATTAAAAACAACAAATAAACACTATAAAATGAAAAATTCAATTCTAGCAGTTTTACTAATTTCTATTTCTTTGCCTGCCTATTTTGCTCAGGATGTAAGTAACATGATTTTAAATCCAAGCTTTGAAAGTATGAATGGGAAGTTGAAGAAGTTAAAGCAAATTAATGTAGCTTCAGAATGGGACTCCCCAACTGCATTAAAAGCAGATTTATATTCAACTGAAAAAGACCTTCCGGTTTCAGCACCCTCAAATCAAAGAGGTAAAGAATTTCCTATGGATGGTGAAAACTATGCAGGAATTTTGGCATATAGTTACAACAATAAAGAACCAAGAACATACATTCAAACACAGCTTTTATCTCCTATGAGTAAAGGAGTTGAATATTGTATAAAATTTAATGTAAGTCTTTCAGATTTGAGTAAATATGCTATTAATAATTTAGGGATGTACATGGGTAAAGAGCCGTTGTATTTAGAAAGTAAAGGAGATTTAATATTTCAAAAAGAATCTGAATTTAGTAATGTTGCTACAAATGTTGAAAACAAGGTTTATAATGCAAGATACAACTGGGAATCAGTTTGTGCCATGTATAAATCCAACGGAAAAGAACAATACATTACCATAGGTAATTTTTTCAACAACAAAGATGTTAAAGTTGAAAAATTAGCAAAACTAGATGGTTTCTCTGGCTCACAATTGCCTTCTGCATATTATTACATTGATCAGGTAGAAGTTTTCTTGATTGAAGACATTGCTGATTGTGATTGCTCTAATCAGATGGATAATGTAAATACCTCATCTATTATATATCATAAAGATTTAGTAAAGCAAGATGGTATTTATTCTATTGAGGAATTAGTAAACATGGGTACAGTATATTTTGATGTAACTAGAGCATCTATAGATAAAATGTTTGTTGAAGGGTTAAATAAAATGGTTACTCTACTAAAAGAAAACCCAGAAATTAATATTGAGCTTCATGGCCATACAGATAAAATGGAGTTTTCGTCAATTAAAAAAGACCCTGAAAACGAATTGCTTATTAATTTAGGAATAAGAAGAGCAGATAAGGTTAAAGCATTTTTAGTTAAAAATGGTATTTCTGAAGAAAGGTTATCTACTATGAACCATGATGCATCTCAACCTGCATCTGCTAGATATTCTGAATTGAGTTTAGCAAAAAACAGGAGAGTTGAATTTAAAATTGTTGAATAAAATTCAGTTATCTAAATCCCAACTTTTGTAATATCCATGTCTAATAACATTGAAAAAGGAAATAAAAAAGTTATAAATGCATGGGCTTTTTACGATTGGGCAAATTCTGTTTACCCACTTGTTATAACTACTGCAATCTTTCCGATTTTCTACGAAAGCTATGTTGACGAAAATGTATTGTTTTTTGGTCACCAATGGATTAGTACTGCTTTAATTACGGTTTTAAGTGCTACGTATTTTCTTTTACTGGTTTTAACGATTCCTTTTCTTACCGGAATAGCTGATAACGCGGGAAATAAAAAGTCGTTTATGCGTTTTTTTTGTTACCTAGGTTCTTCTAGTTGTATTTTATTGGCATTTTTTAACAACAAACATCTTGAATTAAGTTTATTAATATATATAATTGCTGGAATTGGTTTTTGGAGTAGTTTAGTATTTTACAATGCTTTTCTTCCAGAAATTGCACACGAAAAAGATCACGATCGATTATCAGCTAGAGGTTTCTCAATGGGTTATGTAGGAAGTGTAATTCTTTTGCTGATTTGTTTGACGCTCATTTTCACATCTCCTGAAGATAGTCGCTCTCTTTACACCCGTTTATGTTTTGTTCTTACTGGATTATGGTGGTTTGGTTTTAGTCATGTTACGTTCAAACAGCTCCCAAATGGAGGTGCAATAAAATTGAATGATAAATCTACTTATAAGCAGGGGTTTAAAGAGATTGTTAAGGTTTGGGGTGAAGTCAGAAAGACTGTTAGGCTTAAGCGTTTTATATTTTCATTTTTTGTCTATAGTATGGCAGTCCAAACAGTAATGCTTGTTGCTGTTTATTTTGGTACTAAAGAAATTAATTGGGGAGAAGGAGCAGATGCTAAAATGGGGTTAATTATAAGTGTTTTGTTAATTCAATTAATTGCAATTCCTGGTGCTATTTTACTTTCAAAACTCTCTGAAAAAAAAGGCAATCTGTTTGCTTTAAAGGTTGTTTTATTTCTTTGGGTTGTTTTGTGTTTTTGTGCTGGATATCAACCAGTTGAGTATTTAAATTTCATTTTAGGAGAAAAAATGTCTCCTAATTACATTGTTTCTGAACCATTTGATTTTTATTGTATAGCAGGATTTGTTGGTTTGGTTATGGGTGGTGTTCAATCTTTATCTAGAAGTACTTTTTCGAAATTTATTCCGTCAAATACTAAAGATACATCATCTTATTTCTCCTTTTATGATATTTCGGAAAAATTGGGTATTGTTATTGGAATGCTGGCGTACGGTTTTATTGAACAACTTACTGGAAGTGCGAGAAACTCTATAGTTGCTTTAGTGGTGTTTTTTGCAGTTGGATTAATTTTAATGTTTTTTGTTCCAAAAGAGGAAAAATCGAATAATTTATGATTGAAAACAAATATGACATAGCAATTATTGGAGGAGGAATTGTTGGTGCTGCTACTTTTTATAAAATTCAAAAGGCCTTTCCTACTTTAAAAGTTGTTTTATTTGAAAAAGAAGAGCGTTTGGCTTCTCATCAGACTGGAAATAACTCTGGAGTAATTCATTCTGGGTTATATTACAAACCTGGTTCTTTGAAAGCAAAAAATTGTGTGAGTGGAAGACATGAGCTAGTGAAATTTTCTAAAGACTATAATGTTAAGCATGATGTATGTGGGAAAGTAGTTGTTGCAACCGATAAAAGTGAATTTAAATTCATGGATCAGATATTTGATAACGGTGTTGCCAACAATACTGAAGGAATTGAAAAAATAGATCAAAAACAGATAAAAGAAATTGAGCCATCAGTAAATGGTATTGCAGGTATATGGGTTCCATGTACAGGTATTGTTGATTTTGTTGGTGCAACTAATAAAATGGCTGAAGTTTCTTTGGGAATTAATCCAAATAGTAAAATAGCTTTAGCTGAAGAAGCAACTTCTTTTGTTCATCATGAAGAGTTTACTACAATTAAAACAAATAAGGCTACTTATGATGCTAGTTATTTAATTTTTTGTGGAGGTCTTCAAGCTGATAGATTAGCTAAGAAAGATGGTGTTAGCATTAAGGAGAAAGTTGTTGGATTTAGGGGAGATTATTATGAGCTTAATCCTTCAGCTAAACACAAAGTGAAAAATTTAATTTACCCTGTTCCTAATCCAGAATTCCCATTTTTGGGGGTGCATTTTACTAGAATGGTAGATGGAGAGATTGAATGTGGTCCAAATGCTGTATTTACTTTCAAAAGAGAGGGTTATGGTAAAACAGATTTCAATTTAACGGACACTCTCGATGCTCTTTCTTATTCTGGTACTTGGAAAATGTTTTACAGGAACATGAGTTTTGGAATTGATGAGTATCGAAGAGCTTTTTCAAAAAAGTTATTTTTAAAAACCCTTCAACGTTTAATTCCTTCTTTGACAATGGAAGATATTAGGCCAGGTAGAGCAGGTGTAAGAGCATTGTTGCTAGGTCAGGATGGGGATACGAGAGATGACTTTAGAATTGAATATTCAAAAAATAGTATTCACATTTTAAATGCTCCTTCTCCTGCGGCAACCGCTAGTTTAGCAATAGGTAATGAGGTTTGTGAAATGGCTAAAAAGCATTTTAAACTTTAGCTTTTATCTTCTGATGGTGAAATTTTGTACTTGTTGAAAAAATTATTCCAATCCCAAATGTAATTTTCCATTATAGAATCCATTCTTTTTAAGAAGATTGGGTTAGGAGCATTTAGTTGTGAAAAGTAATCATCTTGATATTTACCTAAATCATATTTAAAGAAAATAGCTTTAGACATTCCATAAATTATATTTTTAGATGGATGATTAACTCTTGAGCAGAAATCGGAATATTTTGAGATAATTGTTTTCATCTGATCATATTCTAGCCCAAAAACTGTACTAAATTTATCAATTATTTTTCCTTTAAGAAGCATTTCTTCTGATGCTGAAAAATATTTAGAGAGTAGTTTTAAATTGGAAGCTAAAACAATCATCAGTAATTTGTCACTGTCGTTAGTGTTTATTTCTGGTTGTTTTTCGAAAACGGGATCATTAATTATGCTGTTTCTAACTTCTTCAAAAGTGTTATCTACTACACTTGTTAGTGTGTTAACAAAAATGTTTGCAGTCTTTTCTTCAGTTAGTTTCTTTTTGCCAAAGAGAGTAGTTAACATGTTTATGTTTTATTAGTTATACAAAAGTATCTCCCAAATTAATTTCTATCATGTGTTCACAACAGTGTTTTTCCACAAAGTTATAAACGTTAATATTTTTTTTATTAACTAATATTGAAAAAAGTAGCTAACAATTTCAGGGTTCTAAACGAATAAAAAATATATTTGCGGACTGAATATTTTTCAAAAAAAATAAATGGATAAGAATACACTTATAGGTATACTGTTGATAGGAGTAATCTTTATTGCTTTTATGTTTGTTAATCAACAAGAGCAAGAAGCTATAAAACAAGCTCAAACTATAGAAACACAACCTGATTCAGTTAGTGTGAATAATGAAACTGGAAATGATGAAAAAGGTTCCTCATTTATACAACAACCAAAAGAAAGTTTATCTGTTCTAAACAATGATGAAGATTCTACACTTTCAAATAACGCTCTTACTGAACAAGAAATAGCATCAAGAAAACAAAAGTTTGGATGTTTTTATCCATCATTTGAAGGTGAAAAAGAATATTTCTTCTTAGAAAATGAGAAAATAAGAGTTAAACTTTCGAATCTTGGCGCTAGAATTGTAGAAGCGAGTATTGTTGAAAAAGATGCCCAAGGAAATTTCCTTTATAAAACACACTCTGACTTTGTTGAAGGTGTAAATAATCCTATACAATTATTTGAAGAAAAATCTTCTAACCAAGAACTTATTTTTAGTGTTAAAGATATGTATGGGGATAAGATTCCTGTTAGTTCAAAAAAGTTGTTTTTTGATATTGTTTCTAGCTCTGATTCATCTGTTGTTTTTAAATTAAAATCTGATAATCCGGAAGAATCAATTTTTCTAAAATATACTTTGCCTTCAAATAGTTATCATGTTAACTATTCAATCGATTATTCTCAAGTTGAACAGAAGGTTGATTTAGGTAGAACAAAGCTTAATTGGTCTCAGAAAGGATTATCTACTGAGAAATTAGCTGATGATGAAAGAATGACTTGCTCAGTTATGTTTAGGTATGCAGATGAAGGCAGAGATTATATTTCTGAAAGGTCAGATGATCTTGAAAATATTGACGGTAAGTTAGATTGGGTTGCTTTTAAATATAAATTTTTCTCATCTATTTTACTTACTGATGGGGGTGTATATTCAGGAGAAGTGAGTCAGGTGCAATTGGAGGATGAAGATTATACAATTATATACAATTCGAGCTTAAATATTCCTTATCCTGAGTATACAACTACTAATCTTAAATTTTTCTTTGGACCTAACAAGTATGAGCTTCTTTCTTCTTATGATTTAGCTATGGATCAAATTATAAATCTTGGATGGGGAATTTTTAGATGGGTTAACAATTTAATGATCGAGCCCATTTTTAATCTTTTGAAGAAAACTGGCTTTTCGTTTGGAATCATTATTCTACTGGTTACATTATTTGTGAAATTAATTATTCTTCCTCTTACTTATAAGAATTACAAGTCTTCTGCTAAAATGCGGGTTTTAAAACCTGAAATTGAGAAAATAAATAAAAAGTATGAAGGCAAAACTGAGAAGGATGCAATGGTTAAAAAACAACAGGAAACCATGGGCTTGTATCGGAAAACTGGTGTTAATCCCATGTCTGGTTGTATTCCTATGATTATTCAAATGCCAATTCTTTTGGCTGTTTTTCGTTTTTTCCCATCTAGTATAGACCTTAGACATAAAGGGTTTTTGTGGGCTGAGGATCTTTCATCTTATGATGCTATTGTTAGTTGGGCTACTGAAATACCTTTACTCTCAAGTTTCTACGGTAATCATGTGAGTTTATTTACTTTGTTAATGGCCGCATCTACAATGTTGTACACAATGATGAATAGTAGCCAAATGGCTAATACGTCACAACCGGGAATGCCAAACATGAAAGTAATTATGTACATCTTTCCTGTTATGATGCTGTTTTTCTTTAATACTTATTCTTCTGGTTTGAGTTATTATTATCTGTGTGGAAACTTAATGAACTTAGCTATCATGTGGGCAATTAAAAAATACATGATTGATGAAGATAAAATTAGACTGCAAATAGAAACCAATAAAAAGAAGCCCAAAAAGAAGTCTAAATTCCAACAAAGGATGGAAGAAATAACTAAGCAACAACAAAAAAGAAGATAAATAGTAGTGTATATTTTTGTTTTTAATTGAAAAAACATCTTTATTTGCACACCGAAAAAAAAAATTATACTGATGTCAAGAGTTTGTGAAATAACAGGAAAAAAAGTAATGGTAGGTAATAATGTTTCTCATTCCAAGAGAAGAACTAAGAGAAAGTTTTACCCGAATTTACAAACTAAAAAGTTTTTCATTCCTGAAGAAGGTAAATGGATAACTCTTAAATTATCAACATCAGCTATTAGAACCATAAATAAAAACGGTATCTCTGCTGTTCTTAAAGAAGCAAAAGAACAAGGGATGATGTAGTATTATAAAATTGTATTTTTAAAAAGCCTTGTTATCTTTATATCAAGGCTTTTTTTTTGCTATCAATTATGAGAATTATTTTATTTCCAATTTTATTTTTATTTCTGTTTTCATCTTCTCAAGAATTAGTTGACACTATTCTTATCGATAATAATGAGTCTATGTATGATGATGATAAATTGTCTGCAGAATTTTTTAATGATAGAAGAAGAGCATTTAGAGCATTGATGCCCGAAAATTCTGTTGCGTTTATTTTTTCTTCTCCTATTAGGAATCGTTCTAATGATGTAGATTTTGAATATCATCAAGATCCTAACATGTATTATTTATCTGGTTACGATGAGCCTCATGGTGTTTTGGTTGTTTTGAAAGATGAAATAAGTATAAATGGAGAATTGACCAACGAAATACTTTATGTGCAACCTTATGATGAAGCTGATGCAATTTGGAATGGTAAAAGATTAGGAGTTGTAGGTGGTAAACAACAACTAAAAGTTAATTCTGTTTTTGAAAATTCAGAGTTTAAAAAGCATAATTTAAAATTAGAAAATTTCAAATCTGTTCATTTGCATCACCCTCAAAATGATGTAAGAGATAACACTTTTGATAAAAATGATTTGTATAACCTGATTCAACAGTTTTATGCAAAGATTTCAACTCAGCAAGAAAACGATGTTGATAAGACAAAAATTAACCAGTGGTTTGCTTTTTTAAGAGAGGTTAAAACAGCTGAAGAGCTGGTTCTAATGCGAAAGGCAATTTCAATTACTTGTGATGCTCAAATAGAATTAATGAAAGCCATGAAGACTGACATGAAGGAATACGAAGCTGAAGCCATTGTCGAATATGTTTTTAAGAAAAATGGTGCCGAATACCCAGGGTTTCCTACAATAATGGGCAGTGGCGAGAATTCTTGTGTTTTACATTATGTGTCAAATAGAAAGACGATGAAAGGAAATAACCTCCTTGTAAGCGATGTTGGTGCAGAATATCATGGCTATACTGCTGATGTTTCTAGGACTATTCCGGTTGATGGTCACTTTTCAGAAGAAGAGGCGCTTATTTACAACATTGTTTTTAAGGCTCAGCAAGCAGGCATAGCTGCTTCAAGAGCTGGCAACCGATTTTGGGAGCCCAATATTGCTGCTACGACTGTTATTTCTCAGAGCTTAATTAAATTGGGAATAATTAAAAAACCCATTGAGCTTAGAAGATATTTCATGCATGGAACCTCTCATTATTTGGGGTTAGATGTCCATGACAAAGGAACATATGGCGAACTTCAACCAAATACTGTAATTACTGTTGAACCTGGTATTTATATTCCAGAGGGGTCCCCTTGTGATAAGAAATGGTGGAACATTGGAGTTAGAATTGAAGATGATGTGTTAATAACTGATGGAGAACCAGAAGTTATTTCTGATTGCGTTCCAAAAACAATAACAGAAATTGAAGCTTTAATGAAAGAAAAGAGCTATTTGAGTAATTAATTCAATAAAATTTGTGTGTATCTGTTGAAATTAAATAAAAACATATATCTTTGCGACCCTATAAATTTTTAGAACAATGGCTAAGAAAGGAAACAGAGTTCAGGTTATTTTAGAATGTACAGAGCATAAAGAAAGTGGAATGCCTGGTACATCAAGACACATTACAACAAAGAATAGAAAAAATACTCCAGACAGATTGGAGCTTAAAAAGTACAACCCTATTCTTAAGAAATATACTTTACATAAAGAGATTAAATAATTAAGTCATGGCAAAGAAATCAGTAGCATCATTACAGAAAGGTGGCGGAAAGCAACACAGTAAAGTGATAAAAATGGTTAAGTCTCCAAAATCTGGTGCTTATTCATTTAGAGAAGAAATTGTATCTAATCAGGAAGTTACCAACTGGTTTAACAAAAAATAGTTTTTATTCAATTAAGAATAACACAAGCTTCTTCGTTATGGGGAAGCTTTTGTTGGTTTTAAAAACACGTAATAATGGGCTGGAAAAGTTTTTTTTCAAAAAAAGAAAAAGAAGATTTAAATCAAGGTTTGGAAAAGACTAAAAAAAGTTTTTTTTCAAAAATTGCTTCTTCGGTAGCTGGTAAATCTAAGATTGATGATGAGGTTCTTGATGACTTAGAGGAGATTTTAGTTTCATCTGATGTAAGTGTTTCTACAACATTAAAAATTATTGAACGAATTGAAGCTAGAGTTCAACGAGATAAATATGTCGGTGTTAATGATTTAAATAACCTATTAAAAGAAGAAATAGCTGAACTATTAGAAGAAAATAGTGCAAATGACCAAGCTGATTTTGTAATTCCAAAAGTTGATGGACCTTATGTAATAATGGTAGTTGGTGTAAATGGAGTCGGTAAAACAACCACCATTGGTAAATTAGCCCATCAATTCAAAAATAAAGGATTAAAAGTTGTTCTTGGTGCTTCTGACACATTTAGAGCTGCAGCTGTAGATCAGTTAAAAATCTGGGCAGATAGAGCAGGTGTTTCTATTATTCAACAGGGCATGGGTGCAGATCCTGCATCGGTAGCATTCGATACTCTTCAAAGTGCTAAATCACAAAATGCAGATGTAGTAATTATTGATACTGCAGGAAGATTACACAATAAAATTAATCTTATGAATGAACTTTCAAAGATTAAAAATGTTATGAAAAAAGTTATTTCAGATGCTCCTCACGAAGTAATGCTGGTTTTGGATGGTTCTACTGGACAGAATGCCATAGAACAAGCAAATCAATTCATTCAAGCAACAGAAGTAAGTTCTCTAGCATTGACAAAACTAGACGGAACTGCAAAAGGAGGGGTTGTTATAGGAATTACAGATCAATTTAAAATTCCAGTTAAATACATTGGAGTAGGAGAAGGTGTTGAGCAATTACAAGTTTTCAATAGACATGAATTTATAGATTCATTGTTTAGTGGTTCAGCATTTAAAAATTAAGCTAATCAATTGTTGTTTTGAAGACAAAAACTTTAAAAAAAAATAAAATAAATGTTATTACTTTAGGATGTTCTAAGAATATTTTTGATTCCGAAGTAATGATGGCACAACTCAAAGCAAATAATTTTGATGTTGATCATGAGTCTGAAAAAACTGATGCTGAAATTGTAATAATAAATACTTGCGGTTTTATAGATAATGCCAAAGAAGAGTCAATTAATACAATTGTCAATTACGTTGAAGCTAAGAAAGAAGGTTTAGTTGACAAGGTATATGTTTCAGGATGTCTTTCGGAAAGATATAAAGATGATTTAAAACAAGAACTTCCAGAAGTAGATGCCTATTTTGGAACAAGAGAGCTCCCGCAACTTCTAAAAACTTTAAATGCAGATTATAAACATGAGCTTGTTGGTGAGAGATTACTTACAACACCTAGTCATTATGCGTATTTGAAAATTGCAGAAGGCTGTGATAGACCTTGTTCTTTTTGTGCAATACCATTAATGAGAGGAAAACATCGTTCAACCCCAATTGAAGATCTTGTAAAGCAAGCTGAGCAATTGGCAAATAAAGGAGTTAAAGAGATAATGTTGATTGCACAAGATTTGACCTATTATGGTTTAGATCTTTACAAAAAAAGAGAATTGGCTAAATTACTTGACGAATTATCAAAAGTTGAAGGCATCAGCTGGATAAGGCTTCATTATGCTTATCCTTCAGGTTTCCCTATGGACGTAATTCAGGTGATGAAAAACAATCCTAAAATTTGTAATTATTTAGATATTCCACTTCAGCACGGTTCATCTAAAGTCTTAAAAGCAATGAGAAGAGGCATTGATAGAGAGAAAACTGTTAAGCTAATTGAAAGTATTAGAACTGAAATTCCAAACATAGCTATTAGAACAACTCTTATTGCTGGGTATCCTGGAGAAACTCAAGCTGATTTTGATGAAATGTTCAATTGGGTAAAAGTAATGCGGTTTGATCGTTTGGGCATTTTTGCTTATTCACATGAAGAAAACACACATGCATATAACTTTGAAGATGATGTCTCTTCAGAAATAAAAAAAGAGAGAACGGAAGAAATAATGGAGCTACAAGCTGGTATTTCTTTTGAATTAAATGAACAAAAGATAGGTAACACTTATAAAGTCCTAGTTGATAGGGTTGAAGGTGATTTTTTCATTGGGCGCACAGAATTTGATTCTCCAGAAGTAGATAATGAAGTTTTAATAAAAAAAGACAACGAAACATACCTAAGGCTTGGAGACTTTGTGAATGTTGAAATTACTTCTTCTGAACATTTTGATTTATTTGGAAAAGTAGTAGACTAATTTTTTTATTTTTAGATTTAATTAATTTCCTATCTACTTTCTTGAATGGCTTTTAATTACTATTTCTTATCTTAGATAAAGAGTAAAAATTATTTAATGAATCATCAAGAAGAACTAATAAAATTTGTTTCTGAAATTGAAGATGGAGTTTTTTTCATCGATCACAAAGGTTTTTTAACTTTTTGTAATGAAGGTTGGGAAGAAATTACGTGTTTTTCAAAATCTGAATTGTTTTCTAAAAACTGGATTGATTTATTCCATAAAGATGATTTAGAAAAGGCGAAAGAGTTGTCAAAAAGCTTGCATAAATCTAAGAAACTAGATCTTTTTGTTTTAAGAATTATAACTAATAATTCTGCTGTTAGGTATGTTCAGTTTTTTGCAAGTGCAATATTAAAAAACAATAAATACATTGGTTCTAGGTTCATTGCCAGAGATGTTTCATTAAGAGAATTTTCAAACAATTTTAGAAAAGCAGAACATGATTTAATGCAAGAAATTGCATTGGGAAGCACACATTCGCAGCTTAATGAATCTGTTGGTAATTATTTAACCGATTTATATGAATCTCAATTTGTTGATCATTCAAATACAGGATTTGTTTTTTTAAGTTTTGAGATTAATCCCGAAAAGAAGAAATTCCCTCATATTTATTCAACTATTGATTCTTCTTTAATTAAAAAACTGAATAATGTTATTAATGAATTATTTCAGGAAGCTCAAATTATAGACTTAAAAAAACTAACTAATATTAAATCTATTTTATCATCATTAGCTGAAAAAAACCATTTGGAAATAGGTTTTTACAACATAAATAATAAATATGATGAATTAGTTGGGTTAACAGTTTTTTTGGGGTATTCAGATGACGTAATTGATGTTTTATTTGATTCTATTCAGGATGTAGGAAGGCTTTTAACATTGTCTCAGGAACAAGCTAGAATGTCTAAGATAAGAATTCAAAGAAAGCGAAAACTTGAGTCGTTAGTTCATTTAAGAACAAAAGAGTTAGAAGAGGAAATTATTGTCAAGGAAGAAAAAGAAAGATTACTTCAATTGAGTGAAGAATATTTTAGGAAAACATTTGAAGATGCCTTACATGGAATTGCAATTTTAAATCCAAGCTATAAAATTGAAGATGTTAATCAATCTTTTGCTAAAATTACCGGATATAAAAGAGATGAACTTTTTGAAAAAAAGTTCACAGATTTAATCGTTAAAGATTTTTTGAAAGAAGATTTAAAAATGCTTAATGAATTATTGAAAGGCGATTTGCCTGGTTTTGAAAAAGAAGAAAAATACATTCATAAAAGTCAAAAAGATATTTGGGTATTATCTAGTATTACATTAATGAAAGATGCTCAGGGAAATATTTTAAATATTCTATTACAAATAATTGATATTACAGGCAAAAAAGAAGCCGAAGAAGAAATTTTACAAGCTAAAAATAATGCCGAAAAATTAAATGCATCTAAAACAGAGTTTCTAGCTAACATGAGTCATGAAATTCGATCTCCTTTAAATGCTATTATAGGCTTTAGTCATGTTGTTAAGAATTTAATAAACAAAAATGATAGTGTAGATAAAATCACTAAGTACATGAATAACATAGAGCTAAGTAGTAATAATTTAGCTTCTATTATTAATGATATTCTTGATTTGTCTAAGATTGAGGCAGGAAAACATGAGCTTTCAGAAGATTGGTTTAATCCAGAGCAAGTGGTTAAAAATGCTTATAATATTTGTAAAGCTCAAGCCGTTGAAAAGGAGTTATTTTACAATTATGAAATTCCATCAACATTGCCAGCAGAACTTTTTGGAGATAACACAAAATTGACTCAAGTACTTCTTAATCTAATCGGGAATGCCATAAAATTTACTGAGAATAAAAAAAATGTAGTCGTAAAAGTAGAAATGGATGATCTCAATTTGGTTTTGAGTGTTGTCGATGAAGGAATAGGCATTGAACAAAAAAATATAGAAGCTATTTTTAATCCATTTGAACAAGTTGATAGCTCTACTACTAGAACACATGGAGGTACTGGACTTGGTTTAAGTATTACAAAATCTCTTGTTGAATTAATGAAAGGTGTAATTAGCGTTAAGAGTAAAGTTAATGAAGGTTCAACTTTTAAAGTGTCTTTTCCGTTTAAGCAAAAAAGACAAAAAAACACTAAAGAACTCAATCAAGATATAGATTATTCAGCTTTAATTAAAGATGTAAAAGTTTTAATCGTTGACGATAATGAAATAAATCATGAAGTTTTAAAAGGTGTTTTTGAAGATTTTGAAATAAGCTTATTTCATGCATATAATGGATATGAGTGTATCGAAATCACACAAAAAGAAATGCCAGATTTGATTTTAATGGATTTTCACATGCCAGATATTGATGGTACAGAAGTCACAAAAAGGCTAAAGAAGACATTCTCAACAGCTTCAATTCCTATTTTAGGAGTTTCTGCTGATGCTTTCAAAAGCAGTAAAAAATTAGCACTTGATAGTGGTATGGTTGGTTACATCACAAAACCAATAGATTTTGATTTATTGTTTTCCTTAATGGTTAAATATTTACCAAAATCTAAAGGGGTTAAAGTTGAAGAAATTATTGAAGATGCGCCCTTAAATTCAGCGGCAAAAGAAAAGATTAACAGTTGCATTTCGGATGTGAAAAAACACGAAATATATGAAACGGAAAAATTAATGAAACTCGTTTCTGAAATTGATTCCATTTTTGTTAAGGAAGGGATGAATTCTCTTGTTAAGCTGTCAGCTGAATTAAAAGATGTGGTATTGTCTGGTGATGAGAAAAACCTTCAAGCATTAATCTTAAAAATAAAAAAAGCAATTCGTTAGTGAGTTTTTCAGTTGGGGATAAGGTTCGTTTTTTGAACGATACAGGAGAAGGAATTGTAGTGGAAATTTGTTCTGATTCATCTATACTAATTGAAGATAAAGATGGTTTTGAACAACTGTATAAAACCAGTGATTTAGTTGAAATCAAAAATCTCGATTCATATCAGTTAAATAATAGAAAATCTGATGATGATATAAATGCTAAAATTCAAAGTCTTAAAAAGCAGAAGAATGACGGTTTATTTAAAAGGAAGTTTAGACATTTAGATGATTATGGAAATGATGATTTTGTTGTTATAGATCTTCATATACATGTGCTTTATGAAAGACATGAAGAGCTTTCTCCTGCTCAAATAATATCGCATCAAATGAATACTTTTATTAGGGAATTAAATGTTTCTATTCAAAAAAAAGTTAAAAAATTAATTGTGATCCATGGAAAAGGTAAGGGAGTGCTAAAAAGAGAGATTTCCATTGAGCTTTATCAAAATTATCCAGATATTACTTACCAAGATGCCTCTTTTAACGAGTACGGATATGGTGGTGCAACGGAAATTATATTAAGTAAATCACTCATTAATTAAAGTGACATCCATTAAAAGAGTTGCTTTAATTATTGCTGAGCTAGAGGTGAAAGCTTTGTCAAAGTTTAAAGACATAAAAGTTTGAAAAGATCCATTATAAACAAATTGATCTAATACAGCACTGTTGTTAGTTGATAGATCAATTTCATGGCCAATACCATCAGGGATGTTTTGATATTCTCCAATCATTACTGCATTGTGTTCAGCACTTGGGTCATTTGGATTTTGTAAAATAAAATCACCTACAGTTCCAGTGACCCCATTTTTCACAAGGTAAACTTTGACATCTTCGAGCATTCCAAAGTCACAATCTGGAATATTAACTAGTTCAAGCTTTACAGATTTAGGACGTACATCATAAACAAGATGAGTATATGGATTTGGATTTTCTGTAGGTACAAATGCTTCATAATTTATGGTAAAAGCAGGAAGGGGCCATATTTGAAGCGGTAAGCAATTTCCAATTCCTTGAAAATCTAATAAATTATTGTCAATTTCTAATGTGATAACTTCTTCGAATTCAAAATTAGTAAGCACGAAATTTTGATTGTTACCCTCAAAATCATTAAGCTTTTTACATGAATTTGTTGAAATTAATATAGTACATATCAGAAGAAAGGAATAAAATGTATAAATTTTTATTTTTCGAATCATTGTTTTAAAAGTAATTAAAAATAATTAATCATTCTAAAGGATTAAATAAAAGCTAAATAAATGTGATTGTAGGCAACTTCAATTCTCTTCTTGTGTTTTCAAAATATATACATTTAATTAATAGATATGGATATTTCCTTAAGAATAGATGTTGCTAACTCCAAGATAGATAGTTATCTTGCCGTTAATAAGATGCTTTCAGAAAAGGAAATTATAGAAGGATGTAAAAATGGAAAGAGTCGCGCTCAGCATGCACTTTACAATAAATATTGTGGATCTATGTTTGGAGTAGCTCTTAGATATTGTAGGAATAAATCTGAGGCTGAAGATGTTTTACAGGAAGCATTTGTTAGAATTTTTAAGTATATACTTAAATTTGAAGGTAGAAATGAAGGGTCCTTAACGGCTTGGATTAAGACCATTGTGATTAATACAACACTTAGCCACAATAGGAATAATAAAAAGCACCATTACACTGAAGATGTAGATGATATTCAAATAGGTGTTAAACCAATTTTTGATATTTCTTCTGATGCAGATACAAATGAAGAGCGTAAAAACAAAGTGATGAATGCCATGCACGAATTACCTGATGGATATAGAACCGTTTTTAATCTTTATTCAGTTGAGGGTTATTCACATAAAGAAATTGCAGATATTTTAGATATTTCTGAGAATACGTCAAAATCTCAGCTGTCAAAAGCAAGAAAATATTTAAGATCATTATTAGGGGTTCAAGAACCTCAAAAAAAAAAGCATAAAGAATGGATACAAGAGGATTTGACAATTTAATAAAAGAAAGCCTTTCTGATTTTTCTGAGCTTCCTAAGAAGGAGGTTAAAAGAGCTGTTTTTGGGATTATCTTCTTTCAAAACTTATGGGTTTTTCATAAGTTAAAATTATTTGGTTCTTTATTTCTAGTTGCTGGTGTTTCAATTTCTTCTATTTATTTCTTTAATGGAGATAGTAATAATGAAATTGTAGGTCAAAATGATTTAATTATTGAAGAATCTGTTTTTCAAGATGGTAATCAAATTGATGATGACAAAAAAGATCTCCCAAATCTAATAGTAAATTCTTCAAAAAATGAATTGAAAAAAGAAACTGTATCACCATTTTCATTAAATGATATTAATGAACCAGAAGTGAAAATTCATGAAAATAATTTAACCGACCCTAAACCAGAGAAAACATTAACTATTCAAGAAAGTGAAGATTTAGTCAATGAAAATATCACTAAAGAGCCAAAAGTGAAGTATAAAAACAACGCTTTTGAACAAAATATTGGAAGTAATTCAAGCAATGATTTATTGAACTTATCAAATGTTAAATCATCACGAAATGTTAATGATTCACATTTATTAGACTATAAATCTAAACTAGATTTAGTTGTTGAATCTGAAAATAAATTTCAAACAGAAGAATCATTTCCTTCTAGGATAATGATGAATAATTTAAATTTAGATTCTCTAAAAATTGATCCAAAAAACATAGTAGCTCTTCATACTTGTTCAGATACTATTAAAATTAATTCTGTTCCAACAATCTCTCAAAATGATTATGCAAATAATAAGTTTAAAAGAGGGCTAACTGTAGATGCATATTTTTCACCATACAATAGAGTAGACGTTGACAATGTTTTAGATCCTTCTTTTCAGCAATATTGGTGGGATTTTTACAAAGAGTATGACATGGTAAATTCTGGTTTGTCAATGGGTGTGAATCTATCTTATAACATAAGAAACTTTAAAATAAACACAGGTTTTAGTCACAGTCAGATATTCGACAATAAACCGGTTTATGATTATTACACTGAAACAGATTCTGTTTTCATTATGTCTTCTTTAGGCGAGGTTTCTCTTTTGAGTGTTGAGTATGTTACAGGTTTACAAGTATTTGGTCAGGATACTGCTGTTATTTTATATGTCGATCCAAATGACACTCAACTTCTTTCAGAAATTAATGAATCTAGTAACAGATATAATTATTTGAAAATACCATTAACAGTTGGTTACGAATTTTCTTTTAATAGATTTTCTGTTGAGCTTAATGGTGGTGTAGAGTTTTCTAAGCTTGTTAAGTATTCAGGTATTTCATATAAAAATGGTTATGTTGATGTTGGAATTGGTAAAAAACCTTATTACTATTATAATGATATGGTGGCTACGACATACTCAAATAACTTAGAGGCACTAAAAATTCATAATTGGAATTATGTTGGAAATGTTATTTCTAGAATCAGAATAACTCCTTCATTTGATTTTTATTCTGCATTTAACTTTCAATATCATAATCAAAACATCATGAATGATGACTATTTGTTGGAGAAAAGTTATACTAAGTATGGAGTAAATATAGGTGCCACATATTATCTTAATCCAAGATTAAGTATTAAGAATAATGAGGCACCAAAATTTGATTAATTCTTTCTATTGAATTATTATTTTCTTGCAAGAAGAATTACCATTTTCTGTAACAAATTCTAAAAGATATATTCCAGATTTGAAATCTGCTACATTTAAGCTTGAGTTACTAGGTATATTAGAAGAATTTAAAACTGATTTCCCTAAGGAGTTATAAATGTTTAGATACTTTATTTTTTGGTTTGCTTTTAAATTAATGATTTCTGAAGCAGGAACTGGGAAAATTTCAATGTTAAGGCTTAATTCATTAACACCATTTACACCACCGTTACAAGGTAATATAGGGTAAAGGAAATCAACAACAAATTCAGTCCCTTGAATGAAAAGTGGGTTTCCATTTCCATTTACACCCCAATCGTGGTCAATGCCTGGGTAGGTTAGAAAATCATTAAGAATACCTACAGAAGTTGCTTGAGGATGCATCTCTCCAGTCCCGCAAAGGGTAAGAACAGTCGTTAATCCTAATCCAGGAGCACAATTGTAGCTAACTGTCCCATCTGCATCTCCTTGTACGCTTACTAAAGGTTCGTCATTTGCATCTATCCAGTTTAAATCGTTAATAGCTCCTGCAAAACTAAAAACAGCAGTTATTTCTGAAGAGTACCCATCATTTCCAGAATCTCCTTCTAAAGTACCACCTATGTTTGCTACTAAATTCTGAACATTAATTGGTGAGGTTGGTAAGTCACTAATTTGATCAATATAAGCCATGTGAATTGATAAAACTGCTCCAGCTGAGTATCCACCAATGTAAATTCCTGCTGGGTTAACCCCTAATGAGTTTCCTGTGGAGTGATCTTTCCTTAAATACCTTACCACAGATTTTATGTCAGCAACTGCTTTTAATACAGTTCTAAATTGTTCTTCTTGACTATATATAAAACTTATTGGATTTTGATTAAGCCTATAGTTTGCTGAAATAGCAACATATCCTCTTTTAGCCATGGAAGTGCAAAAGTCTACACAATCAACAGAACCTTTATCTCCTGCGTAAAATGAACCTCCATGCATGTATACAACTACAGGTCTATTAGTTTCTGTATCTCCATCTGGAATGTAAATGTCCATCTCGTGTTCACCATCTGTATAAACATCTGAGTAGTTAACCGTGTTAACTGAAACTGTACTGAAAATTTCAGTTTCATATCGTCCATCACATTGGCTATAATTGAAGTTATATAATGAAACTAAAAGTAAAAGAGTAAATATTTTTTTCATGTTTTTTGAATAAAGTTTTTTATAAAAATAACATTTTGGAAATGAATATAAGTTACCACTTATCATAAAAAAGTGGCTTTTTTAACTAAAAATCAAGAAAAATGATCGAATAATGTTGTTTTTGCTAGGGAATTAGCATTTCCCAGGATATTGATTTAATGCTTCTTCAATACATTTTACAGCATTTTTCAATGATTCTTTTTCTAAAACATATGCAATTCTAACTTCTTGTTGGCCTGCATTTTTTGAAGAATAAAATCCAGTAGCTGGTGCTAGCATTACAGTTTCATTATTGAAGCTGAAATCTTCAAGTAACCATTGGCAAAAACGATCCGAATTGTCAATTGGTAATTTTGCAATTGCATAAAATGCACCACTTGGTTTTGGGCAAATAACTCCCTCAATTGAGTTCAGACCATCAACTAAAATATTTCTCCGCTCTACATATTCATTAGAAACGTTTTCAAAATAACTTTTTGGTGTCTTTAAAGCTTCTTCTCCAGCGATTTGACCAAAAGTTGGTGGGCTTAATCTTGCTTGTCCAAATTTTAAAGCCATTTTCATAAGCTCATGGTTTTTACTTATTAGCGCTCCAACTCTTGCTCCACACATGCTATATCTTTTAGAAACAGAATCAATTAAGACTACGTTTTCTGAAAGTCCTTCCAGTTCGAGAGCAGAAAAATGTTGTGCTCCATCATAACAAAACTCTCTATAGACTTCGTCTGCAAATAAGAATAAATCATTTTCTAAAACAATTTCTTTAAGAGATTGCAATTCTTCTTTTGAATATAAATAGCCTGTAGGGTTTCCAGGATTACAAATTAAAATTCCTTTAGTTTTAGATGTTATACATTTTTTGAATTCTTCAATAGGGGGTAGTGAGAATCCGTCTTCAATTTTAGCTGTAACAGGAACAACTTTAAGTCCACCGGTAACAGCAAAACCATTATAATTTGCATAAAAAGGTTCGGGTATAATTATTTCATCACCAGGTTCAAAGCAACATTGAAAAGCAAAAATTAATGCTTCTGACCCACCTGTTGTAATCATTATTTCTTTTTCAGAATCTAATACAATTCCTAAATCGGCATAATATTTAGCTAAACCCTCTCTGTAAGATTGAAAACCTGCACTATGGCTATACTCAACAACTTTTAAATCTAAGTTTTTCATTTTGTTTAATACAACTTCTGGTGTTTCTATATCTGGTTGACCAATATTTAAATGGTAAACTGTTTTGCCTTCCTTTTTTGCTTTTTCAGCAAAAGGAACCAATTTTCTAATTGGAGAGGAGGGCATATTAAGTGCTTTTGTAGTTGTTGTAGGCATTTCTTAAAATTTAGCTCGTAAATGTATTTACTTTAAATGTGAAATGAAAAAGTATACGTTAGGAATTAGAATAAATACGTTAGAAAATTGTAAGTACAGTTGAATGTGATTGATTAATAAATTTATTTAAAATTAAAACCATGAAATCCTCAAACGATATAAAAGATTTAATTATTGAGTTAATGATTGATATTAATGATGGGACTGGAAAATAATTAGTTTTTCCTTTTAATACTACACCCTGAATTTCTAGTAACAGAAGGATTAATTGTATTCCCTAAACCAAGATTAATCATTGCATCAGATAACCATTTAGATTTAACTTGTTCTTTAGAATCCACATTGTCATCTATTGCTCCTTTGTATACTAATTTTAAATCATTATTAAATAAGAAAATGTGAGGAGTTGTACTGGCTCCAAATGCATCCGCTAGAACATTATTTTTATCCATTAAATAATAAGATTTGTAACTCATCTTATTGCTCCTTTCTATCATTTTGTCAAATGAATCGGCTCCGTCTCTTTTTGCTTCGTTGCTGTTAATAAGTGTCATTCCAATATTATTTGAAAGGGCAATTTTGTAAATTTCATTGTATCGTCCTTCCCATCCTTCTGTTTTTTGATTCCCAATAACAAAAGGGCAAGAATTACAGCTAAAAACAACTAGTAAACCATTTTCATTTTTTAAATTTTCTAATGAGTATTCATTTCCAGAAACATCTTTTAACTTTAGCTCACTCATTGGAGCTTTTGTTCCTATTTCAATTGATTTTATTGAGTCTTTAATAGAAAAAGACAGCGAAGTTATAATTATTACTAAAAGTGTAGAGATTGATATTTTTTTCATTTTTTCATTTTTTATTTAAAGCTAGGGCAATCGTATATTCGATTACTAAAATTGCTTCTATTGTTTGAATTTTGATTATTGTTTCTTGTTTTAAATGTAATGACAATTTCATGACTACCAGAGTGGTAACTGTTTAAACTTGAAAGGCCTAGATCATATGCATAACCTATTCCTATTTTAGGGCCGTTAAAACCCAATAAAATGGCTAAAGCGTCTTTGAAACGATATGAAGAGCCAATGTAGTATTGTTGGTCATAAAATATTCTGCCACTTAAATCAAATTGTAAAGGCGCATTTTTCATTATTCGCAAAATTGCTGCAGGTTCAAATGATAAACTTTTATCATTTTTGGCTCCAAATCGATAACTAGCATTTGCATATAATGTTCTGTCAAGTGTGGAACTTACAGGAGTCATTATGTCAAATAAATCTGTCTTGGTTTGTATGACATTAAATATTGAAACCCCAAAATGAAATTGATGACCGTACCAATGAAGACCAGCAGCTAAATCTGGAACGAATTGATTTGTTGTCCTTTCTAAAACAACTTGGTCAGCAGGGTCTTCAGTAATTAGCTTATCTCTATCTAGCATAAATTGAGAAAATGATCCGGCTAAACCAAATGACAACCTTGTTTTATAAGATGATTTTATTTGCAAACTAAAAGCTCCCATCATTCCTGTTCTTCTAGCTGGGCCAGCAACATCGTTAAATGCATAAATGCCAACTCCTATTTGTTCTGCAACATAATTGTGATAAGACAAGTGTTGAGCAACAGGTGCTTCACGAATACCTGTCCATTGTCTTCGAAAACCTAAAACTAGGGGTGCAAATGTTTTTGTTCCTGCAACTGCAGGATTTAAAGGCAATCCATTAACCATGTAATTACTGTGCATCACAATTTGCTGACCATGTATCGGAATAATACAAATTAAGACTAAAGCAATATGTAAAATATTTTTTATCACTTCAATAAAATTACTGGTCCATTTTGAGTTTTTTCACCATTGTTTAACGATAATATATAATAGTAGGTATTTGAAGGTAGGGTTTGACCATTGAGGCCTATGCCATCCCAATGAATAACAAGATCTGAGGATTCCCAAACAAGTCTTCCCCATCTAGAATAAATTTCTATTTTTAAATTATTGTAATTAGAAAAATCTAAATTCCAGGTTTCATTTGTTCCGTCTCCGTTAGGAGTGAAAGTGTTGGGTATCTCAAAACAATCCATTTCTTCTGTTACTTCAATGTCACCTAGTTCTAAAATACATTCTTTAGAGTCTTTTATGAAAACACTATATGTTCCTTCTTGAACATAGTTTCTTGGGTTTTCAACAACACCATCGTTCCAATAAAATGATAAAAAGCCCTCTCCTCCAGAAATATTTGCAAATAATGATACTCCTCCTTCAGCACATGGAAGTTGTTCTATTTCAAGATTGCCGTTTAGTGTGCTCTCAATAATTACTAAATCTCTAGATGCAATAGCTGAACAACCGTTTGAAGAAGTGTATTCATAATTTATAGTGTGAACTCCAATCCCAGCATTAGATGGGTAGAAAGTGTTATTTGTAATTCCAGGTCCTGAGTAGTTGCCCCCAACAGGTTCACCATTTTGAATTTGAAATGGAAAACCAGTTCCACAAATGGTGTCAAAAGGGTTCATGTGAACAACAACTTGCTGAGTTGTTACAAAGATGCTTTGGCAAATTGTGTTTCCACAAACACCGCCCTCTGCTCTTACATAATAACTTGTAGATGTAGATGGGGTTACTGTAATTGAGCTTCCATTTCCAATAAAATTACCACCACAACTATTTTCATACCAATACCAATCAGCACCAGCAGAGAGAGAGCCTCCTATGGTATTTAATGAAGCACTTTCACCTACACAGAAATTATTATTGCTTGAAGATATTCCTGTAGCAGCAATACTTCCATTTTGAACTGTTATTGTTACTTGTTCACAGCTAGTAGATCCACATGTTCCGACAGCGCTCACATAATATGTTTCAGTTGAATTAGGAGAGACTTGAAGTGTTGTTCCTACTCCGATTGGTACAGCTCCACATGCTCCCGTATACCATACGTAAGTGTAACCACTTGGAAGAGATGATCCTGTTACGGATATGTCTGTGTTTTCTCCAGGGCAGATGTTGTTATTTGAGCTTTGAGCAGATGTTGGTGGAGAAACACCAGCACCAACAGAAATTGATGTAGAAACACAATTTGTTGAATTGCAAGTTCCTTCGGCTCTAACATAATAAGTGGTGGTTGATGCAGGACTGACACTGATTGAATTTCCTGAACCAACATATGTTCCCGCACAAGATCCAATATACCATTCCCAATTAGCTCCAGAGCCTAAAAGTCCACCACTTACAGATAATACAGAATTTTGACCTGCACATATTGAGTTGCTAGTAGCAATAATTGAGGCGGGGTCTGTAGATGTTGTATTGGTTGTAATGGTTATATTAACACAGGTTGTAGAGTCACATGGACCTTCTGATCTTACATAGTATGTAGTTGTAGAAGATGGAGATACAGTTATTTGACTTCCTGTTCCAATGTTAGTTCCTAAACCACATCCGTTTTCATACCAAAAGTAATCGTTATTAGGAGCTAAAAACCCACCCGAAACTGTTAGTGTAGACGAATTTCCAGGGCAAATAGTGGTGTTGGAAGAATTAATTAATAAAGGAGCAGTACTTACCGGTTCGACATTTATAGTTTGACTAATGCAATTTGTTGTGTTGCAGGTTCCCTCAATTCGCACAAAATAAGTTGTTGACAACGATGGTGTTAGATTTATCGAGTTTCCAGAACCAACATATGTTCCTCCACAAGAGTTACTGTACCATTCATAAGAAGCATTTGTTCCTAAAACCCCACCAGATACGTTTAGATTAACAACATCACCTGAACAAATTGTGCTGGAACTTGGAGTAATAGTTGTAGGATCAGTCGAAATATCATTTACAATTAAAGAAACTGTAGAACATATGGTTGAATTACAAGACCCTTCTGCTCTAACATAGTAATCTGTGGAAGTTGTAGGGCTCACAGTTATTGTGCTTCCAGAGCCTAAATATGTTCCTCCACAGGAATTAGAATACCATTCCCAAGAAGCGTTGTTACCTAAACTTCCTCCTGACACACTTACTAAAGAGATGTCCCCGGGGCAGATGTTGTTAGCGGATGGAACTATAGCTGTAGGTGCTGTAGATAGGTCTAAAGTGTTTACAGTGACACTAATGCAGTTAGTTGTATTACAAGTTCCTTCAGCCCTTGCATAATAAGTCGTTTGATTTGTTGGATTTACAACAACCTGTGTTCCACTAGAAATTACAGTTCCTGCACCACAACCGCCCTCATACCATATCCAATCGGAATTTGTTCCTAGAAATCCTCCTTGAATAGTTAATGTTACTGGATCTCCTGAACACACAGTTAAATTGGATGCGTTAATTCCGCTGGGAACGACTGATACTGTTTCCACTATAATAGAGATTGAGGCACATACAGTAGTGTCGCAACCTTCTGCTCTAACATAGTAAGTTGTTGATGTTAATGGTGAAATGCCTGTAATTACATTGGTTGATGTTAGAAATATTGGAGAGTTATTGTTGGTTAAAGGGTTGACATCATACCATGCATAGTTTGCATTAGTGCCTAATGTAGCACCTAATGCTGTTAAATCAATTGAAGATCCTTCACAAATTGTGGTTTGTGAGGAATTAATAGCACTCGGAGCAATTGAATTAGTTTCAACTAAAACTACTTGGTTTACAGTGTTAGAAGAGTCGCAGCTTCCTTCTGCTCTAACATAATAATCTGTAGTGTTAGAAATAGGAATATTTGAAAGCGGATTCCCATTTCCAATTGGTGTTCCTCCAGCATTAGGATCTCCACTATACCAGCTCCACTGTGCGCCAGTTCCTAAGGTTCCGCCATTAACTGAAAGATCTACTAAGCCACTTCCACAAATTGAATTAGGAATTGCTACAATTGAAGATGGATTAGAAGAGAGTGTATTAATAGTAACTGTAATAATGTTTGATGTGACTGAAGAACAATTTGAGCTAACAAGTCTTCTAAAACATGTGTTTTGAGTTGTTCCTAATGGTGGGTCATATGTAGCAGAATTTGCTCCAAAAATATCAACATAAGTTCCTGTGCATCCAACAGATTCTTGCCATTGGTAAGAAGTCCAATTAAGTGTAGCGGGGGATCCTGGTTGTATTGATCCTAATGTTGTGGGGTCTCCATTAGAACAAATGTTTTGGTCTCCAGAAATAAGTCCTGCATCCAACGATACATACTCCCAATATATATCTACTTTTGCGTAGTAGTCACCATTTTGAATGGTGTATTGATTCCAATTACATGGTTGGTCTAAAAGGAAATTTATATTTCCAGATGAAGCTCTATTGTCAAAATTGTCATCATCAAATAAATTAAAAGTTCCACAGCTAGATTCGTAATTGCATCTTTGACCACAGTCATCTTCAAAACCTTCCATTTCAGTCATTACTGTTGATGCATTTGAATTGTTAACAGTGAACCAGTTGAAAGGAATATTTGGTCCATTTGATGGATTACCTGTCCACCAAACATTATAGGTATTGGTAGTGCTAATGCAACCAGTTGCTTGCCAAGTCGAAATGGCAGCACCATTTGTTCCATTATCCATAGTCCAAATGAACCAAGTTGGATCTTGCGCTCCACCAAAACCTCCACCATCGTTAGCGTCAGCAGTAGCCATTAATTCAGAAATTCTTAGCTGATAATTGATGTTTTGAGGGAAAACAATCAGCGTTATAAAATTTAGTAATATTATTAGAACCTTTTCTTTCATTACAGCATAAAGACTAACTAAGGGTACTTTAGTTGTTGCTTCAAAGATAAAAAATTATGAAAATTTGTTAAACATTAAATTGACTGGATTGTTCTTTCATTTTTAAAAGTAACGGTCGAGGTTT
>JAQWSL010000106.1 GCA_029243225.1 Flavobacteriales bacterium
ATACTTATTTTCGTGATGAAAAAAAACATTTGAAAAGAACTTATTGGTATGCAATGACATATGAAAAGGAGCATGATTTGATCCCTCAACTTGAAGAAGGAATAACTAAAGTTGAATGGATAAATAAAAGTGATTTAAAAATTTATATGGAAAAAACCTATAAAACTATTAAATCTGTTATTAGTGCTTTTTTAATCAAGGATTAAAATTTTCTTAACCACGATACCATTGGAGCAGGGAATGAAGTTGCATCTCCTGAATCATCAATATTTATTACCCCAGCAAGTGCAATTTGAAATGCTTTGTCGTATGATTTATTAAACCTCATGCTGGGCATAAAGATGATGGTGGTGTTGAATCCTTTTTCAACTACTTCTCCTTTTCCTATAGTATATGTTTCATTAACAATAGAGTTGCCATTATCGTAGTCTACATTAATTTCATAAGGGGAATATTCAACTTTTTCTTTTTTGTCCAATATAATCATTGAATCAAAAATAAAGCTGGCTTTTTTTCCTATTGGAGTAATCCCCCCAATTCCAATAAATACAGCATCATGAAATTTGCTTTGTATAAAGTTATTATCGTAATAATTCGAATTTCCATATAAGGTGTTACGTATTGTATTATCTCCAATCTTAGGATGTACAAAATAGGGCTGGCTTGGATCGTCATCCTGCCAGCTATATTTATTCCCTAAATTATTATAAAATAGATTAGCATTGTCATATATATATCCATAACCTGCGGAAACACTAAAATTAGACTTTCTATCGCCTCTAGTGATGGTAAGCCAATGAAGACCGCCATTGACACCTGCCTGCTCAATATATCCAGATGTACCCATAATAGTTCCAATAGCTAGATGTGTTTTGCCTTTTGAGTTAAAGGAATACTTTGCAGCCAATGCAAATGGGCTAGCAATCCAAGTAGACATAATGCCCAAAGAAAAATTATCACTCAAAGAGAAATGAACTTCAGGGCCATATAAATTGAGCATGGCATAGTCTTCTCCTTTTTTAACGGGAAGTGCATTATTTGTGAAATAATACCTAGTTGTAAAAGGACCAGTTTCTCTAAATTCCCCAAAGTTTTCGATATTGGATTTGTTTAAATCAATAATCTCTTTTAAATCTGATTTATTTATATAAATTTTCCCAATATTTTTTGTTTGTACTAGAATTTCTCTTCCATCATCACTTAAAATGTACCCATAAAACTCATTTCCATCAGATTTTTTAATTAGATAGTAAGTCTTTTCATTTGCTGTAGAATCTGTTTGAATTTCCTGAGACAATCCCTGAGTTAGAAAGCAAAAAGAAAATATTAAAGGAAGAAATTTATTTAATGTTTTCATATAAATAAATTTTGTTTTATGTTGTTGTGAAACTCATCTATGAATTTTTCGTGAAATTTCGGGTATAAATGTTTGTCTCTAAATTTGTTGCCACTTTTGAAATTCGATATATGTAAAATCATTGTTCTGTTTTCATCTTTAAGAAAATATATTCGCTGTCTTCCATGAGTAGCATTGTCTAATCCGTAGGTCATTTCAATGAACTTTTCACTTGTGTCAATTTTTGTTAGCTGAAAAGTGACTCCTATTTTTATTAGATTATTTATTTTAAGTTTTATAAAATACACATTTCCTAACTTTAGGGATGGATGGTTTTTTGAAGAAGATTCATAAAAAACATCTTCTGATTTTGAGTAAGACTGTTTGTAGATTGCTAAAGGGCCCTTCCATGATTGCTGAGGTTTTAAAGAGGAATATTTATTCCATACCGTTTTAAAGTCGTGATTTAAAACATATATTTTTTGATGAAAGTTGTAATCATCTAAATTTATTTTCGAATTAATACTTGCTTTAAAATTTTTTAATTTCTGTGCTCTCTTAGCTTTTTCTTTTTTTTCTTTTTTGTTTTCTGCAAAAACTTCAGTTGTAAATAAAAGAAGTAGTGAGACAAGAAAAACAGTTATAACGTTATGTAATGATTTGAACCTCAAAATGTGTTTAATTAAATCTAAAATAGAACTTTTTCTAATAACAATATTATTCTATTTAATTCTCGCCACCTATCCTGGTGTCTTTTTTACCTACGTTAAATTCGTTTTTTGGTGATGTTGTTTTTAAAATAGAGAAAAATGTTTCGTCTATTGAATGGTTATTTCCATCTGGAATGGGTGAATATGCTGGTGCTTGATCTATTCTTCCATTTTTGTCTATAAGAATGTATTTGGGTAAGCTTTTTAATTTAAAATCTTCAATTAATTGATGATTGTATTTGTAATGACAGATGTTCCATTTGTAATCTGAATAATTGAGCACATAATTATTGTAGTCTGTTATGTTTTTGTCTACTGAAATGCTAATGAAAGATATAACTTTTGAATATTTCTCATGCAAAGCTTTAATTATTTCCATTTCTAACAAGCTTTGTGTATTATAAGTAGAGAAGAAGTTTAAATAGATAGGTTTCCCTTTTTGATTATTTAAAGATATACTTTCATTATATTGATTGTTGAGTTCAAATGTTGGAGACTCTGTTCCTCTATTTAAATTAGTTAACGTTTGAATTAAATAGCTACTTATTTTTTTATGCTCCTCAAATTTACTGCTCAATTCAATTTCATTTAAAATTGAAAGAATATTATTGGCATTAAAGTATTTGTTATAAAAGATTTTACTTAATCCGTTAATAATTGCAAGCTCTCTAATCCTATCATTTTTTAAAAAATAATCATTTGCTAAAGCCAAATCTAATTTCTCTAGACTGTTGTAGTTATTAATGGCAAATTTTATTTTTTCTTCATTAGCACTTTCTGGAATTGAAAGGATGTTTTCATAGAATTGATTAAAGAAACTCATGTAGGCATTGTTGTCATATAAAACAGGCATTTCGTTTAAATAGAAGTTGTAATTCAAGAGCCGGCTTTGTTCAGAATTTTTAAAATTTGTTAATTGTTCAATTGAAGCAATACTGTATCTTATGTAATTGTGTAGGTATTCTTTTTTAATATTCCCATAAAGTGGGATTAGCTTTTCTTTGAAAACATTAAGACTATCTCTAAATTCTTGATTCCTTTTAGCCATTCTTATTAGGCTATTGGTGTCACCATATAGAAAGTAATCTAGCCTTAAGTTGAAATCTAGAATTAATGTATTAAGGTCGTTTTTAGGTAGGTTTTTAAACACCAATTGATTGGTAGATTTTCTAAATCGATTTAAGTTTTCAATGTTTTCTGGAAATAAAAAGTTGTATTTTATGGTGCTAGGATCTACATATAGATAGCCGCATTCATTGTCTATTTCAATAACTGAAAGAAAAGCTTTTTCTGTGTTAATATTAAAGGTGAAGTTCCCTAATGAATCTATTTTAGTTTTCTCAATTACCTCCATTCTGTAAGTAGAGAAATCTACAATTCTATTTAATTTGGCAGTCTTGTTAGAGTGCTTTGGAGCAAATCCTTCAATAGACTGCTGAGCTCTTGATTGAAACGAACACAGTAAAAATAGTAGGAATAAAATGTTGATTTGACGCATGAATTAATCTATTTGAATAGACTTAGGCAAAAATTGTTCCGCATTACCTTTGTTAGTGATTATATCTCTTACAATTGACGAAGATACCATGCTGTATTTTGATTCGGTAAAAAGCATTACAGTCTCAATTGAAGGAGCTAATTCTTTATTGGTAAGAGCAATGGCTTGCTCGTATTCAAAATCTAAGGAAGACCTAAGTCCTCTAACTATGAAATTTGCTTTATTCTTTAGGCAAAAATCTACAGTTAATCCAGAGTATGCTTGTATTTCAATGTTTGGGTTTTCTGGGAAGGTCTGCTTAATCCATCTTTTACGTTGTTCAATATCGAACATATGTTTCTTTGTTGAATTCTCTCCAATTGCAATAATTACTTTGTCAAATAGTTGAGTTGATCTATTAATTATAGCTTCATGACCTGTAGTAATGGGGTCAAAAGATCCTGGGAAAACTGCTGTCTTTTTCATGATTATGATTAAGGTTTGAAAAATGAAAAATTTACTCTGCTATACGTTCTTTTATCAATAAGGTTAGGATGGTTGGAAAAGTCATTTTCATTGCCGTGTTCAAGAATGAGTAAGCCATCACTTTTCAAAATAGATTGAGAAAGTATTATTTCTGGAATTAATTTGATTTTAGAATTGTTGTAAGGAGGGTCTGCAAAAATAAAATCAAAAGAATGAGGCATAGGTTTGGAGATGAATTTAAAGACATCAAATCGTTTGCTAGAAACAGAGAGTTCTAATTCCTTTGCTTTTTCTGAAATGAATCTAACACTACTGATCTGCTGATCTATGCTTAATACAATCTTAGCTCCTCTAGAAGCAAATTCAAAAGATACATTTCCAGTTCCAGCAAATAAGTCTAATACTTCTTTGTTTTCAATTGAGGAAATGTTATTTAGAATATTGAATAAGCCTTCTTTAGCAAAATCAGTTGTAGGTCTAGCTTTTATTGATTTTGGGGCAACAATTCTTCTGCCTTTACATTTGCCACCAATTATTCTCACGATATAAAAGATTGAAAAGAATGATTTTCATCAATGTGAATATTTTCTTTTTCGAAAAATTTATTAATTTTTTCAGCAAGGTTATTAGCTACAAATCCTTTAATCGAACATCTTGTGATTTCTTTCTTAATTTGGGCGTGCTCAGTACAAAGAAGCGTATAGTAGATGATGTCATCTTCACCAGTAATTATAAAACGATTTGCTAATTGAAGCTTGCCTTTTATATAGCACAAAATATAGGCAGTATCTTTAGTAATTCGTATTTTTAATTCAGGATATATTGTTTGAGAAACGGGTTCATTAATAAAGACTTCTAAAAGATGTCTAAAGTCAATACCTGGAGATTTAACAATTATTGTTTTTTTAATGTTTTCATTAAGGGTCCAAAGAATTGTGCTGTCTATTTGGTCTATTTTATTAGAAATAGGGGTTGTTCCTTTAAGCTCAGTAGATGTTAATTCTAAATAATTTTCAATACTTGATTCATCAAAAATTGACTGTGGAATTAAATTAAAGTGTTCTCCATCAATATAAGCAATGGCATTTTCTGATGAAATGCTTTTTAAATTATTTAATTGGCCATTTTCTATTTCCTCTTTGGAAGAGTTATTCTCGTAAAGAAAATATAATCCGTTGGAAACAAACAGTATGTTTTGTTGAGTATCCAAATTTTTATTTTGGGAATTTTATTCGTCCCAGTTACCATTAGTTTTAACATCTTTTAAAGAACCAACTCTAAGAGTGTCTCTTTCTTTTAAAGGGTCGTATGGTTTTGGGTCAAAAGCGGTAAATACTGGTGTTCCAATTTTAGATGTGGTAAAAAATTGAAGGAAATTAGCTGAAGGATTGTTTTCAGAATAAATCGTATTTTTCTCAAATTCAAAGGATGATCCATTGTATTTATCTCTGTATTTGCAAAATGCTAAAATTGCAGAAGTGTCGAGATAGGATTTAGATAATTCACTCTCTTTCTTAGTAAATTGATTCCCTACATTTACTAAGACGAAATTCTTAGGGTTATATTTTAAAGGACTGAATTTTTCTTCTAAATAAAGCGCAATACTTAATGTAGTTTTTCTATTCTTGTTTTTTAAGTTTAGAACAGCTAACGATTCGTTTATTGAAACTTTTTCGTTGTTTTCCCCAACTCTTGTAAAACTTAAGTTTAAGGTGTCTTTAAAAGACATTTTCTCAAGAATTGTAGTTAGATTATTTATTTTTTCAATGGACTGCTGATTAATTGTAGTAAGCACATCATTTTCTAAAAGATTAGGCATCATAGAAATTGTGTCATTTAAAACAACTCCATTTTCTATTTCATAAAGATCTTTTTGGTCGCTATTTTTATCAATTAATTGACTTGAAACAAAATCATTTGACTCATTTTTACAATAAACAAACTCAAAACTTTCATCGTCAGATTCTAATACATCTGCTCCTAAGCCGAAAATCACACCATCAGAAAGTGGTACTAATTGAAATGCTTCCAAATCAAATGGGTAAACTCTTTCGTTGTTAATTGCATCTGCTCCAGTAAATAATTTAACAAGTACATTAGTCCAGTTTGTATCTTTAAATATTAAGCCACATTTAAGTGCTTCATCCTCATCGTAAGATTCAATTTCAATGTAATTGTCTACTGTGTTATATCCCAAAATAGCTTGATGCTCTTCAGTTACAGGGTAATCAGGAACATTTCCTTCAGTATCTATAGAGTAAACACTGTCTATAACTAAAAATCGCTTTAATTCATTGAAGTCATTTGTGTACCATCCGTATTTTTTTCTGTATTCAAGCTCAATATCTTTTATATCGTTAAGAGCTTGTTTAATGTAAACATCTTTGTGTTTTTTAGTTTCAATTTGTTCTATTGTCTCATTTACAGAACTGTATAGAGAATTTATTAAAACTATACATAGAGGAAGTAAAAGTGCAGCATATAATAAAAGTTGTATTTTTCTATTTTTAATGATATCCATTACAAATAGTAATATTATTACTCCAAGGGCAAGAATAGTTAATCCTCCAAAAAGAAAACTGCTATTTTGCGAAATACCAGTTTCAGAGTCTGGAATTATTGCCATATACACAAGGTATAATCCAGTTATTATTACTAAAATTGGAAAAAGGTATTTTTTTGCTAAAGTTCCTAAATCTTTCATTTTATGAATTTCAAGTATGTTTTGTTGGTCTACAAATCTAACATTTTTTTCAAAAGGTAAGATTTGGAAATTAAATAACTAACTAATTAATCTTACAATTTCTTTTAATCTATTTTTACTAAAAACTAATTTTAAATTGGAATATTACATAAATGGATAGTTTCTTATTTGAAAAGTGCATATTAAAAAACTTTAATCACCAACCAACCCTTGATCAGGAATCCGGTATTAATAAGCTTGCTAGGTTTATTTTTTATGATAAAAAAAAAGCAGGATTAGTAATTAAAGGTTATGCGGGTACTGGTAAAACAACTTTAATATCCTCTTTAGTTCAAGCTTGTGAAGAAAAAAAAATGAAAATCATTTTACTTGCTCCAACCGGAAGGGCAGCTAAAGTTATGAGTAACTACAGCCAAAAAGAATCTTCAACAATTCATAGACACATTTATAATGTAAGGCAAAAGAAGGAGGGTTATTTTTTTTCATTGGCGAAAAATAAATTAAAAGACACACTATTTGTTGTTGATGAAGCCTCTATGATTCCTGGGAAAGATATTAGTGCCAATTCTGATATGTTTGCATCTAGTCTATTGTCTGATTTGTTAACATTTATTTACTCGGGGAAAGGTTGTAAAGCAATTTTTGTAGGAGATCATGCTCAGCTTCCTCCAGTTGGTTGGGATACTAGCCCAGCTTTAGATGTGCAGTATTTAAATGAAATAAGAGAAGCAGATTTTTATCAATTTGAACTAAGACAGGTGGTTCGGCAAGCTAAAGGTTCAGGGATCTTAAATGAAGCAACTAATTTGCGGAATAATATTGAAAACGAATATTATAATTTAAGTATTTCCACGTCTTTGAAAGATGTAGAGAAACTTAACTCTTTTGATGTTGAGGATTCGTTGTCTTGCTCATTCAGTGAATCAAATTTAGGTGAAGCTGTTATTATTTGTAGATCCAATAAAAGAGCAAATTTATATAATAAAGAGATTCGAATTAAAATGCTATGTTTTGAAGAGCAGTTATGTGTCGGAGATTTAGTTATGGCAGTTAAGAATAACTATTTCTGGCTTGGTGAGTCTTCAGAATCTGGTTTTATTGCAAATGGAGATATTTTAAAAATTAAAAGAGTATATAATTTGCAATCTAAATATGGTTACAATTTTGCCGATATTGAATTTACTTTTAACGATGATTCTTCTGATAAAATTTTCAATTGTAAAGTAAATTTGGGGTCTTTAATGATTGATGGAGCTAGCTTACCTGGGCAATCCTTAAGAAATCTTTTTCTTGAAATTGAACGTGACAATTTGTATATTAACAATCGAAAAGATAGAAAGTTGGCAGTTTTGAATTCCCCTTATTACCAAGCTTTACAAATTAAATTTGCCTATGCATTGACTTGTCATAAAGCGCAAGGTGGGCAATGGCCAACTGTTTTTCTGGATCAAGGTTACTTACCTGAGCAATCAATTAATAAGGAATTGTTAAGGTGGATGTATACATCATTTACAAGGGCAGTTAATCAATTGTATTTACTGAATTTCAGCAATGTTTTTATAAAAGAAGATGATTAATATTTTAAAACAAACCTTAACCTTAAATTTAAATTCTGTATATATGTTCAAACATAAAATAAAATCTAATTATTTTAGCTATATTGCAGTATAAAAAATATCTGAAATTGGAGTCACTAGTCTTGAAAAATAAAGTAGATAAAAAATTATTGTTAAAAGCGTTTCGTTTGATGAGCACAGCTAAGGCTCTTACAGAATTGTATGAGTTAAATAAGGCTGTAGTCTCAAAATATGTTCATGCTACATCTAGAGGGCATGAAGCAATTCAGCTTGCATTGGGTTTGCAGCTGAACAATATTGATTATGTAGCACCTTACTACAGAGATGACTCTATTTTATTAGCAATTGGTATGAAGCCATATGATTTGATGCTTCAAGTACTAGCTAAAAGAAATGATCCTTTTTCTGGTGGACGAACATATTATTCCCACCCAAGTTTAAATAATCCAAAATATCCAAAAATACCCCATCAATCCTCTGCTACTGGAATGCAAGCAATTCCTACAACTGGAGTTGCTATGGGTTTAAAATACAAGGAAGCTATAGGGATTAATGAATACTCTTTAGATAATGCTCCTGTAGTTGTTTGTTCTTTAGGAGATGCAAGTTGCACTGAAGGAGAAGTTGCTGAAGCTTTTCAAATGGCAGCGTTAAAGCAATTGCCAATAATATACTTAGTGCAAGATAATGAGTGGGATATTTCTGCTAATGCTAAAGAAATAAGAGCTCAAGATATTTCGGAATATGCTAAAGGTTTTAAAGGTATTGATGTTAGAACTATTGATGGTTCAGACTTTATTAATTCATATGAAACTTTAAATGAGGTTATTTCTCTAGTAAGAAAAGAAAGAAGACCTTTTATTGTTCATGCTAAAGTTCCTTTATTAAATCATCATACTTCTGGAGTTAGAATGGAGTGGTATAGAGATGATTTAGAAGAGCATAAATTAAGAGATCCTTATCCTAAATTAATTGATGAATTATTGTCTAAAGGAATTTCTAATGATGATATTAAATCAATAGAAAAAGAAACCAAAGAACTAGTTCAGGCTGATTATGAGAGAGCACTTGCTCAAGAAGATCCAAAACCAGAAGATCTAACCAATTTCATTTTTGCACCAACACCAATTACTAAAGAGCAAGGAGAAAGAGAACCAGCTAGTAAAAAGCCAACTGTAATGGTTGATTCTGCACTTTTTGCCATTAGAGAAATAATGGAAAAGGATAAGAATTGTATGTTGTATGGTCAGGATGTGGGAGGTAGACTTGGAGGTGTGTTTAGAGAAGCTGCAACTCTTGCAGAGCAATTTGGAGACGATAGAGTTTTTAATACACCTATTCAAGAAGCTTTTATAATTGGAAGTACGGTTGGTATGTCTGCTGTAGGATTAAAGCCTATTGTTGAGGTTCAATTTGCTGATTATATTTGGCCAGGATTGAACCAGCTTTTTACAGAAGTAAGTCGTTCATATTATCTATCTAATGGTAAATGGCCTGTAAGTATGATTTTAAGAGTTCCAATTGGAGCTTATGGTTCAGGTGGTCCATATCACTCTTCTAGTGTTGAGTCTGTTGTTACTAATATTAGGGGAATTAAAATTGCATACCCTTCAAATGGGGCAGATTTAAAAGGATTGATTAAAGCCGCTTACCATGACCCTAACCCTGTCGTTATTTTCGAACACAAAGGATTGTATTGGAGTAAAATTAAAGGAACAGAGGGTGCAAGTACAATTGAACCTGATGAAAATTATATACTCCCTTTTGGGAAAGCTAGAATTGTTTTAAATGCAAATCAAGATAAAATAGATAATGGTGATTCAGTTGGTATTATTACATATGGAAGAGGTGTTTATTGGGCATTAGAGGCTTCTGAACAATTCAATGGAGCTGTTGAAATTATTGATTTAAGAACACTTTTTCCACTTGATGAGGATGCAATGTATGATTGTGCGAAAAAACATGGAAAAGTAATGCTTATTACTGAGGAATCAATAGAATGTTCTTTTACTTTGGGTCTTGCAGCTAGAATTCAAAAACATTGTTTTGAGTTTTTAGATGCTCCCATTGAAATTGTGGGGTCTATAGATACTCCTGCTATACCATTAAATTCTATCCTTGAAGAGACAATTCTTCCTAATGCTGAAAAAGTAGCAGCAAAACTGAAAAAATTAATTAATTATTAAATAGTAGTGGAGCAACATATATTCCGTTTAAAAAACATGTATTTAAAAGCACCAATAAATAAATTGATGCTTCCTGAGATTGAAATTTTTCCAAGTAGAGCTATTATAAAAATGAAAACTGATCCGAAATTTTTCCATGCTGGGAATAGTCTGCATGGTTCCATTTATTTTAAAATGTTGGACGATGCAAGCTACTTTGCTGCACAATCCATAGTTTCAGATTTTTTTATACTTACATCTAATTACAATGTTCATTTATATAGACCCATTGGTGAAGATGAATTAACAGCTGAAGGAGAAGTTGTTTCCATGTCAAAATCAATTGTAACAGCAAGTTCAAAGCTATATAATTCATCAGGTAAATTATGTGCTTCAGGAACTGGAGCATTTGCAAAAAGTAGTATACCTATTGATCAAGCAAAAGGATATTGATAATTATGAGATTAAAATACATATTGTTTTTAATTTTGAATATTTCTTTTATTCAATTTTCACTTTGTCAGGATTTAGATACCAATCAAACTTCCAATAAAATATTAAATGCTAACGCCTCATTAAATGATAAGGTTTACTTTGGAGGGAACTTAAGTTTTAACATTTATAATGGCATAATACTGGCTGAAATATCTCCATTTGTAGGTTATAAATTAAAGCCTAAATTTTCTACTGGTTTAGGTTTTAAATACATGTATATAGGTTCTATTTCTGATGACATTAGTTATTCTTATTATGGCCCAAATGTATTTAGTAGGTATTCTTTTCGTGAGAATTTCTTTATTCATTCTGAATATGAAATTCTTAATGTTTATGAATTAAGACCTCTTCCTTTTCCTAACGGAGAAAGAACATTGGCCAATATTTTTCAATTAGGGGCAGCTTACAGCTCATCCATTGGAGAAAAAGCAACAGTACAAATCTTATTGTTATATGACTTTATTAACGATGTCAATTCGCCTTACAGGCCCTACTATATTTTTGGATCTTCTGGCCCTCCGATTACCTATAGGGTGGGATTTTCCTATAATTTTTAAAAAATGAAATTTATTTTATTCATCGGATTAATTCTTTGTTTTACAATTAGAAACAATGCTCAATTTGATAAAACAATACATCAAGAGCAATTAGAATATTACAACTCCTTACCAAATGCAACTGCTAATTATTATGAATCTACAGTTCAAGCAAGCGCTGTTTATTTAAGTGAAAAGTCTGGTTGTGAATTAAATAAAGTTGTTTACGGATGGCACCCTTATTGGGTTGGAAGTGTATATCAAAATTACAATTGGGATTTGTTAAGCCACTTTTCTTTTTTTTCATATGAAGTTAATCCTGTAGATGGACAGGCCTTAACTACTCATGGTTGGTCAACTTCTAGTGCTGTAAATGCTGCATTAAATAGTGGGAATACAAAAGTGACATTGACTGTAACATTGTTTTCAGATCATTCTACTTTTTTTAATAATCCCTCTGCTCAACAAACCTTAATATCTAATTTAATTAATCTTGTTCAAAGTAGGGGGGCACATGGTGTTAATATAGATATTGAGGGATTGCCTTCAGCTTATAAAACAGACTTTGCAAATTTCATGGTAGATTTATGTCTTCAAATGCATAGTGCAATTCCTGACTCTGAAGTCAGTACTGTTCTTTATGCAGTTGATTGGAATAACGTTTTTGATTTTTCAATCATGGAGCCTTATGTTGATCATTACATAGTAATGGGATATGCTTATTACTATCAAGGGAGTTCAATTGCAGGTCCATGCGATCCACTTTATCATTTTGGGTCAACTTATAATTATTCAATTTCTAAAACAACTTCCTATTATTTAGATAAAGGCTGTCCAAAAGAAAAATTAATTATGGGTCTTCCATATTATGGTTATCAATGGCCAACATCCTCACTTACAATCCCATCATCAACTACAGGAAGTGGATCAGCCAAAACGTATAGACAAGTTAAAGATAATTCTTCTGGTAATTATTCAATCTCTAATCATTTATTCGATCAAGAAAGTTATACAGATGTTTATGCTTTTAATGATGGTGGCAATTATCAGTGCTTTTTAACTGAAGAAGAGGGTTTTAGTAAAAGATTAGCACATGTAAATCAGAGTGGAATTGGAGGCATAGGAATTTGGGCTTTAGGTTACGATGATGGTTACAATGAATTTTGGAATTCAATTGAGGAATATCTTACAGATTGTTATGATGATTTATGTTCATCTGATGTGCATGATTTTGGAGGGCCTTTAAAAGATTATTATAATAATGAAGACTATGTATGGACTATTAGCCCTGATAGTGCAACATCGTTAAGCTTTGACTTTTATTCTTTCGATTTAGAGCTTAATTATGATTACCTGTACGTTTATGATGGGTCATCTGTTAATGCTCAACAGTTAAACGGAAGTCCTTTTACGGGGACTAATGGTCCAGGGTTATTTACATCTTCTACTGGTGCTGTAACTTTTAGGTTTAATTCTGATGGTGCAACTGTTAATCCAGGGTTTATTGCCAACTACCAATGCTCTTATGATCAGCCAGTTTCCTTGCGATCCGTAAAAAACGATGTTTTAGTATATCCAAATCCTGCTAAAAATTATTTAAATATTTCATTGACTGATTATTTTCAACCGTTAAGATTCAAAGTTGTAGATGTTTATGGCAAAGTCCTTATTTATAAAGAACTTAATTCAAGTAACGAACGATTAGATATTTCAGTTTTAAGTTCAGGTTTTTACATGGTTACTATTAATTCTAATTTGATAGTATCATTTATAAAGGAGTAAATATTAAATTTGCGCATAAATTAAAAGTAATATGGAATTTATAGATAAAATGTTTTTTGGTAATTCAATTCTAGACTGGGCAATAGGATTGGGCATAATTATAGGCTCTTTTGTTGTAGTTAAAATTCTGTATTGGATTTTTTCAAAAATCATAAAGAAAGCAACAGCTAAGACTAAAAATAAAATTGACGATGTTTTGGTTGATAAATTAGAACGTCCAATTGTGTTTTTTGTATTTATTATTGCCTATTGGATTACAATTCATTATTTAACTTTTCAAGAGAGCTTAATGTTGAGCCTTGAAAAGGTAGCATACATTGCTTTAGCAATAAACATCACTTCTGTTTTAGCGAAAATTACAGATGCACTTATTGTTCATGTTGTTATGCCATTATCAGAAAAGACAGAGAGTGGATTTGATGATCAGCTAATTCCTGTTATGAGAAAAGCAATTAAGGCTCTTATTTGGTCATTGGGTATAATCATTGGCTTAGATAATATTGGTTTTGATATTACTGCTATGATTGCTGGACTTGGAATAGGAGGGTTGGCACTTGCTTTAGCAGCACAAGATTCTGTTAAGAATATTTTTGCCGGAATTATGATATTTCTTGATAAGCCTTTTAAGTTACATGATAGGATTCAGATAGACGGCTTTGATGGTAACGTTGAAGAAGTTGGAATAAGAAGTACTAGAATTAGAACGTTGGAAGGTAGAATCGTAACTATTCCTAACTGTACATTTACAGATAATAGTGTTATAAATGTGACCTCGCAGCCAGCTTTAAAAGTAAAGCTAGCATTAGGACTTACTTATGATACTAATGAAGATGACATGCAAAAAGCCATTGATATTTTGAAAGACATTGTAATGGGTATTGATGATATTACAGATGATTTCTCGGCTGGTTTTAACGGGTTTGGTGATTTTTCTTTAAACATTCTTTTTATTTATTATGTTAAACCTGAATCACATTGGTTAAATACACAAACTATAGTCAATAAAGAGATTCTAAAAAGATTTAATTCTGAAAAGTTAGATTTTGCATTTCCAACACAGACAATTTTGAAAAAAGAGATATAAAAAAAGGGACATAATAACATGTCCCTTTTTTTATATTTAATATTGGATTAGCTATTTATTGCTATCAGTTCTACTTCAAAAATTAACGTAGAATAAGGGCCGATTGATGGACCGGCACCACTTTCACCATATGCTAAATTATAAGGAATAAAAAGTTTCCATTTAGATCCTACTGGCATCAATTGAAGAGCTTCAGTCCAACCAGAGATAACACCATTTACTGGGAAAGAAACAGTTTCTCCTCTATCTACTGAACTATCAAAGACAGTTCCATCTAATAAAGTGCCGTGATAATGAGTTTCAACTTTATCAGTTAGACCAGGTTTAGGTCCATTCCCCTGAATTAAAACTTCGTATTGAAGTCCACTTTCAAGAGCAACTACACCTTCTCTTTGTCCGTTGCTACTAAGGAAGTTTTCACCTTCTGCAATTACACTTTCAAAGCTTGTCTTTTCCATTTCTTTTTGAGCTTTTTGTTTTTTAGCAAAAAAAGCTTGAATTACTTGTTGACCCATCATTGGATCAATCTTAGATTGTATTGAAGTATCCATCTCATCTTTTATGGCAAGATTGAAAGCTTCCAGGTTAAATTCAGGGAAATCATTTGATATGTTTTTTCCAACAGTTGAACCTATAGCATAACTTACAGAATCTATTTCTGATGAAAGTGTTACATTATTAGTTTCAACATTGTTTTGATTACATCCAACTAAGGACATTACAATTGATAGGGTGACGATTTTTTTCATTTTATTAATTTATACTTATTAGTTCAACTTCAAATATTAAGGTAGAATATGGTTTAATTAAAGCACCAGCTCCTCTTTCACCATAAGCTAAATTGTAAGGAATAAATAGTTTCCATTTAGAGCCTACTGACATTAATTGTAAGGCTTCTGTCCAACCTTTTATTACTCCATTTACAGATAATGCTATTGGTGTACCTCTTTCAACAGAGCTGTCAAAAACAGTTCCGTCTAATAAAGTACCGTGATAATGTGCTTCAATTTTATCTGTAGGTCCTGGTTTAGCACCATTTCCTTTTGTTAATATTTCATATTGTAATCCGCTAGCAAGAGTAATAATGTTTTTTCTTTTAGCATTCTTTATAAGAAAGTCTTCACCTTCTTTTATTACAGAAGAATAGTTATCCTTTTCTTGACTCATCGAAGCTTCTTTTTTACTTTTAAAATAGTTTTCTACTATTTTTTGAGCATCAGTATCATTCATTATCGTTTCTCCTTCTTTCGATAATTTTGAACTTAATCCGTACATAAACTGGTCAAGGTTTATTTCTGGAAATTCCGTTTCAAAACTTTTAGCTATACTAATTCCAATAGCGTAACTAACAGAATCTATTTTAGAAGATGGCAGTATTTGAGAATTAGTAGTTTCGGATTTATTTTTTTTAGACCTTTTATTTTTTTGAGAATAAAAGTTAGTGCAGCTCATTAGCATTAAAAATGCAAGTAAGTAGATGTGATTTCTTTTCATAGTTTTTTTGATAGAGGGGTTCAATTATTATACTAGAAGCTATTCTTGATTTGCTTCATCTTTAATATTATCTTCATTTTCTTCTGTCTTCAACTCCTTTTTATCAGATTTTTTTAGTTTTAATTTTTTAGCATCGTGAAGAATATTGTACCATTGAAATAATTTTTTTATGTCAGAATTGTAAACTTGCTCTTTGTCGAAATCAGGAACTATTTCTTCTAGGTAGGACCTTAATTTTGAAGAATCTTCTGTGTGAAGGATACATTTACCTGCTTTTTCTTTATCATGGATTTTTCTGTATACATCGGAAAGTAATAGCTCGCCCTCTGTAGTATAAATGCTAATATCTTTTAAAGCACTAATTCTATTTGATGAAAAAGTTGGGAATCGTTTGCCATCAATTAGTGATTCTACTATTACATTATTTTTAGATTGACCGACAATAGTGTGCAGTCCTGATTTTCCTGAAATACTAATAATATCTGTTAAATCCATTTTGAAGTTTTAAAAAGTGTACAAATTTAATAGAATGTTCTAATGCTTGTGGAATTTTTTAACACTTAATCCATGATTTGTATTAATTTTCATGAAATATATACCATTACTTAGAGATGATATGTCAATGGTAGTGTGATTAATTGAATTATAACCATTTAAGGTTTTAACAACCTGTCCGTTTGAATTAATAATATCAATACTTATTAACTCTTTGTTGCAAATTATATTGATTTCATTTTTTGAAGGAATTGGAAATAAACTTATTTCATTGTCATTTTCACTTATAAATACTGCACCATAAAATATTCCACCTGAAATATTAGAGCAGTTGTTTTGATCGAAAACTTCTACTTCATAAAAACCGTTAAGAATTACCTGTAATGTGCTGTCATTTTCTCCATTTAATAAAGTTCCATTTATATACCATTGATAGTTGTCATATCCGATGTCAGTAATTAATTCATCAAAAGAAATAGTTATTGTAGGTATAATTGGTAGTGGATGCTCTATAATGTCAAAAAACACAGTGTCACTTTTGCAACCAGACGAATCGGTAACAATTACATATTCATTTGTGTTTGGTAGGTATATACTATTAGAACTTGTATCTCCTGAACTCCAATTGAATTGTGAGTATTTGAGTACAGTACGAACTTCTGCACTGTCTTGTCCAAAACAAAATTCATTGTTTTGTATAGTGGGGCTAAAACTAGTTGAAACTAATGTGTTAAAACCATCTACTTTTCCATATCCAACTGCATAGTTTGGTACAGTTCCAGTAAATGCATCTGTATAAGCAGAATTAATTATGGCATCTTTAAATTGTTGAGGAGTAGATAGGTTACACTTTTCAAGAAATAAAGCTGCAATTCCAGCAACTACAGGACTAGACATTGATGTGCCTCCATTTCCTTTGTGTAATCCTCCATATGCCAGAACTGAATCATCTAAAAAAGGTAAAAAGTCTAATCTACAAGCACTTAATGTAATGTCTCCAGATGCTGCAATATCAGGTTTTTGTATTCCTATTCTCGTAGGTCCTTTACTTGTATTTGGAGAAATAGTTCCTCTTGTGGTATTGCTAGAGACCCAATTACCAAGGTTGTTTACATATCCGCTGTCATTGGTGTAGTTCCCAACAGTTATAACGCTTGGTAAGCATTGAAAGGAGCTAACTATTGTAGAAAGTGTATCAGGGGCTGAATAGTTAATAATTTCTGGAAATTCAACTGCAGATGGAATAAATTCTTCAGAGATAATGTCTGAGACATTTAAATGTGCTTGTTCAGACCAAATATCGTAAGCTCCTGTTCCTTTTGTTTGGAAACGATAATAGTAATTTGAGCTATCTACATAGGGAATATAAACTTGAAGCATGTATTGCCCATCCATTTGTTCTGCATAGTATTGAATCGAAGCAATTGCATCATTGTTACTGTTTTTTATGGTGTCATAAGAAACGGTGTTTAGATGATTTAAAATGTTTAAGTATTGACTACTTCCTCTAAAGCTATAGTTAGGAGTGTGCATATCTGCACCTATACAAAACTCTAATTGATTAAATGATCCAGTATCTGCCCAAAGTTCAATAAATAAATAATTGTAATTAGAATGGGGTTTGAACCATGTGAATGTTGTGTCGTTATTAACATCAGCATGAAGATGATAAGCTCCCCAATTTCCTGAATTACCTGCAGAGCATACAAACAATCGCCCTTTTTTATCATTGATTAAACTATCTATATAAAGTGAATATGGATCAAGTCCATCATGAGAACCAAAATAAGTTCCAAGACTGCCATTAATTACACACGGTTTGCCCATTGAATCAGCAATTTTATAGATGTATTCGGTAGCGTCTACAATTGATCCTAAAAAATTAGCAGAGTTGAAATCAATTTCAACAGCGATAATATCCGACTCATTGGCAACACCTTTGTGTGTTCCATTCGCTAATCCATTTCCAGCACCTGTTCCAGTAACTGTAGTTCCGTGACCAGTATAATCTGTATGTGCTGTTGCAAGTCCTTGATTAATTCCTATACTGTCCCATTCTTGCCCATAACCATAATCAACTGGAGTGTTGCTGCTATTTGAAAGCGTGTGATCCCATAATGCAATAATTCTTGTTGATCCATCAGGATTTTTAAAATCTCCATGGCTCCAATCTAACCCAGTGTCCAAGAAGCCCATAACAACATCCTTACCAGAATAAGAAGATTGTAGAGCGCCCGTTCCAGAGTGAATATCGTTAATTTTGTTGTTAACTCTCATTGTATCATTGTGAGTTGTTCCTGGATAAAGAGAGATGTGAAAGTTTTCAAGATGCTTACTTAAACTGAATTCGTACAACTCGTTTGCAGGAACTTTCACATAATGCCAACCCTTAACAGAGCTATGGTATTTTCCATGATGGTCATTGCATAGAGTAATAATATTTTGTTTTTCACCTTGAAC
>JAQWSL010000109.1 GCA_029243225.1 Flavobacteriales bacterium
TCAACAGTTTAGTGTTGCTATTATTCCTTACACTTTTGAAAACACAATTTTTAAGGAAATCAAGGTAGGCACTTGCGTCAATATTGAATATGACATTATAGGCAAATATGTTATGAAAAAGCATGCCGGATAACGTTAAGAATGATTAAAATTAGTAAGAGGTAAATTCTTAAAAAGAAGCTATTTATTTTTTCCTACATAACCTTATTTAGCAACTTGGAAAAGAGTTTCAATGAAAGAATTGAAAATTTATTCTTTATCTAATTTAGAAAGAACAATTATTTCTACGTCAGGCCATAACTTGCTTTCTGTATCATCAGGTCCAGTGTGTTTAGCTTCACAAACTTTATTGAGAGCGCTTAAGGCCTTTTCACCACCCCAGTCTAAAACATTGATTGTTGTTTTCATGAAAAGTTCATCGTAAGCATCAACACTCCAAGTAAATGGTTGTTCTTTTTTTACGCCATTCATGTCGATGAGTAAAATACCATCTCCAGAATCATCTCCATTGGCACTTATAATGTTTGCTTTTATAGAAACGCTATTTAGTAAGACTCCAAAGAAGGAGTTAATTATTTTCAAATCTCTAGCCTTATCATTTGTATTCGTTGAGGAGGTAAAAAGCTCTATTGATACTCCAGTAATGGATTCGGAAAGTTTATTAGAGGGTGTAAATCCACTTACCATAAGAGAGTCAAACTTACCATTAACAGGAACTTTTTTAGATTGTTTAAAAGCGGTCCATTTCACTTCTGTTGTTGACGGGTTGTAATGATAGTTTTCAATGGGGATTTCAGTTGGTAATTCAACAATGTTTTCTGTTTTCACCTTGGTTTCTTGTTCCTCAGAGCAAGAAAAAAAAGCAGTGATTAAAAATAAGAAAATAGGTAGGCTTAAATTTTTCATCTTATTCAAATTTTATCAGTAAAGTATTTTTCTCTACAGTTTCTTTCTTTTTAACTTCAATAGAAGAAATTATACAATCTAAAGGAGCACTGAGGACGTTTTCCATTTTCATTGCTTCCAAGATAATAAGAGGGTCTCCTTTTTTTAGCACATCACCAACAGCAACTTTTATATCTAAAACCACACCAGGCATAGGAGCTTTAAGCTCATTAATAGACTGAGAAGAATTCCCACTAATACCAAAAGACTCTAAAATAAAGTCTACTTCTTTCTTTAGAGTAAATGTAAGTTGTTGCCCATTTACTTTTACCACAACCGTGTTATTGTCAATGTTGTGATAAAGCAATCTACAGGTGTATTTAACACCATTTTTTTCAACAATTAAAGAGTCTCCTTTGTTCTCCACTACAAAATAGCTGGATAGAAGAGCGCTTGTGATTGGTGTTGTTGTGTTATTTTGTATTGCTTTTAACAAAAAGTAAAATTATATAGCGAAGATATATAAACAAAATGAAACAATAGGGACATTTATATGTGACAATTAAGCATATTTGTTAAACAAAAGAAATTAAACAAAAGAAGAATGAATTTTAATAGTAGATATTTACCAAGAGTATTACCAATCCTTATTTTTATCTCTTCATGTTCTGGTTTAAAGACAGTAAATAATGACAATACTGTAGTGCCAACAATAGAAACCTCTAACATTCAAGAGCAAATACCCTTATACCAAAAAACTGAATCTAGGATGCTAGACATTATTCACACGAAGCTTTTAGTGGATTTTAATTGGCAAAAAAAGCAAATGAATGGTGAAGCATTTTTAACTGTAAAGCCATATTATTACTCTTTAGATTCAATTTCGTTAGACGCAAAAGCAATGGAGGTGAAAAGCATAAAAGTAGCATTTTCAAATTATGAAAACCAAGAAGTTGAATTCATAAACACAGGTAGAAAAATCAAGTTTAAATTACCAAAAACACTTACGAGAAACGACACTTTGAACTTGCAAATTAAATATGTAGCAAACCCTGAAAACGTAACAGATGGAGGTAGTTCAGCTATTTCAATGGCAAAGGGATTGTATTTTATTAATGCTGATAAAAAAGATAAAAACAAACCCCAACAAGTTTGGACTCAGGGAGAAACCGAAGCCAATTCAGTTTGGTTTCCAACCATAGATAATCCAGTTGAAAAAACAACACAAGAAATGTATATTACAGTAGAAAATAGATTTAAAACCCTTTCAAATGGAGAATTGATTTTTTCTTCAATAAATGAAGATGGTAAGCGAACAGATTATTGGAAAATGGACAAGCCGCACTCTCCTTATTTGTTTATGATGGCTATTGGCGAATTTGCAATTGTAAAAGATAATTGGAAAAAAAATAACGGTGAATTAATGGATGTTAATTATTATGTTGACCCAACATATGAAGAACATGCGATGGCAATATTTGGAAAGACACCTAAAATGCTAACCTACTTTTCAGATTTACTTGGTGTTGAGTACCCTTGGGTAAAATACCATCAAGTTGTTGTCCAAGACTATGTTTCTGGGGCTATGGAAAATACTACGGCAACAATACATGGAGATTTTCTTCATCAAACTAAAAGAGAAATTATTGATGGTGGAAATGAATCTATAATTGCTCATGAACTGTTTCATCATTGGTTTGGTGATTTAGTAACTTGTGAAAGCTGGTCTAACCTTCCTCTTAACGAATCTTTTGCAAATTACAGCCAGTATTTATGGGATGAATTTGAATATGGAAAAATGGAAGCTGACATGAATGCTTTTCAAGAAATGGAGGGTTATTTTTTGTCTGCTCAACAATCCGGTTACAAGGATTTAATACGGTTTGATTACAAAGATAAAGAGGACATGTTTGATGGGCATTCCTACAATAAAGGGGGTCGTATTCTAAATATGCTCAGAGATTATATTGGAGATGATGCTTTTTTCGATGGTTTAAAATTATACTTAAATAAACATGCTTTTAAAACAGCAGAAGCACATGATTTAAGAATTGCATTTGAAGAGGTGTCTGGATTGGATTTAAATTGGTTTTTTAATCAATGGTTTTTTGCAAAGGGACATCCAATAATAGAAATTAAACAACAATTTAAAAAAGATGACCAGTTGCTTCAAGTAACTATCCACCAGAAACAAGACACAGAAAAGTGGCCCTTATACAGCTTACCAATTTATATTGATGTTTATACAAATTCAGGGGTTAAAACACAACAGTATTGGGTCTCAAAAAAATGGGACACCATAAATATTAACTTAGCACAAACACCACTTTTAGTGAATGTAGATGCTCATAAATCATTGCTTTGTAAAAAGAAAGATCGAAAAGACGTTACACAGTGGGTTTATCAATTACAGTACGCACCACTTTGGTTAGATAAAAAAGAAGCTTTTGACCAGCTGGGTAAAAGTAAGGACCCTGCAGCTATAGATGCAATTCTTAAGAATATGCAGCACTCTTTTTGGAATATAAAATACATGGCAATTAGCAAACTTGAAAACGCTACAACCACAAACCCAGAGAAAGTAAAAAATCTTTTATTTTCCTTAGCTATTAAAGACGCCCATCCAAAAGTAAGGGCAGCAGCTATAAAAGCATTAGCTAAATATTACCCTTATAATGACGACATTAACGAGCTTTTTAAAACAGCATTAAAAGATTCTTCTTTTAAAGTTATTAGCGAAGTTCTGAAAGCCGTTGTTGCTAAAAATTCTGAAAGAGGATTAGATTTAGCTAAGAGGTTTGAAAAAGAAGAAAACGCTACAATTAATCAAACTGTAGCAGCTGTGTATGCTGATTACGGTGATGAGAATCAGCATCGGTTCTTTTTAAATACAGTAAATGAATTAACAGGGTTCAATAAATATGGCTTTTTGCAACATTATCTTAGTTATGTTATTAGGCAGAATAACAAGATAATCGATGAGGCATTAGTTGTTTTTGAGCAAGTTGCAAGAAACGGAAGCCCCTGGTATTTAAAGCTTTCTGGTTATCAAATTCTTTCTGCAATTCAAACTAAACATGAAAATAAGTCGAATGAATTACAGTTGGAAATTGAGGAATTAAAAGCTAATGGAAAATTAGGTGAGGTAACAGCAGTGGAAAATAAATTGAATTCAGAAATTAATAGAGCTACTGCAATAAAAGCTCTTTTAAAAGAGCTAAGAGAAGAAGAGACAGATGAAAATGTTCTTAAATATATAAGGTAATACCTAAGTATAAATGTTTGGTATTTATTTGCATATTCCGTTTTGTGAAAAAGCTTGCAATTATTGTGATTTTCATTTTAGTACATCTTTTAAAGTAAAGAATCAGCTCATTGACTGTATAAATAAAGAGTTAGCAATCCGAAAGAATGAATTGTTGGGAGAGGTTAGAACAATCTATTTTGGAGGGGGCACACCTAGTATACTTTCTAAAAAAGAGCTTATTTCTATTTTAAATCAAATTAAAACAAATTATACTGTTGTAAAAGATGTTGAAATAACTTTTGAGTGTAATCCTGAAGATTTATCTCAAAACAAATTAAAAGAGTTAATAGAAGCTGGGGTTAATAGGTTAAGTATTGGAGTTCAATCTTTTGATGACACTGTTTTAAAATGGATGAATAGAGCCCACACAAGTGACAAAGCAATTGCTTGTATTGAGTTGGCTCAAAAGATTGGTTTTAGTAACATAAGTATTGATTTAATTTATGGTGTTCCTTTGTTTTTAAATAGAAACTGGAGAACAGATATAGAAAAAGCAATTCAATCAAATGTACAACACATTTCAGCCTATAATTTAACAAAAGAGAAACACACCAGCTTGTATAATGATGTTTCAAAAGGGAAATATTCAATGCCCAGCCAAGAAGTTTGCTCAGGTAAATACCAACAGATAGTAGAATCCTTAGCTAAATCAGGGTTTAATCAATATGAGGTTTCAAATTTCTCTTCAAAAGCCTTTGAATCTAAGCACAACTCTTCTTACTGGTCATCTATTGCTTATTTAGGAGTTGGCCCCTCAGCACATTCTTATGATGGAAAAAACAATAGAAGATGGAATGTTTCTAACAATAAAAAATATATTGAGGGCCTAGTTACCAATGGAGATTATTTTGAAATAGAGACATTGTCTGAATTTGAAATTGCAAATGAAATTATTTTACTTGGTTTGCGATCAGATTTAGGAGTTTCTATGAAAAAAATAAAAAAATTGTTAAATGATAATCAGTTTCAAGTTTTTAATAAACAGGTCGATTTATTTAAGAAACAGGATTTAATAAAACAAACTGAAAACAAGCTATTGGTCGATGCTAAAAGTAGAATTTTAGCAGATTATATTGCTAGAGAATTGTTTATCTTGCCAGAATGAAAACTACAGTTAAGTTTAATGAAGAAGAATTAATTGCTGACTTGTCTATGCCAATTGATATTTCAATTCCAACCAATACTGAAAACTCTGCTGTTGCTTGGTTTGTTTCTAAAATGAAAATCTCACCAGTCATTAATGACCGATTTATTGGAAGTGTTAAAGATGGTGGAGATGTGAATTTTAGAAATATTTTTTTTAATCCTCACGGAAATTGCACACACACCGAAAGTGTGGGACACATAAGTGAAAAAGTATATTCCGTTAATAATGTGCTTGAAAAAAATCATTTTATAGCACAACTAATTACTGTAAATCCAATACTATTAAAAGAAGATTTATCTGATTGGGAAAAAAAAGGCGATTATCAAATTACAATAGCTGAGCTAGAGGGTGAAATTTTAAAAGGTGTTGAAGCTCTTATAATAAGAACCCTTCCTAATGAGCAAAAGCAAACCAAAGATTACAATAATACAAATTGGCCATACCTCTCTAAATCTGCAGCAAAACACATTAGAAACAGGGGAATTAAACATTTATTAATAGACCTACCTTCTGTAGATAGAGAAGAAGATGGTGGGGCACTTGTTTCTCATCGTGCTTTTTGGAATTACCCTCAAGAAATAGACCTTAAAAGAACAATTACAGAGTTAATTTCAGTAGGTGATTCAATTAATGATGGCCTCTTTTTGCTAAACCTTAGTGTTGCCAATATTGTTAATGACGCAAGCCCATCAAGACCAATTTTATATAAATTATCAAAATAAAATTTTATATTTAATTAAAAAAGTATAAATTTATTCCAAATTAACAGTTAAAAAATAAACACTTCAATATGAAGCTCGATGTTATTGATTTAAAGATACTTAAGGTATTGCAGGAGAATAGCAAAATCACCAATATTGAATTGAGTAAAAAAATAGGACTCTCTGCAGCCCCGACATTAGGTAGGGTTCAAAAGTTAGAAAAGCAAGGTTTTATTTCCAGTTACCATGCTAAAGTAGATACTTCTAAAGTTGGTTTAGGTTTTATGGCCCTTGTACAGGTTTCAATGCTAAGGCAAAGTAGCGGTTCTGTTAAAAACTTTTTGGATGAAATTTTAGCAATTGATGAAATTGTTGAATGTTTACAGCTAACTGGTAATTTTGATTATCAATTAAGAATTGTGGTTAAGGACATACCTGCATTTGATAGAATTATTGCACAAAAACTGGGTTCAATTGAAGAAATTGGACAGATGCAAACAACAGTTGTTTTATCTACTCAAAAAGATTCCCCAGTTATGCCTTTAGACTACAATGTTGGCTTGAAGATTAGTTAAAACACCGATCTAATTGAAATCATAAAACTTCTTCCAGGAGCGCTAATTCCAGATGAAAAACTTTTATAGTGAACATCCATTAAATTGTATGCCCCTAATTGAATTTGAGCAAGTTGATGCAATTCAATGCCCATTCTTAAATTTAAAGTGTACCAAGGAGGAGTGCCATCAATGGTAGCTTCGATTAAGTTGTCAACACTTCCAGAGCTGTAATCAGCAACATTTTTCCACCCGTTATATTCTGAGAAAAATGCTAGATCCCATTTTTTTCTTTCAAAAACCAACTTACTTCTACCAAACAGAGGAGGAATGTGTCCAAAAGATTCATTAGCGTTTTGAATTTCTCCTAAAGTGTAATTAAGAGAAGAAGAAAAAGAAAGAAATTTGTTGAAGTGTACTTTAAGCTCACCGGTTGCTCCATATATAAATGCACTCTCTGCATTTATATTCGTGCGGATTTTACAAACTAATCCATCAAAAAGGATGGAATCATTTCCATTTAGACTATAATCTGCCCTAACAATTGCATTGTCTAAGTAGGCGCCATAGATGACGCTTTTTATAACCAATAGTTTAGTAGCTTTTTTGTTATTAATAACTTGAACAAAACCAATTTCAGCATTGTATACTTGCTCGGGGTTCAATTTACTATTTGGCACAATAACAAACCTGTCTTTTTTAAAAATTTTTCCAAAGTCATCGATATTTGGCGACCTAAATCCGCTGCTTAATGAGGCGTGAATGTTCGTTTGCTTAGATGGGGTATATGATAGACTCAGACTCCCGTTTAACGAACCGTTGTCACTATTTATAGTATTAAAAGGTAATTGAATAAATGAGGTGTCTTTGAATTTGGCATTTAATAAAACGTAATTATACCTTAACCCAGCTTGCAGAAGAAAGGAGTTCAATTTTTTTTGATAATTAATATATACTGCTCCACTTGTCATGCTGCTTCCACCGTCTGGATACCTTGTTGATTCTAAGCTTTTTTGAAAAGAAATTATATTTTCTTTATAAGCATTGCTAATGACATTATTGTGAGTGAATTCCCCACCATAAAACAGCCTACTTGAAGAATCAATAGCCTTTACGAAATCAAAATTTAAAGCATAAATAAAAACATCTTCCTTGCGAACACTTCTTTCAAAAGAAGAAAAAGGACGAGAAAATCTGTCTTCATCTATCTTTTGATAAGAACCAATTATTATTGCACGATCATAAAACACATTGTAATTAGAGAGTTCAGTAGTAAAAGAAGTTAGAAACCTGTTTTGAGGACCATAATTCCACTCACTGTATTCAGCTATTCCTATATCATTAATGTTATTAAGCCGGTCATAGCGGTTAATATCTGATGAGCTACTATATTGAGTATTTAATTTAAATAATACATTTTCATTTAGCTTGAAAACAAATTTTTGCAACAGATGATATTGACTAAATCCAGTGCCAACCTGTAAAGAGGAATCTGTATTTACCATCATTGAATCATATCCATTATTATCAGTATTCACATAAAAATTTCTATATCCCCAGTCATTGTAACCATGAAGCCTGTTTTCACCCATTTTTAAGTCGCTAAAATGGCTATAAGAAAAAGAGCTAAGGCTTCCAAATTTTTTATTCCCAAATGAAAAATCAACATGGTTAGTAAACTCATTGTTTGATGAATTGATTCTTGCAAGGTAAGAGCCATTAAAAGACATTGCATCTGCATTAGTAACAAGCGGGTCTTTAGTTTGATAATGAATAACCCCACCAATTGCATCACTTCCATAAGTGACTGAGCTCGGCCCGTATTTAATATCTACTTGACTTAGAATATTATTATCAAGTGTAATGCTGTTTTGAAGATGACCGCTTCTGTAAATAGCATTGTTCATTCTAACGCCATCAACAACCAATAAAACTCTGTTTGCTTCAAAACCCCTAATAATTGGACTGCCGCCACCCCCCTGACTTTTTTGTATAGTTATTCCAGAAGATTGTTTTAAAACATCTGCACTAGTTTGAGCATTACTTTCAATTAGAACCTCTTCTGAAATAGTTTCTTTATTTAAAGCCTGATCGGAAAGAAGAATTTTTTTTTCTCTTAAAGTTGATGCGACAAAAGAGGGGAGTGTGTAATCAGAAAGCGATAGTGTAACCCAATAGCCATTAATTAATAAATCATTTAAATTGGTGGTATAGAAATTATACCCCGCTTTAAAAAACACAATAGTATCTTTTGATGTGAATTTCTCTAGAGAAGCCACGCCTTTATATGAAGTTTTAGTGGAGTTTGATTTGTTTGGAGAATAAATTTCAACGCCTTCTAATGGTTCATAATATTCATTAACAACCTTTATTTCTTGACTATAAAAAATAAAAGGCGCAAGCAATATAAATATGCTAAAAATAGATCTTACCATTTCTTAAGAAAAGATAGTTTTAAAAATTTTATGTGAAGATATTTGTTTGGATTTAAATGGGAAATGATATTCAAAATATTCAAATAAGACTTCAATCAACACATTTCTTTTTTCTTTGTTTAACCTTATTGTTTCATATTTATCAATAGTCGTGCCCAAAAGTATAGAGAAGTCAAAAGAAACAGATTGGGCAATCGTATAGTTTTCTTTTAAACCTACAAACTTGGCAAGTTTTATATTGAAATATATATTTTTTTCTGAAAAATTATTTTCAGGCTCAACCCCTAAAAACGAGAGTAATTGGATTAAGAAAACAAGGTGGAAATCTGGGTTAAAAGGATGTATTTCAAATAGTAAAAATGAATTTTTAATAAAATGGTATAGCTCTTTTGAATAATCACCTTCTTTTAATAGTGCGTTTAATATTTCTGTTAAAAAAAAAGCAATGCTCGTTTTTCTAATATCGCTTGTTATTTGGTGACAAGGAAACGACAACTGTTGATTAGAGGCGTTATTTATAGACTTTTCATGTTTAAAAGAGGAACTAAACTCAATAAAATGTAGTGGCTGGAAAAGATAAGGACTATTCTTTTTTTTAGCACCTTTAAAGATGAATGATCTTCTACCGTATTTATCGGTAAACAACTGAACGATTACAGCAGTATCTGTATACGAATGAGCACTAAGAAAAAGACCTTCAAGCTGTTCCTTCATCTTCTGGAATTGGAAATTCAATATAAAAGGTAGTTCCTTTTTTTAAGGAGGATTTAAAATAAATTACTCCCATGTGAGAATCTACAATTTGTTTTACCATAGCTAGACCTAAGCCAGTTCCCGTTGTTTTGGTTGTGAAATTGGGTTGAAATATTTTTTCTTTCAGCTCATTTTCTATTCCACAACCATTATCACTAATAGTTACTACATAGGCGCCTTTTTGTTGTGTTAATTCTAATGTGATTTCTCCTTCCTTTTCATCTGAAAGCGCTTGTATAGCATTATTAATAATATTATTAAAAACTCTTATTAATTGATCTAAATCACCTTGAATAAAGACGTTTTCCAATGAATTATCTACTATTTTAAAACGAATAGCATCTTCATTTTTAAAGAAATCTATTGTTGAATATAGAATGTCTTTAAGGTCTATTTGTTTTAATTCAAGCTTAGGCATTTTTGCAAATCTCGAAAACTCATTGGCAATACTTGTAAGTGTATCAATTTGTTGCACGATTTTTTTAGAGAAGTTCGCTAATAATTCTTTGAAATTAGCAGCATTTGGATCTAAAGAGCGCTCTAAATGTTGAACACTTAGCTTCATTGGTGTTAATGGGTTTTTAATTTCATGTGCCACTTGTTTTGCCATTTCTCGCCACGCACTTTCCCTTTCGCTTTTAGCTAATTTTAACGCACTTTCCTCCAATTGAGCGATCATACTATTGTATTCTTTAACAAGCGTTCCAATCTCATCTTTGCTTTCCCAGTTTATTTTCTCATTTGCTTTATTAATTCTTACGTTTTTTAATTTTTCACCAACAACTCTAATTGATTTGGTAATGTAATTTGATAAGAAATATGCTATTAGGCTTGCCCCTAATAAAAGAAAAATATAAACTTCAAGAAGGGTGGTTAAGAATAAACGAAGCTCATTTTTATTGGGAGAGAGTTGCGTATCATATGGTATATTGATAATAACAATGTTTTCTCCAGATTTGTTTTTTACAAAAGTATAAGTACTAATGCTTGATTTGTTTATGCTTTCCACTTGTCTTTTATCCTCTAATTTTAGTTTATTTAAAATAGAAGGGTTCATTTTAAATGTATAAAAATCGGGATTAGTATAATCATATTTACTAGACATTAAGATGTCACCATTTAAATTGAATACGTTAATTTCTATTTTATTGACATCTGAAAGTTCCTTTATTTTGTAGTCAAAGTCTTTAAGAACAAAATCCATGTTTTCCATGTGATTTAGATCTTTAAAGAAATATTGTAAGGACATGATAATGGTTTTTTCTTTTCTTATTAACCTTTCAGCATGGTAGTTTTCATTTTGATTATTAAAGAAAACAATTGTAGTAACGCCAATAATTAGTAAGGACACTAGGATTAGCGCCAACATAGAAATATATATTCTTCTTCTTAAGCTTAGTCGGTAAAACTTCATTGTGAAGTAAAAATAAAAAATCCCACTAGTAGAAACTAATGGGATTAAATAAATAAAATAATCTTCTTAACCATTTAAAGCCTCTGCACCACCAACAATTTCTAAAATTTCGTTAGTAATTGCTGCCTGTCTAGCTTTATTGTAAGTCAATTTAAGCTCTTTAATTAACTCAGATGCGTTATCGGTAGCTTTGTGCATAGCCGTCATTCTTGCGCCATGTTCTGAAGCCAATGAATCAAGCATAGCCTTGTAAAAAGTAACTTTTAAAGAATTGGGAATTAAATCTACAATTATTTCTTCTTGTGAGGGTTCGAAAATATAATCTGTATTATCTGTGTTTTCAGAATCACTATCTGCCTTAACTATTGGAAGAAGTTGCTCTGACTTAATGATTTGTACGGCTGCATTTTTAAAGGAATTATATACAACAATTATTTTGTCAAAATCTCCATTTTTATAAGAAGACATTAGTTCTTCAGTAAGAGAATTAACATTTTCAAAATTCAAATCGTCCCATAAACTTGCACTGTTTTGAGGTAAATTGTCTGTTGCTAAATAAGTAGAATTTTTGAATGCGTCATTTGCTTTTTTTCCAACAGGGAAAACAGCTACAGAAGATTCTCCATATTCACTTACTAGCTTTTTGGTTTTTTTAATAACATTGTTATTAAAGCCACCACAAAGACCTCTATTTGAAGTAAGCGCAACCAGAAGAACATTGTTTTCTTCTCTAACCCTAACAAAAGGATTATCTGCTGTATCTATAGAACTTGAAACATTTGATAATATCTCTTGTAATTTCTCGGCATAAGGACGCATTTGAACCACAGCATTCTGCGCTCTTTTAAGTTTAGCAGCAGAAACCATCTTCATGGCAGAAGTAATCTGCATAGTTGAATTAACTGATGTAATTCTGGTTCTTATTTCTTTTAAGTTCGCCATGTGCTATAGTTTAAAAAGAAGCTAAAATTCTCTTTTAATTTACATATTTACTGCTCAATTCTTCAACTACATTTCTAATCACTGTAGTTATTTCAGCTGTTAATTTCCCTGACTTAAGATCATCTAACTCTGCTCTGTGTTTAGCTCTTAAATAGGTTAACAATTCTGTTTCAAAATCTTGAACTTTGTTAACAGGAACATTAGATAAAATTCCAGTAGAGCCACAGTATATTATTGCAACTTGTTCTTCAACAGGCAAAGGAGCACCTTCATTTTGTTTAAGAATTTCCACATTTCTTTCTCCTTTTCCAAGAACAGCCATAGTGGCAGCGTCTAAATCAGTACCAAACTTAGCAAAAGCTTCTAGCTCTCTATATTGAGATTGATCAAGTTTAAGTGTACCAGCAACTTTTTTCATTGACTTAATTTGAGCTGAACCTCCTACTCTAGAAACTGAGATACCAACATTAATTGCCGGTCTTACACCAGCGTTGAATAGATTAGCTTCTAAGAAAATTTGTCCATCAGTAATTGAAATAACATTTGTAGGAATATATGCAGAAACATCTCCAGCTTGTGTTTCAATAATTGGTAAAGCAGTTAATGAACCACCGCCTTTTACTTTGCCCTTAAGTGACTTTGGTAAATCATTCATTTGAGATGCAATCTCATCTGATGAGTTAATTTTAGCAGCTCTTTCTAATAACCTTGAATGTAAATAGAATACATCACCTGGGTAAGCTTCTCTACCTGGAGGTCTTCTTAAGAGAAGAGACACCTCACGATATGCAACAGCTTGTTTAGATAAATCATCAAAAACGATTAATGCTGGTCTTCCAGTATCTCTAAAATATTCACCAATTGCAGCCCCTGTAAATGGTGCATAAAATTGCATTGGGGCAGGATCAGATGCGTTAGATGCAACTACCACTGTATAAGCCATTGCACCCGCTTCTTCAAGTTTGTTTACAATACCAGCAACAGTAGAACCTTTTTGGCCTATAGCTACATAGATACAATATACAGGCTCTCCCCTGTCATAAAACTCTTTTTGATTAATAATAGTATCAATACAAACCGTTGTTTTACCTGTTTGACGATCACCAATTACTAATTCTCTTTGCCCTCTTCCTATTGGAATCATAGCATCAATTGCTTTAACTCCTGTTTGTAGTGGTTCATTTACAGGTTGTCTAAAAATAACACCAGGCGCTTTTCTTTCGATTGGCATTTCAAAAAGTTCACCTTCAATTGGTCCTTTTCCATCAATTGGTTCTCCAAGAGTATTTACAACTCTACCCAACATCTTTTCTCCAACATTTATTGACGCAATACGATTAGTTCTTTTAACAGTATCTCCTTCTTTAATATCATTCGATGCTCCCAAAAGAACAGCTCCAACATTGTCTTCTTCAAGATTTAAAGCAATACCCTGTAGTCCATTGTCAAATTCGATAAGCTCTCCATATTGAACTCCACCAAGACCATATATTCTTGCAATACCATCTCCTACTTGAAGAACAGTACCTACTTCTTCTAATTCTGTTCCAGATTTAAATCCTGAGAGTTGTTCTCTTAAAATTGCTGAAACTTCAGCTGGTTTAATTTCTGCCATTGTTTTTTATTTTAATTCTATATTTCTGCTATGTAAGGGTTTTCATTAAAAGCTTTTTTAAGCTCTCTAATTTCTTTACTAATTGATGTGTCTATTTGATGATCACCAACTCTTAAAATGAAACCACCAATAATTTCTGGGTCAACTTTTTCAATTATTTCAAATCTGCTGTCTTCTTTTTGATTGTAAAGAGAAACAATGTTGTTTATTTGTTTTTTATCAAGGCTAATAGCACTTGTTACTTCAGCAGTAATAATATTATTTAATTCTTTGTATTGATTTATAAATGAATCAGCTATGCTTTGAACAAGCGATTCTCTTTTCTTGCTTGAAATTAAATTTAGAAAAAGAAAGGATAGGTCAGTTAAGCTTTCCTTGAAAACAGCAGTCAAAATTTGCTGTTTTTTATCTGTATTAACTACAGGGCTATTAAGAAGCAGTTGTAAGTCTTTATTAGCAGAAACAGTAGCGCTAATTAAAGACATGTCTGTATAAATATCTTTAAGAATGTTTTTTTCTTTGGCAAGACCAATTAAGGACTTAGCATATCTTCTAGCCGCTAGTGATTGCTGCATTACAATTAATTTAAGTTAACGTCTTTAATCATAGAATCAACTAATGCTTTTTGTTTGTCATCAGATGATAATTGATCCTTTACAATTTTCTCAGCTATTTCTAAAGAAAGAACAGCAACTTGGTTTTTAAGCTCAGTTATTGCAGCTAATTTTTCAGTTTTAATAACTTCTCTTGCGCTGTTAAGAATTTTATCTGTTTCTTCCTTAGCTTTAGTTTTAGCTTCTGCAATTATCTGGTTTTTTGTTTCAGCAGCATCTTTAAGTAAAGCATCTCTATCTGCTAAAGATTCCTTTTTAATTTTTGCCCTCTCTTCGTTTAATTGTGCTAAAGAAGACTTCGCTTCATCTGCAGCATTAATTGCGTCTTCAATACTTTTAGACCTTTTGTCTACTGCATCTAAAATAGGCTTCCAAGCGTATTTTTTTAGAATCAAAACCAATAAAAGAAAGACAATAGACGTCCAAAATATTAAACCGATTCCTGGTGTTACTAAATCTAATGGATTCATTTTTTTTGTTTTTTAAAACTGCTTGTAACCAACCGTTACAAGCAGTTTTGGTTCATTTTGTTTTGGGTGAATTAACCTTGTAATAAAGCTACTACAACACCAAACAACGCAACACCTTCAACAAGTGCTGCTGCAATAATCATGTTCGTTTGAATCATTCCAGAATGTTCTGGTTGTCTTGCCATTGATTCCAATGCCGATCCACCGATTCTACCGATTCCAATTCCTGCTCCAATTGCTGCTAATCCTGCTCCAATTGCTGCTATTCCTGTTACCATGTTAATTGTTTTTTTAAGTTAAACATATATATAATTAGTTAGTGGTCTTCCACTATAGCTAATCCGATAAATAAAGAGGTTAATAATGTAAAGATGTATGCCTGTAGAAAAGCAACTAGCAATTCTATAAGGTACATAAACAATACAAACGCTACTGATACTGGCGCGACCCCAAAAGCACCTCCAGTACCTAAACCACTTTGAGCCATAAGAATCAAAGAAAGTAAGCTTAAAATAACAATATGACCAGCGGTCATGTTTGCAAAAAGTCTTATCATTAAAGCCACAGGCTTTATGAAAATACCAAGAACTTCTATTGGAAGAAGTATTAAATACAATGGAGCTTTAGCAGCCCAACCCATACTGCTTCCAAGAGGATTAAAAATATGTCCCCAGTAATTTTTGTTTCCACTGAAATTGGTGATAAGCATTGTAAATACTGAAAGCACAAGTGTTAAAGCAATGTTCCCAGTTACATTTGCAGCTCCTGGAAGTAAGCCAAGTAAATTGTTTATTAAAATAAAGAAGAAAAGAGTTAATAAGTAGGGTAAATATTTTTTGTAATTATGCCCAATATTAGGCTTAGCTACATCATCTCTCACAAAAAGAATTAATGGCTCAATAAAAGCTTGAACCCCTTTAGGAACACCATTGTTTTTACGGTAACTTTTTGCAACTTTTCTAAGTATTAAGAATAAAATAAGCACCGCCAATAGCATTGATGCCACATTTTTAGTAATGGAGAAGTTTAAAATACTTTTATCAGAAACTTCAGAAATGTGTCCGTGCTCATCTATAGAATAAACTCTATCTCCTTTAGTTACAGTTTCGTGACCGTGATGAAAAGCACTAGATAAAAACACATCTAAGTTGCCTTCTGTTATTAAAATAACAGGCAACGGAATAGAAAAATGCCATTCATCTGCAGTACCTTTTCTAAAAGTGAAAAAATGCCAATCATGTGCATCAGAAATGTGATGCATAACATCTGGAACGGGGTTATATAATTCAGCAGTATCTTTAGAACTAGAACCTGTACTATCATTAGCACTAGTACTTGCTAATAGTCCAAATGATAGAAAGATAAAAAAGGAGATGCTAAAGACTTTAAATAAACGCTCCATGTATTCCAATTTGCTGTTAATAATTTCGGCAAAAGTAGATAAATATTTTAGTTAAGAAAATGTATATTAAAAGAAAATGATGAGTTATTGAAAACAAATAAAAAAAAATACTATTTCATATCTGATAACCCCCATTTGTTAGGAAATATAAAAAACTTAGATAATGGTTGTTTTATGCGTGTTTTTTTTCAAAAAATAAATACTTTTAGCAAAATAAAAAGGTAGATAATGAATGTAAGAATAAAGATATTTTTAAAAGCATCCCTGCTTCTTATCTTGTGGACTATTGTTCTTTCTCCATTTATTGCACTTTATTTTTTTTTAAACATTGCGAGTGATTCTTCTCTTCCAGGGTTTGAGGAATTAGAGAATCCAGAAACTAATTTAGCTTCAGTTATTTACACAGCTGATATTGAGTTAATCGGCAAATACTATCAAGAAAACAGAACAAACTCTAAGTATAACGATCTTTCCCAATGGCTAATCAAAGCATTGGTTTCTACAGAAGATGAACGCTATTATGAGCATTCAGGAATTGATGTAAGGGCACTAGCGAGAGTTGCAAAAGGTGTTTTAACTGGAAACACCAGTCAGGGCGGAGGCTCAACTATTTCACAACAACTTTCTAAACTTCTTTTTCCTAGAGAAAAATTATCTAAACTAGAGTTAGTAGTTAGAAAGTTTAAAGAATGGATTATTGCAGCAAGATTAGAAAAAAACTATACAAAGGCAGAAATTATTAGTATGTATCTGAATAAGTTTGATTTCTTAAATAACGCAGTCGGAATTAACAGTGCGGCATCTGTTTATTTTGGCAAACAACCTTCTCAACTTAACATTCAGGAATCGGCAATGTTAATTGGAATGGCTAAAAACCCATCACTTTTTAATCCGCTTAGATTTCCGGAAAAAGTGATTAAAAGAAGAGAAGTTGTTCTTTTTCAGATGAAGAAAAACGATCATTTAACTGAACTTGAATATGATTCTATTAGACAACTTCCTTTGGGTTTGAACTATACTCGAGTAGATCACCAAACAGGTTTAGCTCCTTACTTTAGAGAAACATTAAGAGCAGAACTCACTAAGATATTTAGAGCAAAAAATGAAAATGGGGAATTAAAGCTTAAAAAATCAAACGGAGATTCTTATGACCTTTATGCTGACGGTCTTAAAGTATATACTACAATAGACTCTAGAATTCAAAAGCATGCTGAGTATGCTGTCTCACAGCATTTAAAATACGAACTGCAAGAAGACTTTAATAACAATAATAAGAAGTGGAAAAGAACACCTTTTTCTAATGATCTTCAGAAAAGTCAAGTAGACACAATAATTTCTAGGGCCTTAAGACGATCTAAAACGTATAAAAAGTTCAGTGGTAAAATTTGTGGATATTGTGAAAGGCCTAAAAAGTACATTCAAAGAACTGACTCTGGATTTGTTTGCTCCTATTGTAACCACATGACTACTTTTTTGACAAAAAAACAAATAGATAGTGTTTTAACAACTAAAAGAATCATAAAGGTTTTTGACTGGGAATCTCCAAATTATGAGAAAGATACTTTAATGTCATCTAGGGATTCTGTTTTTTATTATAAAGGTTTGTTAAGAGCCAGTTTGGTTTCTATGGACCCCAAAAATGGACATGTTAAGGCTTGGGTTGGAGGCCCATATTTTAAGCATTTCAAATATGACATGGTTAAAAACGGTAGAAGGCAAGTGGGCTCAACGTTTAAACCTTTTGTTTATGCAACAGCAATAGAAATAGGCGCCTTACATCCTTGCGATCAAATACCAGATATTAAGCATTGTGTTGAGGTTCCCTATAATGAATACAGAAATAAGCTTTGGTGTCCTTCCAATGCAGACCAAGCATATTCTGGCGCATTAACGCCTGTTTTTTTCGCTTTAGCATCCTCTATGAACAACATTACTGCCAGTATTATCAAAAAGAACAGTATGATGAATGAGGTTTTTGACAGAGTTGCTCAGTTAGGTCTAGACACCTCTAAATTCATACCAGTTCCATCTATGGCTTTGGGAGTTTTTGACCTTTCTGTTTATGAAATGGTAGGAGCAATCTCTTCGTTTGCTAATGGGGGCGTTTACATTGAGCCTACTTTCATTTCAAAAATTGAGGATAAATATGGAAACATCATATATGAACCAGAAAGAAACGCTAAACAAGTTTGGAATGCTGAAACTGCATATACAATGCTTGAAATGATGAAGCTTGTTACTTCAGGAGTTAAGCACCCTACATTGAAGAACAAGTTTAAAAGGCCACTAGTTGGAGGAACAGCCATAAGAATTAGATCAAGAGATACAACAAAACGGCCATATGTAGGAATTACTCAACCAGTTGCTGGTAAAACAGGGACAACACAAAACCAATCCGATGGTTGGTTTATGGGTTTAACACCAGATTTAGTTACTGGTGTATGGGTAGGCGCTGAAGATAGATCTGTCAGGTTTAGAACGGTAAGCATGGGCATGGGAACCAACACGGCTCTTCCTATTTGGGCTTACATGACTAAAGAAATAAATAAAGATTCAACATTGTTGATTTCTCAAGAAGATTTTGATAAACCTTTAAATATTCGTAATTCGCCTTTAGACTGTGAAAGCTATAAGGCAGAAAAAAGTGTATTTGATAATTTACAACAACAAGACGGATTAGAGATTTGGGGAAAAGAAGATGAAGATATTTGGTAATATTGTAATAAAAAAAGAATGATAAATAAAGTAGTTGCATCTGCAGAAGAAGCCTGCAAGGAAATTCAAAGTGGAATGACAATAATGCTTGGAGGGTTTGGTCTTTGTGGAATTCCAGAAAATTGTATTTCTGAACTAGTGAAATTGAAAGTCAATAACCTAACATGCATTTCAAATAATGCAGGCGTTGATGATTTTGGTTTAGGATTTTTATTACAACATAGGCAAATAAAAAAAATGGTGTCATCTTATGTTGGAGAAAATGATGAGTTTGAAAGACAAATGCTAAGCGGTGAATTAGAAGTTGATTTAATTCCACAAGGAAGTTTAGCTGAAAGATGCAGAGCAGCTGGAGCTGGAATACCCGCATTTTATACTCCAGCAGGATACGGAACTGAAGTTGGAGAAGGAAAAGAAGTTCGTGTTTTTGACGGAAAACCACATATTTTAGAAGAAGCTTTAACTGCTGATTATGCAATTGTAAAGGCATGGAAGGGAGATAAAACAGGAAATCTTATTTTTAAAGGAACAGCAAGAAATTTCAATCCAGCGATGGCAATGGCAGGTGAAATTACAATTGCAGAAGTAGAAGAGTTAGTTGAACCTGGCGAATTAGACCCTAATCAAATTCATATACCTGGAATTTTTATTCAAAAAATTTTCAAAGGGCATTCGTATGAAAAAAGAATTGAGCAAAGAACAACTAGAAAAAAAGATTAAAAATGGCGCTAGATAAAAATGGAATTGCTAAAAGAATAGCACAAGAATTACAAGATAGATGGTATGTTAATTTGGGTATAGGAATTCCAACTTTAGTTGCTAATCACATTCCTGAAGAGATTTCAGTAGATTTTCAATCAGAAAATGGAATTTTAGGAATGGGCCCATTTCCATTTGAAGGGGAAGAAGACGCAGACCTTATTAATGCTGGCAAACAAACTATTACCGCAGTACCTGGAGCTGTATATTTTGATTCTGCAACAAGCTTTGCAATGATTAGAGGACAGCATGTTCAATTAACTGTTTTAGGGGCTATGGAGGTTTCTGAAAACGGAGATATCGCAAATTGGAAAATTCCCGGTAAAATGGTTAAAGGAATGGGAGGCGCAATGGATTTAGTCGCAAGTGCAGACAACATTATTGTTGCCATGATGCACACTAATAAGAGGGGTGAAAGCAAATTATTGAAACAATGCTCACTCCCTTTAACAGGTGTTGGTTGCGTAAAAAAAATAGTGACTAATTTAGCTGTATTGGACGTTACAAAAGAGGGGTTTAAGTTAATAGAACGAGCTCCAGGTGTTTCTGTAGAAGAAATTAAAAAAGCTACAGAAGGGAAATTAATTATTGAAGGGGATATACCTGAAATGAACATTTAAAATTCAATTATGAAGATTACTAAATTATCTATTCTTATTCCTGCATATAACGAAGAAAAGACCATTCATTTAATTCTTGACAAGGTTAAAGAGGTGAATTTAATTAGCAATATTCAAAAAGAAATTATTATTGTTAATGATTGCTCAACTGACAATACAAAACAGGCAATTGCAAATTACATGGAGAACAACCTAACGTTAGATATCCAGCTATTCAATCAAGAAAAAAACAAAGGAAAGGGAGCGGCTATTCATAAAGCAATAGAGCTAGCAACAGGAGAATTTTTAATCATTCAAGACGCTGATTTAGAGTATGATCCTAATGAGTTTAATGTTCTGTTACAGCCAATTGTTACAGGGTTTGCAGATGTGGTATACGGTTCAAGATTTATGGGCGGAAACCCACATCGAATATTGTTTTATTGGCACTCCATTGGAAATCAATTTTTAACTAAACTATCAAACATGTTTACCAATTTAAATCTTACAGACATGGAAACCTGTTATAAGATGATAGATACTAAAATTGCCCAAGCATTAAAGCTTAAAGAAAATCGTTTTGGTTTCGAACCAGAGCTTACTGCAAAGCTTTCAAGAGTTTCTAAAATTAGAATTTACGAAGTAGGAATTTCCTATTATGGCAGAACTTATGAGGAGGGTAAAAAAATTGGTTGGAGAGATGGTTTTAGAGCCATCTTTTGTATTTTAAAATATAATTTATTTAGTAAGTAA